>NZ_JBIVUV010000008.1:0-386135 GCF_044768525.1 Streptomyces sp. NPDC091287
GGGTCCACAAGGAGGACTTCCCACCCCTCCCCCCAACCCCTCTTGGTGACCCTGTTGTTGGCGTTGTTGCCCCAGGTCAGAGCAACAACAACAACGCGGGCAACGCCTCCCCGTACCCCTTCCGGATCACCGACGACCCCACCCATCCCGTCCGCCACCACGTGCACCACACCAGCCGCTGACGGCTGCCCGATCCGCCCGACTCGTACGGGCGGTGAGGGGAGCCGGACAGTCCGGCCCGAGCGAGGGAGCCCCCATGAGCGACTACGACGAGATGACCAACGCCGACGTGATGTCCGGCGAGGAGATGCGTGAGTACGAGCAGGCCGCCGAGGCGCTGCTTGACGCGCAGGACGAGGCGCGCTGGGCCGAGGAGGAGTCGGCTGCCGAGCAGCGCTGAACTACATCAACTTCGGGGCGGCCGGCTCACTGCCAGGCGACCGGCCGCCCCGGGCCCCATCCCACTCACGAGACAGGACCACGATCATGGCACTGGAGAAGTCCATCAGCATCCGCGACCTCGCCTCCCGGAACCAGGCGTCGCAGCAGAAGCGGGCCGCCGAGAAGGCCAGCAACAGCAAGCCGAAGAAGGGATGATGAGCCCCATGACCGAGACCCGCTCTGTGCCGCTCGCCGACATCCTCAGCGTCACCACGCCGAACCTCCTGTCCGCTCGGCAGATGGACGGTCTGACCGATCTGCTGAACTGGATGACCGGCGACGAACTGGAGATGTGGCAGCTCCCTCGGGCCGCCGACGAGTGCGCACCCGCGCTGATCGCCCAGCACCCCGCGTTGGAGGGCCTGACCCCGCCGCCCGGGTGCAGCAAGCCCGCCCTGCGCGTCTGGCTGGCATCCGCCGAGCGGCAGCACGGTACGCACCTGGAGGTGGCCCAGATCTCGGGCTGGGTACACCAGGACCCGGTGCAGGAGTTCCGCGACCGAGTCGAGTTGGTGAACCTGCCCACCACTCCGTAGCGCGTCCCCGCAGTAGCCTGACCCCGCACGCCGGGTAACGCCCGGCCAGACGCCCCCGCCGACCGATCCGGCGGGGGCTTCGCCACGAGAGGATGACCTCGTGGACGACAACCCCGTGATCCAGTTCCGCTGCACCACCGTCATCGACGGCCGCGAGCGCACAGCGACGATGAGCCTGAAGCGATCCGTATGGGACAGCAGCAGCGAGCAGTGGCGTTCGGAGTACCTCAACAGCTGCCGCGAGCGGTACCAGGCGTGGCTGCGCAAGGACGCGGGCATCGAGCTGACCGACCAGCAGGTGGCCGATGTCTCCGTGACGGCGGTGAGCGAAACCGCAGACGGCAGCCCGCCACCGCAGCTCGTGACGGTAACGCTCTTCGGCGGGCCGCTCGACGGCTTCACCGCTCCTGTCGAGATTGACGACGAGGACCCGTGGACGGCGATCATCAGCGACGGCTGTACGTACCCCGGCGGCCGGTCCGTCTACGCCCCGGACGCCGCCGGCCGGTGGGTGTGGCAGCAGGACGTGCCGTGGGACGCCCTGTGACTGCGAGCGCCTGGCGCCCACCGGAGTTGCGGCCGACCGCGCCCACACTCCGCACCCCACCCCTACACTCGCGGCATCATCCCCGAGCACGCGGGATGCTTCTGAACAGGCCCCGCCGGTTTCCACAACGGCGGGGCCTGCTGCTGCCCCATCCCGCATGATGTCCACCAACCACACACCAAGGGGACACACCATGCGCACCCGCACCGCCGCCGCCTCCATACTCCTGGCCGCCGCCCTCACCGCCTGCTCGGCCGAGACCAGCACCCCGGAGCCGGCCGCCACCACCTCGGCCGCACCGAAGGTCGACAAGGCCACCACGGTCAAGGCGTGCGTCGACGCCGTCGCCGAACTCCCCGCCGGCCCCGACGGATCCGTCCCCTCCGACCCGGTCCCCGCCGAGTGCACCGACCTCTCCGACAGCGAGTACCTCAACGCGTACATGGACGGCATCAACCAGTCCAACCGCGAGGGCATCGCCGACCTGGAGCAGCAGATCGAGGACGCCACCGAGCAGTGACCGTGCCGCCAGAGTGGCCCACTCACCTGCGCCTGAGCGCACGTGTTGGGGTGGGCCATTGGCTACCCTGAGTTCGGAGGGAGGCCGCCAATGGCACACGATCAGCAGCCCGACGAGGACGACCGGCTCCGCGACGGGAAGGGCCGGTACACCCGCAGCATCGAGTCCGTACGCCGGGACGCCACCGCCGCCGACCTCCGCTCGCAGCGCAAGAGCTACCAGCAGATCGCCGAGGAGCTGGGGTACAGCGACAAGGGCGAGGCGTGGCGAGGGGTGCAGCGGGCGAAGGCCGACGTCGCCCGGGAGCCGGTCACCCGGCTGATCCGGTCGGAGGCGGCGCAGCTCGACGACCTGTACGTGTCCGCGCTGGAGGTGCTGGAGCGGGACCACATCATGGTGTCCCACGGCAAGATCGTGAAGGACGACGACGGGAACCCGCTCCTCGACGACGGGCCCAAGTTGGCCGCGATCCGGGAGCTGCGCACGATCCGCGAGTCGTACCGGAAGCTGTTCGGCGCGGACGCCCCGAGCAGGGTGAGCGTGGATGCGCAGCAGCTCGGCGCGGAGATCTCCGCCCTGTTCGACCGGGTGACGGACGACGACAGCGTGGCGGGCGATGACGGCACCGACAGCTGACCTGGAGCACCTGCGCCACCAGATCGATCAGCTGGTCCGCGCCGGAGACACCCGACAGTTGAAGGTCGTCCGCGACCAGCTGAAAACCCACATCGACAAGCGGGCCCTCACCCGCCGGACGGCGCGGTACGGGGCCACGCCAGTGCGGTGGGTGCAGGAGCGCCTCCGACAGACCGTGTGGTCGAAGCAACGCGAGATCCTGTGCGCCGTCCGCGACCATCGGCGCACCGCCGTACGGTCCGGCCACGGCGTCGGCAAGAGCTGGACCGCCGCCCTCGTGGCGTGCTGGTGGCTCGACACCCACCCGCCCGGCGAAGCCTTCGTCGTCAGCACGGCCCCGACCTTCTCCCAAGTGCGGGCGATCCTCTGGCGGTACATCCGCAAGCACCACCGCACCGGCAAGCTCGCCGGCCGCGTGAACCAGACCGAGTGGCTGATCGACGACGAGCTGGTCGGGTACGGACGGAAGCCGGCGGACACCGACGAGGACGGGTTCCAGGGCATCCACGCCCGGTACGTCCTCGTGATCCTCGACGAGGCGTGCGGGATCCCTGAGCAGCTGTGGACCGCGGCCGACGCGCTGGCGACCGGGCCGGACTGCCGGATCCTCGCGATCGGCAACCCCGACAACCCGGCCTCCCACTTCCGGAAGGTCTGTACGCCCGGGAGCGGTTGGCACCAGATGTCGATCAGCGCGTTCGACTCCCCGAACCTGACCGGCGAGGAAATCCCCGCCGACATGGCCGCGGCCCTCGTGTCCCGGGAGTGGGTGGAGGAGAAGGCCACCGACTGGGGTGTCGACAACCCGATCTACCGGGCCAAGGTCCTCGGCGAGTTCAGTACGGACGCGGCGAACCAGGTGATCCGCCAGTCCGACATTGCCGCGTGCCGGGCCGCGACGGACAAGCGGCCGCGCCCGGAGGAGCTGGAGCCCGTCGAGCTCGGTGTCGACGTCGGCGGCGGCGGGGACGAGACAGTGATCCGGGAGCGGCGCGGACGGCGGGCCGGGCGGGAGTGGTCCGCGCACACGGACCGGCCGGAGGTGATCGCCCCGCTGATCCTCCGCGCGATCAAGGAGACCGGCGCCACGGCGGTGAAGGTCGACAGCATCGGCATCGGCTTCGGGGTGATCGGCGAACTCCGCAACGCCGCCACCCGCGGCGAGCACTCGGCGCACATCATCGGCGTGAACGTCGGCGCGGGTGCCAGCGAGCCCGACAAGTTCATCAACCTCCGCGCCGAGATCTGGTGGTCCCTCGGCCGCGGCCACTCCGAAGCTGGCGGCTGGGACCTCGCGATGATGGACAACGCCGACACCACCGTGGCGCAGCTCCTCGAACCCCGGTGGGACACCGACCCCAAGGGGCGGATCCGGGTGGAGAAGAAGGACGAGATCCGTAAGCGGCTCGGGCGCAGCCCGGACAACGCCGACGCCCTGCTGCTCGCGTACTACTCCGCGGGCCGCCCCCGAGTGAGGTGGCTGTGATGCCCAAGACCCTGCCCACGCTGAAGAAGTTGCGGCCGACCGCCATGCTGACCGGAGGATTCACGCTAATCTCGGCTGGTAGCTGGAGTATTTTCGGCATGGGCGTGGGGTTGATTACCGGAGGCGTCCTCACCGTCGTCCTCCAGTGGTGGGTCGACAGCGACTGACGGGCAGCGAGGAGGGGGCCATGGGCAAGACACTCATCGGCTCCCTCACCGCCCTCGCACAGCGCACCGTCGAGACCCCCATCCCGTTCGTCAGCCGCGGCGCTCAGCGCGCCCTCCCCTTCATGCGCCCGGCCGGCATGGAAGCGCAGATGCGCGCCATGGGTTCGGTCGGCACCCTCTTCTCGATCGTCAACCGCACGTCGAACGCGACTGCGCAGGTCGACTGGAAGCTGTGGCGGAAGGCGAAGTCCGGCCTGAAGGAAGACCGGGTCGAGGTCACCTCGCACGCCGCCCTCGACCTGTGGAACAAGCCCAACCCGTTCATGCCGCGGCAGGAGTTCGTCGAGACTTTCCAGCAGCACGTCGACCTCGTCGGCGAAGGCTGGTGGGTCATCGCCCGGCACCCGGGGTCCACGATCCCGCTGGAGCTGTGGCCGGTCCGCCCGGACCGCATGACGCCGGTGCCGTCGCAGACGGCGTTCCTCGCCGGGTACATCTACACGTCGCCCGACGGGGAGCAGATCCGCCTCGGCCTCGACGAGGTTGTCCAGCTGCGGATGCCGAACCCGTTGGACCCGTACCGCGGGATGGGCCCCGTGCAGGCCGTGCTCGCCGACCTTGACGCCACCCGCTACTCGGCCGAGTGGAACAGGAACTTCTTCCTCAACTCGGCGGAGCCCGGCGGGATCATCGAGGTCCCGACCGCTCTGTCCGACCCGGACTTCGACCAGCTGCGCGACCGGTGGAACGAGCAGCACCGCGGTGTCGCCAACGCCCACCGGGTCGCGATCCTGGAGCACGGCAAGTGGATCGACCGGAAGCTCAGCCAGCGGGACATGCAGTTCGCCGAACTCCGGGGCGTGTCCCGGACCGTGATCCGCGAGGCGTACGGCATCCCCGCGTTCGCCCTCGGCGAGGTCACCGACGTCAACAGGGCCACCGCCGAAGCCAGCAAGGCCTGGTTCGCGGAACAGCTCACCATCCCGCGCCTGGAGCGCATCAAGGGCGCCCTCAACCACGACTTGCTCCCGATGTTCGGCGCGACCGCGCAGGGCCTGGAGTGGGACTACGAGAACCCGGTGCCGGCCGACCCGGAGACCGAGGCGGCGCAACTCACCGCACGGTCGGCCGCTGCTGCCACGCTGCGCGACGCCGGGTGGGAGCCCGACGACGTGCTGTCTGTCGTGGGCCTGCCCGCCATGCGCGCGGTGGTAGCCCCCGCCCCGGACACGTCTTTCCGTGCGGCAGCCGATCGGCTGCTGAGTGCTGGCGCTCCTGGTGTGGAGGCGGCGATGCGGTGGGTCGTGGTCGCCGAGGACGACGACAACACCTGCGCCCCGTGCGCGGAGAACGACGGCCAGACGTACCGGAACCGTGAGCAGGCCTACAAGGACTACCCCGGCGGCGCGGGTTACGTGCACTGCGTTGGTGCGGAGTACGGCAACGACTGCCGCTGCAAGGTCGTCAAGCGGCGCGCACCCAAGGGAGACGAATCCTGATGCCCCTGATCGAGGCCGTCACCCGGCCCGCCCACCTGACCGCCCGCGCCCGGGTCCAGGCCCCGCGCGCCTGGTACGAGATCCGCAACGCCGCCGACGCGGACGAGGCTGAGCTCCTCATCTACGACGAGATCGGCGGCTGGTATGGCAACACCCCCGGCGAGATCGTCGACGAACTCCGGGCGGTCACCGCCCCGAACCTACGCGTTCGCATCAACTCCCCCGGCGGGTCCGTGTTCGACGGCATCGCCATCGCCAACGCGATCCGCCTGCACCCCGCGACGGTCACCGTCCAGGTCGATGGCATCGCCGCGTCGGCCGCGTCCGTCATCGCGATGGCCGGGGACCGCATCGTGATGACCCCGCAGTCGCAGCTGATGATCCACGACGCGTCCGGCATGTGCTTCGGCAACGCATCGGACATGACCGAGATGGCCGCGCTGCTCGACACCCAGTCCGACAACATTGCCGACGCCTACGCCGAGCGCGCAGGCGGCACTCGCGAGGAGTGGCGGGAGCGGATGCGCGCCGAGTCCTGGTACCTCGCCGCCGAAGCCGTGGCCGCTGGCCTCGCCGACGAGGTACTGCCGTCCCGCAAGGCAGCCGACGAGCCTGAGCCCGCGCTCACGAACACGTGGGACCTGTCGGTGTTCCGGTACGCCGGCCGCGACGAAGCGCCCGCGCCCGTGACCGACACGACTGACGCCGACGTCCCGCCGGTGCGTCCAGTCCCCGGCCCTCCGCCCGCCCGGGCGGAACTCCAGGGCGAGCCGGGCCCCGAGACGCTGACATTCACCGCCGGGTCCGTCCTCACCCCCGAGATGGTCGCCGTGCTCCACGCAGCGACCGCCCCCGCCGAGCCGGAGACTCCGGCCGTCGAGAACCACACCACCGAACCGGAGCCCACCACGGTCCCGGCCGACGACCAGCCCGACCCCGCAGTGGCGCCCGCCGCAGCGGCTGACGAACCCGCGTGGGCCGCGACCGTGGCCCACCTGCTGACTCCGCCGCCCATCGCGGACGAGTTCACCCGCCTGAAGGAGGCACTGCTGTGACCACACCTACGATCCCGCGCACCAGCAACGAGCTCGCCGAGATGCTCGCCGACCCGGCGAAGCTCGCGGAGGTGATGGCGTCGAAGGAGACGCTGACCGAGTTCATCACCTCGTACGGGCAGGCGCAGCAGGGCGACGGCACCGAGCTGAACAGGCTCGTGGCCGAGGAGACCCAGAAGGTCTTCGCGCAGATGCTGAAGGACAACGGCATGGGGACAGACGCGATCAAGCGGCCCGACCTGGACCCGCAGGCCAAGCAGGGCCGCGGCAACATGCTGACCTCGCACCGGCAGGGCACCGCCTACAACCCGGCCGCCGCCGGTGCCTCAGTGGACAAGCACTTCCGGAACAACCTGGAGTACGTCTCCAGCATCTGGCACAAGAACACCACAGCCGAGGCCGCCGAGAAGGTCGCCCTTCTCCGCAACGCCGCGTCGTCGGTGTCTCCGGCCGACGGCGGGTTTCTCGTCCCGGAGACGCTCCGCGCGCAGCTGATGCAGATCGCGCTGGAGCAGAGCATCGTTCGCCCGCTGGCGACCGTTGTCCCGATGGACTCGGCCCGCGTCCCGATGCCGATCATCGACTCCACGACGAACCAAGGCTCGGTGTTCGGCGGCATGATCGCCTACTGGGGCGAGGAAGGGGCGATGCTCCAGGACTCGAACCCCAAGTTCGGCCGCGTCGAGCTCGACGCGAAGAAGCTGACCGGCCTCTCCGCCGTCCCGAACGAGCTGCTCCAGGACTCCATCGTCAGCTTCGCCTCCCTCATCGAGACCCTGTGGCCGCAGGCCCTCGCGTTCTCCGAGGACCAGGCGTTCATCAGCGGCAACGGCGTGGGGAAGCCGCTGGGCTTCCTCGGCGCGAAGAACAAGGCGGCCGTCGCGGTCACCCGCGGCACCGCGTCGACGATCAAGTACCCCGACATCGTCAACATGTACGCCCGGATGCTCCCCTCGTCGCTGTCCAACGCCGTGTGGATCTGCTCCCCGGACGCCCTGCCGCAGCTGCTCCAGATGAGCCTCGACGTCGGCACCGGCGGCAACTCGGTGTTCGTCGTCAACGCGTCAGCCGCCATGCCGATGAGCATCTTCGGCCGCCCGCTGATCATCAGCGAAAAGGCGGGACAGCTCGGCGCCCGCGGCGACCTCGCCTTCGTCGACCTGGCGTACTACCTCATCGGCGACCGCCAGACCATGACCGCCGACAGCTCCACCGACTACCAGTTCGGCAGCGACAAGACGACGTTCCGCATCATCCAGCGCGTCGACGGCCGACCGTGGCTCCAGTCGGCCATCACCCCGGCCAACGGCTCCGCGAACAAGCTCAGCCCGTTCGTCGAGCTCGCAGCCTGATCCCCCTCGGCCGGCGTCGGCAGTCACACCCCGACGCCGGCCACCACCCGGGTCGGCAGTGTCGCCCCGACAGGTAACAGACGACAGGAGTAGCTCATGGCTCAGAAGGCTCTCGGCCGCCAGTTCAACGCGCTGGCCCTCGCCGACAACAAGTGGGTCAGCCTCAGCGACGCGGACGGGGTGGCGTTCGTCTGTTACCTCGCCGCCGCCGCAGGCGACACCTACACCCTCACCCAGGCGCAGGACGCGGCCGGCACCGGGGCGAAGGCCCTGGCGTGCATCACCGAGTTCCACACCAGCACCGGTGACGGCACGGACACCTGGACGCGGCGCACCCAGGCCGCGGCGGGCACGGTCGTCACGGCGGCCGCCGCGACGCAGAACGCCATGGTGGTCGAAGTGGAGGGCACGCAGCTCGACGATGGATTCAGCCACGTGCGGCTCGCGTCGACCGGTGCCGGTGCGGTCACCGCACTGACCCGCGACCTGAATGTGCAGCGGGCCCCGGAGAACCTCCCGGCGATGTCGTCGTGATCCGTGGGCGCACCACCACAGGAGGCGATGTCGAGTTCGTCGACAGCACGTCCGGTGCTGTGGTGGCCTCGATCACGGCGGACGGCGTCGAGGGGGCCGTTCCGGCGGCCGTTACGGCGGCGCAGGTGACGGCGACGGCGATCAGCCCGGGGTCGGCGACGACGGTGCAGGGGATCCTCGCCGAGCTCGCCGCCCGCATCGCTGCACTGGAGACCCCCTGATGGCGCTGTGGATCTGCACCGGGTGCACGGCCGCGTACGCGGTCGGTGCGTCCCGGTGCCCGCAGTGCGGCAGCACAGACCGGCGAGAGGAAGGCGAGGAGATGGCGAAGGTGACCGTGCACGGCGGCGCGACCAACTCGGACGCGCCCGAGCAGGAGCGGGGTGAGGACGTATCAGCTGGGAGCAGCTCCGAGACATCGTCCGAGAAGGCGTCGACCTCGCCCAAGAAGAGCGCAGTCGGCCGCCCGAAGCCTGCCCCCAAGACGGGGAGCCGCTCAGGGAAGGGCCAGACGGACAGCTCTTCTGCCCCTGGGACGGATGGCGACCAGACGGGTCCTACGTCGGGCGCCGGTGACGCCTGATGTCGCAGACACCGAGCCTCGGCCTCGTCGTCCTGGTGCTCGTCAACCCCATCACGAACAACGGCAGTGACTCGGCCCCGGCCACGGTCACCCGCGTGTGGGAGCAGCACCAGGACGGCAGCTGGCTCGTGAACCTCAAGGCGAACCTCGACGCCCCCACCTCCTCGAAGTGGTTCACGTCGGTCCGGCTGTTCGACACCGAGGACCAGGCCCAGGCACATGACAGCGAGGCCGCTTACTGGCCGCCCCGCACGCCCTGACCAGCCGTACCCCGCACCGGAGGAGGTGACATGCAGATCCCCGTCTACGCCACCCGCGAGGACATCAAGAACGCCCTCGACCTCAAGGCAACCGCCCGCGCCACCCGCGCCATCGACCGCGCCCTCGCCTCCGGGTCCCGCGCCGTAGACGGGCTCTGCCGTCGCCGCTTCTACCCCGAAGTTGCGACCCGCTCGTGGGACTGGCCGAACGCCCAGCGCGCCCGGCCGTGGCGCCTGTGGCTCGACGAGAACGAACTGATCTCCGTCACTGAGGTCATGACCGGCGGCGACGTTGTCCCGGCAGAGTCCGTGTTCCTGGAGCCGAACGCGTACGGCCCGCCGTACAACCAGGTCCAGCTCGACACCGCGAGCGCCACGGCGGGGTGGATCGGCGGCGACACCCACCAGCGGACCATCACCATCACCGGCCTGTACGGGTTCCGGGACGACGAGACGCTCCTCGGCGAGTCCACGATCAGCGTCGACAGCACGGCCACCACAGTCACGGTCGACGCCCCCACGTCGGCGGATACCGGCGTCGGTAGCGTCCTCCGCATCGGCGACGAGCGGCTCCTCGTCATCGGCCGCACGCAGGTCGACACCGGACAGACCCTCGCCGCTGATGTGGACGGCCAGGCGAAGACCACCCTCATCCCCGTCCAGGACAGCACCGAGTTCGCCGTCGACGAGACCGTCCTCCTCGACGGCGAGCAGCTCCTCATCGTCGACATCGCCGGGACCAGCCTGGTCGTGCGCCGTGCGTGGGACGGGTCGACGCTCGCCCCGCACACCACCGGCGCCACCCTCTACGCCCCGAGGGCCCTGGCCGTCACCCGGGGCGCGCTCGGCACCACAGCGGCCGCCCACCCGTCCGGCAGCGCCGTACACCGGTGGGACCCGCCGGCGCTTGTGCATCAGCTGGCCCTGGCGGAGGCGATCAACGTCCTGCTCCAGGAGCAGGCCGGTTGGTTCCGTACGGCATCCGGGGGCAGCACCTCCCGCGAAGCGACCCTCGAAGCGCTCAAGTCGCTGCGCGAGCAGACGTACAACGCGCTCGGCCGCAAGGCCCGACTGAGGGGGGTGTGAGGTGCCCGCTATCCAGGTCCGCGTGAACATGAACCGCAACGGGCCCATCCGCGACGGCCGGTTCCAGCGTGCCACCGGCCAGTACTCCGACGACCTTCAGTACGCGGTCGCCTTGCACGGCGAGGACCTCGTCCAGCAGCGGCTGCGGCAGGTACTGCGGAACCCGACCGGCTACTTCCAGTCGCGGGTCACCGTGGAGCGCAGCCGTGGGGGCTACGCCGTCACGGACGGCGGTGTCATCTATGGGCACTGGCTGGAGGGCACCGGCTCCCGCAACTACCCGGTGACGAGGTTCCGCGGGTACAGCACGTTCCGCCGGGTGAAGCCCCTCGTGGACCGTGACGCCAACCGGATCGGCATGGAACTCCTTGCCCGGTACCAGTCGAGGGGGCTCCTGCGATGAGCACGCCCGCCACCGACCCCATCACCGACAGCACCGACCGTGTTGTGTCCCACGCGCTGTCCCTCGGCCTGTTCGAGACGGTCAACGAGGCCGAGCCG
The DNA here is from genome assembly GCF_044768525.1 of Streptomyces sp. NPDC091287. NCBI lineage: Bacteria > Bacillati > Actinomycetota > Actinomycetes > Kitasatosporales > Streptomycetaceae > Streptomyces > Streptomyces sp. NPDC091287. The sequence goes on from NZ_JBIVUV010000008.1 coordinate 11,204, forward strand.
AAGAATGCGCCAGGCCACGGGCTGAGCTGCGCTGTCTGGGCCGATCGGATCGGTTTCATCCGCTCGTCCGGCCTGGCCTCCGGCAGCGCCCGCCTCGTCTTCAACGTACGCATCTACTCCAACATCAACGCGGCACCGGACGAAGCGATCGACCCCGCGCTGCTTCGTGCCGTCGATCGCCTCTTCGCTGCGTACGCCGGCGACTTCACCCTCGGCGGGCTCGTGCGGCAGGTCGACCTCCTCGGCGCGCACGGCGTCCCGCTGGAGGCCGTCGCCGGATACCTCCTCGTCGAGGGTGGCGAGTATCGCGTCATGACGATTGTGCTGCCCCTCATCGTCAACGACCTCTGGGAGGAAGCAGCATGAAGCAGCCCGGTCTCGGCGACCACCTGTACATCGGCGGTTTTGACGCCTCCGGCGACATCGGCGCGGTTGGCCGTGTCGGCGGCGGCCCCGCCACCCTCGACGTCACCGCGATCAACAAGTACGCCATGGAGCGCATCGGCGGACTTCGCGACGGCGGCATCGACTACACCGCCTTCTTCAACCCCGGGGCCGGCGGCGCACACGCCAAGTTGGCCGCGCTCCCCACCACCGACGTCCTCATGACGTACGTCCGCGGCGCGACGCTCGGCGGCCCGGTCGCCTGCTGCATCGCCAAGCAGCTCAACCACGACGCGAGCAGGGGCGACGACGGGGCGTTCACGTTCGCCGGAGCCACACAGGGCAACGGCTACGGACTGGAGTGGTGCACCGGTCTCACCCCCGGGAAGCGCACCGACACCACCGCCACCAACGGGGTGGGTGTCGACTTCGGGACCGGCTCGACCCTGTTCGGGTTGCAGGCCTACCTCCACGTGTTCGCGCTCACCGGGACCAGCGTCACCGTCAAGCTCCAGCAGTCCTCCGACAACGGCGGCGCCGACGCCTGGACCGACGTCGTCGGCGGCGCATTCACCGCGGCAGTCGGCGTCACCAGCCAGCGGATCGAGACCGCGCGCGGCCAGACGGTGGAGCGGTACCTCCGGGCCGTCACCACCGGCACGTTCACCAACGCCGTGTTCGCGGTCTCCGTGAACCGCAACGAGGTAGGGACGACCTTCTGATGCAGCCACTGAACCGCGTCGATCGCGGGCTCCTCGCTCCCGGCGCCTACCAGACGTACAGCATCGCCCAGCCCCCGGACACCCTCGTCCGCGCGGCGTGCGAGCAGGCCGGATGCGTGGCGTACGCCCGGGGGTGGCAGTCGACGATCGACGAGTCAACCCTGCTCGGACAGCAGCAGGCCGCGTACATCCGGGGCCAGTCGGGGCGGACGTTCCGGGAGCAGCGCACCGGCGCGGGCCTGACCGTCTTCACCTTCGAGGCCCGGCAGCGGTGCTTCACCGACCACCAGACCCGCCCCCAGCTCTTCGCCGTCCGGGACGGGGACTGGCGCGGCAACCCCACCGGCCGCGTCCGCCAGCACCAGCGGCCGGCGGACTGGGTGGAGGACTTCGGCGAGCACCAGCTCCGCCTGAGCGACCAGCAGCAGAAGGGATAGGGCCATGGCCAAGGAATCAGGTCTCGGGTGGACCACCTGCTCCGTCGACGACGCGACGGGCACCCCGCAGGACATCCGGAACGACATCACCAACCTCCAGTTCGCGACGCCCCGGGCGGTGCAGGACGTCACCGGCATCGACAAGTCCGCGATGGAGCGGCTCCTGCTGCTGGCGGACTTCTCGGTGACGTTGAACGGCGTGTTCAACGACGCGGCCGGCAAGAGCCACGCCGTCTTCAAGACCGTGCCCAGCACGTCGGTGTCCCGGACGGTGACGATCGCCGTGTCCGGCCAGTCCCTGGTGAACGAGTGCGTGTTCACCGACTACCCGCTCACCCGGTCCGACTCGGGCGAGCTGACGTGGGCGGTGCCCGGCGTCCTGTCCGACGGCACGGTCCCGACCTGGACGGGGGCCTGACATGGGCTACCAGCACAAGCGGAAGAAGATCAACGTCCGGTTCGAGGAGCCTCACGACTTCGCTGGGTTCGAAGCCGTACTCCGCGGCCAGCACCTTGGCGGGTTCCTGAGTCTGTTGGGCATCGGCGAGGTGGACCTGTCCAACATCGGCGACCAGTTGAAGGAGATGGGCAACGCCCTCATCTCCTGGAACCTGGAGGACGAGGACACCGGCGAACCGGTGCCCGTCACCCCTGAGGCGGTCATGGCCCAGGACCAGGACTTGATGATCGCCCTGGCCACCGCCTGGCTCGACGCGCTCAAGGGGGTCCCCGCCCCTTTGGAGCCGAGCTCGACCGATGGGCAGCCGTCCCTGGAGGCGTCGCTGCCGATGGAACCCCTGTCGGAAAGCCTCGCGAGCTGATCCACGCGGAGACCGTCCTCGGCCTGTGCGAGCGGTTCCACTGCCTGCCCAGCGCCCTCCTCGCCGAGGACGCGTCCCTGTACCGGCTGCTCCTGATCGAGCAGCGCGGCAACCCGAAACAACCCGATGAAGGGGGGTGACGACAGATGGCCGACGACGTGACCATCACCGTCCGGGTCCGCGACGCCACCACCCAGGGCATCAGCGCCGTGAACCGGTCACTCCAGCGCCTGGAGAACAGCACGAAGGACATGGACCGGTCCTTCGGGTCCCTCGTCGGCACGGCCGTCTCCCTCGCCCCAGCGCTCCTCCCGATCGCCGCGTCCACCGCACCGCTCGTCGCCGGAATGGGCGCCGCCACAATCGGGATCGCCGCGTTCGGGGCGGCGATCATCCCGCAGATCCAGGCCATGTCCGAGGCCGCCGAGGCGGAGAAGAAGTACACCGACGCGGTGGAGAAGCACGGTGCAGCGTCGGCCGAGGCGGCGAAGGCGGAGGAGGCTTACCTCGACTCCATCGAGGACATGCCCCCCGCCACCCGTGAGGCAGCCGCGTCCCTGTCGGTCCTGAAGGAGCAGTACGAGGACTGGTCCAATGCGTTGGCCGACGACACGATGCCGGTCGTCACCAAGTCGTTCGCCACGCTGGGCGCCCTGTTCCCGAAGATGACGCCGCTGGTGCAGGGCACGTCCCGCGAGCTGGAGCGGTTCGTCACCATCGCCGCCGGGGGCATCCAGTCTGCTGGGTTCGAGCGGTTCATGAAGTCGTTCGCGGACTTCTCCACCGTGTCCCTCGCGAAGGCCAATTCGGCCTTGGTGCAGTTCACCCGCACCCTCGACACCGGGGCAGTCGGCGGCGGTGTCAGCGAGTTCATGCAGTACGCCCGCGAGTCCGGGCCCCTCGTCGGCGAGACCCTGATGAACCTTGTCGAAGCCCTCTCGAACCTCCTCGTCGCGTCGGCAGAGACCGGCGTCGGGATGCTGACCCTGATCAACGCGTTCGCCGGGCTCGTCGCCTCCGTCCCACCGGAAGTCCTCACCCGGCTCCTCCAGCTCGCGCTCGCGTTCAAGGCCGTGAAGATGGCGGCGGCCGGTATGGCCGTGGCTGGTGCGGCGATGGCCGTGGTCCGCACTCAGGTCACCGCCGCCGGGGTCGCGGCCGTCGGGGCCGGCACCCGCATGGGCATGCTGACGGCGGCGTTCGCCGCCCTGTCCCGCGGGGCGAAATTGGCGGTGGCCGCGACCGGGGTGGGGCTCCTCGTCATCACGCTGATGGAGCTGTCGGACATCGGGAAGTCGACGCCGCCGAACGTCGACAAGATGACGTCGTCCTTGGCCCGGTTCGCGGACTCCGGCAAGGCAGCCGGAGAGCTGACCAGGGTCTTCGGGAAGGATCTGGACGGCCTCATGTCCAGCCTGAGCGTACTGGCCGGGGCGGGTGTCAGCGCGGACGAGTTCTTCAAGCGGTTCGACGAGAACCCGATCAACCTGAAGGAAGGCACCAAGGAGATCGAGGCGCTCGACAAGAGCCTGGCCTCCCTCGTGTCCGGTGGGAAAGCCGACCTCGCCGCCGCTGGGCTGGACCGCATCAAGGCGATGATGACCGAGGCCGGATACTCCACGGCCGGGCTGAAGACGGCGCTGACCGAGTACGACGAGGCGTTGGCCAACGCAGCTTTCGAGCAGCAGTTGATCGCGGACAGCATGGGCGTGTTCGGCGAGCAGTCCCTCCAAGTTCAGGCGAAGTTGGACGCGCAGAAGCGCAGCGCGGACGGTCTCGCCCAGTCGATCAACGCCCTGTCGAACCAGTACATCCAGGCCCGTGGCGGTATCCGGGGCATGGAGGCGGCGATCGACGCGGCCGACGAGGCGATGGCGAAGAACGGCAAGACCCTCGACATCACCACCGAGAAGGGCCGCGCGAACCAGGAGGCGCTCGACAATCTGGCGACCGCGACGATGAAGGCCGCCGAGGCAGCGCGCGCGAACCACGCGCCGTGGGAGACCGTGAACGGAATTTACGACCGGGGCCGGGCCAAGCTCATTGCGTCTGCCGAGGCGATGGGCATGACGGAGACGCAGGCCCGGAAGCTGGCCGCTCAGATCCTGAAGACCCCGGACAAGACGGCTCGGCTCAAGGGCAACATGGAGGATCTTCAGCAGAAGCTGAACAGCGCGAAAGCCAAGCTCAAGAGTGTCCCAGACTCCAGGAAAGCCCAGATCAGGGGCAACATCTACCAGCTGGAGCAGGCCATCGCCGAGGCCCGCCGCAAGCTGGACGCGATCAACGGCAAGACGTCGCACACGTACGTGGTCACGCACATGCAGGCCCGGCAGGAGGGCGCGCACGGTACGCAGCTCGGCTACGCGCACGGCGGTGTCATCGGCGCAGCCGCTGGCGGCCCCCGGTCCCGGATGACGCTCGTTGGCGAGCAAGGGCCGGAGCTGGTGGACCTGGCCCCCGGGTCGAGGGTGCGGTCGAACCCGGACACGAAGCGGATGCTGGCCGGCGGGCACGCGGGGGGTGGAGGGCAGCCGTTCGTGGTGCAGCTCGCCCTCGATGGCCGCGCCCTGGCGGAGGTCCTCATCGACCCGCTGCGCGGCCAGATCCAGACCTTGTCCGGCGGCAACGTGCAGGCCGCCCTCGGCCAGGCAGGGAGGGGCTGACCATGCCGGTGCCCGAAGCGCGCGTGCAGATCCAGGTCGACGGAGTATGGACGGACATCACCGACGACGTGAAGGGCGGCGCCGAACTCGTCCACACCCGGGGCCGCTCCGGAGAAGGGGCCCGCGTCGACCGGGCGTCGGTGAACCTGACGCTCAAGTCCCCCGACGGGAAGTACTACCCGCGGCACCCGATGTCGCCCTACTACGGGCGGCTCGGCCGGAACACCCCGATGCGGCACCTGGCCGGCGGCAGCCCGGTGAGCCTGCGCGTCGGGGACGTCGCGGCCGGGCGGCTGATCACGCCGGACCACAGCAGCCTCGATATCACCGGCGACCTTGATCTGCGGGTCGACGCAGCTTTCGACGAGTGGCCGACGACCGGGAACGCGCAGGAGGTCATGGCCAAGTGGCTGACCACGGGAGACCAGCGGTCGTGGATGCTGACGGTGTGGCGGTCCCGGATCCTCTTGTACTGGACGACGGACGGATTGACCGTCACCTCGAAGTCGTCGGCTGTAATCCCCGCACGCCCGGGGCAGCGTGTCGCAATCCGGGTCACCCTCGACGTGAACAACGGGGCGTCGGGTCACACGGCCACCTTCTATACCGCCCCTACGATCGCAGGCCCCTGGACGGCTCTCGGTGCACCAGTTGTCACCTCAGGCACGACGAGCATTTTCAGCGGATCAGGTCCGGTTGAGATCGGGGACCTGACCGGAATCGTCAACGTCACCGCTGCGGCGAACGTCTTCGCCGCTGAGATCCGCACCGGAATCGACGGCACCGTCGTCGCCAACCCGGACCTCACTGCTCAGGCTGCTGGTGCAACCGGCTTCACCGATAGCGCCGGGCGCCTGTGGTCGACAGCTGGCGGCGCGGAGATCACTGAGCACCGGGCCCGGGCAGTGGTCGAGGTCCCGACGTGGGCCCCTCGCTGGACGGTGGGAGGTGCCGACATGGACGTGGCACTCCAGGGCGCCGGAGTCCTGCGCCGCCTGTCACAGGGGCAGAAGGCCCTGGAATCCACGTTGCGCCGCCGGGTGCCGTCGTACGGGCCGCTGGCTTACTGGCCGCTGGAGGACACGGCAGGGTCGACGAGCGCGTTCTCGCCGATCGAGGGGGTTGCCCCTCTCCGGGTGACGGGCGTGTCCTTCGGGCAGGACGCGTCCCTGGCTGGGTCCGCTGCACTGCCGACGATCGAGGCGGGCGGCCGGATGGTCGGTGCTGTGCCTGCCCCGGTAGGCGCGTCGACGCAGTGGTCGGTCCACATGGTCTATTCCCTGGACGGCACACCGCCCGTGTCCAACGGCGAGTTCATGGCGTGGCGCACCTCGGGTACGGTCCGCCGGTGGCGGCTTCTTCAGCGCACCGGTGTGGGCACGATCGAGGGCTACAACGCCGCCGGTGACCTCATCGTCGACCAGCCGGTAGCAGCTGCTGACGAGGACGTGCTGGCGGGCTGGAACCGGTACCACTTTCGCGTCTCCCAGACCGGCGGCACGGTCGACTGGCGCCTGACGTGGATCAACATCAACGGCGACGCTGGCGCTTTCGGCGGTTCGTACTCGGGCACGGCAGGGCGCGTCACCCAGATCGAGACGCAGATCGGGGCGTCCGTCGACGGCCTGCGAGTCGGCCACGTCGGCGTGTTCGCAACGGAGTTCACGGACGCCTACTCGTTCGCTGACCACGGGTTCACCGGTGAGACTGCTGGGGCGCGAGCCCTGCGCCTCACCACCGAGGAGGGCCTGCCGTTCACCCTGGTCGGCACCGCAGCGGACACACCGCCGATGGGGCCCCAACGCCCGGACACCCTCCTGAATCTGCTGCTGGAGTGCGAGGCCTCCGACGGCGGAATCCTGCACGAGGACCGGGGGCGGCTCGGCCTGGTGTACCGGGCCCGGACCACGCTGTACAACCAGGAGCCCGCCCTCGTCCTGGCGTACTCCCAGATCGTCCAGCCGTTCGAGCCAGTCGACGACGACACCCACATCCGGAACGACGTCACCCGGTCCCGCACGGGCGGGTCCTCGGTGCGCCTGGTCCAGGAAGCCGGGCCCCTGTCCGTGGCGTCGCCTGCCGACGGCGGCGTCGGTGTGTACGACGAGGCCGTGGAGCTGTCGCTGGAAACGGACGACCAGCTCGACGGTGTCACAGCGTGGGCGCTGCACCTGGGCACGTGGGATGAAGCCCGGTACAAGCAGCTCCGGATCCTGCTGCACAAGCACCCCGACCTGATCGAGGCAGCGGCGCAGTTGGACGTCGGGGACCTGGTCCGGATCACGGACCTGCCGGCCTACCTGCCTCCGGGCCCTGTGGACCTGATGGTGGAGGGCTACCGAGAGACGCTGAGCAACCTGTCGTGGGAGCTTATCCTCAACTGCTCGCCGGGCGGCCCGTGGCAGGTGGGTGTGGTGGAGGACCCTGTGCTGGGCCGCGCGGACACCGACGGCACCGAGCTCGCGGCCGGGGTCACGGCGACGGACACCGGCCTGCCGGTCACGGTGACGGCCGGCCCCCGATGGGTCACCGCCGCACCCAACCAGCTTGCGGACCCCGGCTTCGAGGCGGGGACGGGCGCGTGGGCGTGCTCGCGCGGCGCGTCGATCGGAGTCGTCACGTGGGAGAGGGGCATCGTTCGGTCCGGGACCGGGGCGGCGCGGATCACCCGCGTCCACCTGACGGACACGGGCACCCTCAACATGCAGCAGGCCGGGGTGACATACGGAGCCGCGCCCGGGCAGACGTGGGCCGCGCACGCCTGGGTCTACAACGGCAGCATGGTAGCCAGGGACATGCGGATGGGCATCGTCTGGCGCGACGCGGGCGGCGTCGACACGTTCATCCTCCCGACCCTCACCAGCGTGGCCCCCGGGCAGTGGGTGCGCCTCGCGGTCGCCGGGACACTGCCCGCCGGAGCCGTCTCCGTCTACCCGAGCATCGTCGGGGGCAGCGGGTGGACGGTCGGCGAGTGGTGGATCGCCGACGACGCGCGGCTGGCCCGCACCGACACCTACGTGGGCACCGACATGCCAGCCGAGTTCCCGTTCGACGTCACGATCGGCGGAGAGCAGGTCACCGTGACCTCGATCGGTCCCGTCCCGGCCGACGATTTCGTCCGGACGTCGACCGGGGGGTGGGGCGTCTCCTCATCCGGGCACGAATGGCAGGTCGCCCCCGCGGCGAGCGCCCCGCACTTCACCGTCAATGCCGGAGTCGGCACGATCGCCGTGGACGGCCTCAACACCACACGCCGGGTCTACCTGCCGAGCGACTACCGGCCGTCGGACGTGGACGCCCGGGTAGCCATCTCCATCCCGGCCCTGGCAGCCGGCGGCAACGTCGAGGCGTCGATCATGCTGCGGGTGGACCCGGCCGACGTCGGCAACACCTACTACTACGGCGAGATCGAGTTCAACTACCAGCCGTCGCGCACCGTCCGGGCGCGCATCATGCGCCGCCAGAACGGAGCCGACACCGCCCTGTCCACCGCGATCGACGTGCCCGGCCTGACCTACACCGCCGGGGCCATCATCCGGTGCCGGTTCCGGGCGGTCGGGCCGCTGCTCCAGCTGCGGGCGTGGGCGGACGGGAGCCCCGAGCCGACAACGTGGGCGGTCGAGGTCACCGACACCGCCCTCTCGTCCGGGCGGGTCGGCCTGCGGGCCATCCTCGACCCGCCGAACACCAACACCCTGCCCTTCCCGGTGAACTTCCGGGACTTCAGCGTGGCCGGGGACCAGCTGATGACCGTCACCCGCAGCGTCAACGGCATCGCCAAGCCGCACTCGGCCGGTGCCCCACTGTCCCTCACCCACCCGATGCGCGCCGCGCTCTAGGAAGGAGGTACCCGTGCCGATCCTCGCAGGCCAGACAGTCACCGCCGGACAGCTCAACCGGATGCAACCCGTCCCCTACGAAGCCATCGCCTCCAGCGCCACAGCCGTCCTCGCGACCACCACCATCGTGGACGTCCCCGGAGCGACGGTCACCCTCACCACCACCACCCCCAACGCGATCTACCGGGTCACCGGCATCTTCGACGTGCTGCCCGGCGCCACCAGCGCCAGCGTCCTCGTCTTCGGGTTCCTCAACGTCAACGGGACCACCGACACCGGCGTCGCGATCCAGGGGCTCACGAGCAGCATGCGCGCCACCGTGTCCCAGACATGGCGCGGGACCCTCGCGGCGGCCGGCAGCCACACCCTCAAGCTCCAGGCCTCACTGTCCGGGGCGCTCGGATCAGGCGCGACGATCCGCCCGCAGAACTCAAAGATCAGCATCGAAATCCTGGAGGTCGTCTGATGGTGTACGTCACCGAACGGTGGGAGGCCCTCGCCTACGACGGAACGAACGGCGAGCACATCGCTACTCAGTTCCTGGGCGACGTCGGACTCCTCAGCGACGACGGGCAGACCCTCGTCCTGGAAGTACCGATCTGGCCGAGTAGGGAACCGCGGGATGTGCCGCTCGGCTACGTGGTGATGCGCGGCGGGGACGGGGCGCTGCGGCAGATCGTGCCGCCGGATGTGTACGCCCGGGACTGGTACGTGCTGCCCGACCCGGCGCCCGCCCCCAGCTAATCCACACACTTCAGGAGGACACAGATGGCTGGACCGCTTTCCCCTGACCGGCTGCTCTCCGCGCTACGCGCCGAGGGCCTCACGGTCGTCGAGTACAAGAGCTGGCGCAACCACCGGCGCCCCGCCTCGACCGGGCCGTTCGGACCGACCCACGGGGTCATGCTTCACCACACCGTCACAACCGGCACGTCCGGCTCGGTGGCGCTCTGCTACAACGGTCACTCCGCCCTTCCCGGGCCGCTCTGCCACGGCGTCATCGCGAAGGACGGCACCGTCTACCTCGTATCGGCCGGCCGCGCGAACCACGCCGGGCGCGGCGACGACGACGTCCTGCGCCAGGTGCAGACGGAGTCCTACGACCGGGGCAAGACCCTCACCCCGAACGAGGCGAACACCGACGGCAACACCCACTTCTACGGCTTCGAGTGCATCAACCTCGGCGACGGCCGCGACCCGTGGCCGGCCGTGCAGCGTGACGCCATGGTCCGCGCCTCGGCAGCGGTCCTGCGCGCCTACGGCGGGCCCGCGAAGGGCTGGACGGCCCGGTCGGTAATCGGCCACCGGGAGTGGCAGCCCGGGAAGATCGACCCCCGCACGGGGCAGGGCGGTGTCGATGTGGCCCCGCCGGTCGTGCGCCGCCTTATCGACGAGCGCCTCGCACACTCCGCGTCGTGGAGTCCCAACGCCGAGCCCACGACGCCGAGCAAGCCCAAGCCCACCACACCCCCGATGGAAGAGGACGACGTGGCTCTCACGCCCGCACAGGATGCCCGGCTGGCCCGGATCGAGAAGCGGCTCGACGAGGTGGCCAAGGCGGCACCGGTCGCCCCGTGGACGTACAAGAACGCCGCCCTCGTCACCGAGGCGAAGAAGACCGGGGCCACAGTCCCCGACATGCACGGCCGGATCGAGCAGATCCAGGCCACCCTCGACTCGCTCACCACGGCCGTCGCCACCCTCACAAAGGAGTCCTGACCATGCGCCCCATCTTCGGGCGGGAGCCCGCCCTCTGGCTCAACAGCCTCGCCGCCGTCCTCGGCCTGATCGTCACCTTCAACGTCGGGCTGAGCGCCGTACAGGCCGGGTGGCTCGTCGCCGGAACCTCCGCGATCCTCGGCGCAATCGCCGCCGCCCTCACCCGCCCGATCGCCGTCCAGGCCTTCACCGCCGCCGTCGCCACGATCGCCTCAGCGGTCGGCGCGTTCGGCTTCGAGGTCGCCCCGACCACCACGGCCGCCATCAACGGATGCGTCCTCGCGGTCCTCATGTTCATCACCCGCGGCCAGGTCACCCCCATCACCCCGCCGCCGGCCCCGGCCCGACCGACCAGCGTCTGACCTGAGCGAGTGGAGTAGCACGTGCCTGATGAGCCGACTCTCGGCGAGGTGATGCGCCGCCTCGAAGACGTCCGCGCCGACCTGAAGGACGATTTCCGGGAGCTCGGCCACCGCCTCGACAGCAAGGTCAGCCTGGAGCGGTACCAGTTGGAGCAGCTCGCAAAGGACGAGTCGATCCGGCTGGTAGCCGAGCGGGTCCGCGGCATCGAGGAGGCGCGGGAGCAGGCGGCGGAGCGGCGGCGGGTGGACGAGCAGCGTGCGGCCGACCGGCGCGCGGCTGACCGCCGCTTGATCTTCACCGCGTTGATCGCCCCGGTCCTGCTCCTGATCCTGACCGTGTACATCAGTGCGCAGGGGGCGGCGGCATGAGGCAGCACAAGAGCCCCCGGGCTGAGCGGCGGCGCAGCGATGTGGTGTTCGGCCTCGTCGCCGCTGCGGTCCTGCTCGGGTTCGGGGCCCTGGTGGTGATGGTCCAGGGCCTGTCGGGCGAGCTGCGCACGGCGAACGAGGCACGGGATGCGCTGGCCCAGCAGGTGGAGCGGCTCGGCGGGACGCCGGTGGCGGGCGCGCCGGGGTCGCGCGGCGAGCAGGGGGCGTCGGTGGTCGGCCCGCGGGGGCCGCAGGGTGCGACGGGCCCGTCTGGTCCTGAGGGCCCGGCGGGTCGGGCCGGACCGTCGGGTTCACCGGGGGCGGGCGGGGAGCCCGGGCCGGACGGGTTGCCCGGTCCTGCCGTCACGGGCGCCGCCGGCCGCGACGGAGCAGACGGCGCTGACGGGGTCAACGGCGCGGACGGCGCTCCTGGTGAGCGCGGCGAGAAGGGGGACCCGGGCGAGCGCGGGGCGGTGGGTCCTCCCGGCCCCGACTGCCCAGCGGGGTACAGCTTGCAGCCGCCGCCGGGTGATCCGGATGGGCTGATGTGCCGTAGAGATGGGGCACCCGCGCCTCCAGATCCTGATCCGTCGCCGCTGGCCCTGGATCCGTTCCGCCGCCAGTACCCGTGAACCACGAGCGCCCCTCCTGCTGTTGCGGGAGGGTCGCTGTCGTGCGCGCGGTGGGCTACGGCCGCCAGGTGTTCTTGTAGTCGGGGTGGTCGGCGTATGCCACGGCGAACAGGCGGAGCGCCTTCTCCATCTCGGCGGCGAACCCGCTCATGAACGTCTCGTAGTAGTCGTGGGCGGCCGAGGCGAGGCGCAGCACCTCCCGCTTCGCGTCGACCTCGGCGAGGACGCGGGCCGGGGCATGGTGTACGACGTGCTGCGCCACCTCTTCGGTATGCGCGCCGCCACCGCTCATGCCGCTGCCGATCAGCTCGATGACACCCACTCGATCATCGGAGCTGACGGTGGTCACGCTCCAGTAGGTACCCCCGTCGTCCGAGTGGGTTCCGGAGACCCTCCACCGCTCGCCAGACACCCCGCTCGGCCGGGCTGCTGCGGCCCGCGCGGTCTGTTCATCCTCGTCAAAGCGTGCCCGCAAGAAGGCCACCAGGTCCGTGTTACTCACGCGCTCTCCTCCTTCGTCTTCGCCGGACGGCCGCCCTTGCGGGCCCGGCGGGCAGCGAGCTCCTCCTCGGCGGCGGCGAGTTCGGCGCGCTCGTGGTCGTTGCCGTGCTCGCGGACGTAGGCGCGGGCGTGGTCGACGAGGTCGGCGCTGCGGTCGGTTCCTTGCCGCTGAGCTGCGGTTCCGTAGGCGTCCCAGAGTCGTCTGGGGATGCGGAACTTGGTGGTGAAGGTGTGGTCCTTGTCGTCGGCTGCCATGCCCCTCATGTTCCCACACAGATTCTTCGCCGCAACCCCTTGTGTGGCCACACGGTTAAGTCTTACTGTGTGGGCACACGGAAACGAGCGAGGGGCGGACACCATGAAGAACACCACCACCGAGACCCAGGCACAGACCCTCACCCGCCTCCTCGCCGCCGCCGACCGCCACCACCCCGTCACCATCACCTACACCAAGGCCGACGGCACCGAGACCCTTCGCACCATCGAGATCTACGACACCCGCACCACCAAGGCCGGAGACATCATCCTCAAGGCCATGGACCGCGAGACCGGCGAATCCCGCACCTTCCGCCTCGACCGCATCCAGGCCTACACGATCCACCGCACCGCCTACACCGTCGCCCGCCCCACCCGCACCGACGACGCCCCGGTCACCCTCCCCGTCGCCAGCGCCCCGGCCACGATCGTCGGCCGCGAGATCGCCCGCGACGACGCCGCGTACTACGCCGACCGCTACGCCGTCCTCGCCGCCGCCTAATGGGAGCTACGGAACCGGGGAATGCTCGGTTCCGTAGCCGCCAGCAGGTGAGCACTATCGCCGCCGGAACCATTCGAGTTCTGGGGTCAGACCGTGCCCCTGGTGGTCGGCCGGGAGGCCAGACCGCTGATGGGGTGGCGTGCCCGCCCGTCAGGGCGTGAGCAACGGGCAGCGCCCCGCCCCGGCTTCGGCCGGCGGCGGGGCGCTCTCGCACGTCCGGGGTCAGGCGCCGTCCGGGGCCGGGTGCCGGACCAGCCGCTTCACCGCGCGCTCCACCTCGTACCGGGAGAGCCCAGCCGCCGCCGCGTGCTCGGTGTACGCCTGCTGCACCGCAGCGGCGGTCGCCACGGTCAGCACACCGGCCTGCTGCTCGGCCCAGGCCTTGCGCTCCAGCTCGATCAGGGATTCGGGGATATCGATATCAGCCACGGCCGGAATCGTACGACCTCCCGGGGCCGGCACGTTCGTGCGCCCGACTGGTGGCGTGTTTCTTGATCGCCGGGCTACGGTCGATCACGCCCTGGCCACTCGCCAGGGCCCACGATCGGGAGGGGACGCACATGGCCCGCACACTGCGGATGCTCGGCACCAACTCGAAGACGGGCGAATGCCCCACGCTCTACGAGGACATCGAGTCCGGGGAGATCCTCGTCCAGGGGTACACCGTCACCGACCCCGAGGTCCTCGCGCAGATGGCCAACCCGCTGAAGGGTGAGTCGCTGGTCGTCGTCGACAGGGCGCTCCTCGTGAACTACGCCCCGAGGGACTGACGGTGCAAAGCACCGTCCCCGCCGCCCAGATACTCGACTTCTTCCGCGACGGCTTCGAGCACACCGCATGGCGGCTGGAAACCCGCCAGGAGTACGCCGCCGACCAAGGGACCGAGGAGTACCAGCAGTTCCTCCAAGGCACCATGCCACCCCTCGACGACGGCGGGCCCTGGTTCACCAACGCCCGCGCGCAGACGGCGGACGGGCGGCGCATCGAGCGGGTCCGCCTGGTCGACGAGCCTCCGACGGACAACCAGCGGTACCTGCTGGCCACGACACCCAGCAACCTCGCCGCCGGCGAGGACATCCGCTACCTGCACCGGTCGTCGGCGGCCGCCCTCGGCATCACGGACGGCGACTTCTGGCTGTTCGACTCCCGGGTCCTGGCCCGCTTCAACTGGGAGGACGCGGACCGGCGGATGGAGCTGACGACCGACCCGGAGCACGTCGTGTGGGCGTGCCAGATCCGCGACGCGGCATGGCATCACGCCGTCCGGTACGAGGACTTCATCAGCCGGGTACCGTCCCCTATGTGAGCACCGACTTCCAGCGCGCCCGGCTCCTCCTCGGTGTGCGGCTCCGTGAGCTGCGCACCGAGGCCGGGCTGAACGTCCGCGACTTCGCCGCCCGCTGCGGGTGGGCCCCATCGAAGATCTCGAAGCTGGAGAACGGCAAGCAGACCGCGACCACGGCGGACCTCACCACGTGGGCGGAGGCGGCCGGGCAGCCCGAGTGCGCTGCCGAGTTGCACGGCCGCCTCGCCGGGCTGGAGTCCACGTACCGGTCCTGGCGCCGCCAGCTCGCCGCCGGGCACCGCGCCGTCCAGGACGCGCTCGGCGCCCAGCACGAAAGGACCACCGTGTTCCGCGGATTCAGCGCAGCCGTCATCCCCGGGGTGTTCCAGACTCCCGAGTACGCGCGCAGCGTCCTCTCCCGGTACGCCGAACTCCATGGTGTGACCCGCGATATCGATGCGGCTGTCACCTCCCGGATGCGCCGGCAGGAGGGCCTGTACCGGTCGGGGCGCCGGTACCGGGTACTCGTTGCCGAGGCCGCTCTGCACGCGCGGATCTGCACCCGCGCCGTCCTCGCCGACCAGCTGGACCGGCTGATGTCCGTGAACGGGCTGAGCACCGTGGAGCTTGGCGTCATTCCGCTCACCGCCGACGTGCGGATCGGTATCGGTGACGACTTCTGGATCCACGATGACCGGCTGGTCATCGCCGAGACGTGGCACACGGAGATGTGGCTGGACTCCGCCGACGACATCGCCCTGTACGCGAAGGTCTGGGACGGGCTCGCCGACGGCGCCGTGACGGGGCGCGCGGCGCACGCCGTGATCGCCCGCGCGCGGTCCGCGATCGGCTTCTGAGAAACCCGGAGCAACAGCCGGGCGCGCCGGAGAAACAGCGAGAAACATCGCGGGTTCGGAGAAACAGCTTTCTCTACGGTCTGAGAACCACTTCGACGACCCGGGAGGCGGCCGTGCCCGTACGCGAGTTACCGCCGGTCAGAGACATGATCGAGCCGCAGCAGCGCGGAACACGTTGCGTCTGGTGCTGCGAGCCCCTGGGGGTCGGCTTGGGCGTCGACCTCGGCGAGCAGCGCGTTGTGCCACCGTCGGGCGCCGCGTACAGCTGGTTCCCCCGGGAGTGCCTGGACACAGATGCCTGCGCCGAGCGGGCCGCCAAGTGACGCGCTGCTACGCCGACGGCGGCGCACACCCCTTCCCCGTCGAGGACGACACCGGCGCCCACTGCCCCGAGCACGGCATCACCCTGCTCTGGCACGACACACCGGGCGGCCCCGCCGCGCCTGAGCTCCCGCCCCGGTCGCCCACTCCCTGGCAGGACAGCGACCGGGCCGGGCCACCACCCATCCAGCAGGACGGAGGCACCACCATGCGTACCACCGACACCCGCCCGAGCACACCCCCCAGGCGGCGCCCATGACCGCCACCCTGTCGCCGACCGCAGTCACCACCTGCGAGGCCTGCTGGAAGGAGCCGGTCGAAGGTGTGCGCGTCACCGCCGCCGGCGCGGATCTGCTGTGCCGCCCGTGCGCGGTCGGCGGCTACCCGCGGCGCGTCGACCTGTTCCCGCCGTTCGGGATCTACGGGTTGACGACCCGCCGGATCGAGGCGGGCCGGCACGGGTCCGGTACTCCGCAGACTCCGCCGGATCAGGGGCCTCCGTTGCCGAACCCGCCGCCGACACCGTCCCCGCCGGGCACCCCGCCGGTGTGACGGATCGATAGACCCCGGCCGCATGAGCAGCCGGGGCCTGCACGCACCTCCAGGCAGCCGCATCCGCAAGGGCGCGGCACCGAAGCGGCGCAGGGGTGTTCGCATGCCCGCCCTATTGCGCCGTTAGACGTCATGACTCAGTCAAGACGTCCCGCCCCGCACCCATCAGGGTGCGGGGCGGTCTACGTTGAGCAGCAGAAGGCCCCCGCCGGTTCTCACGGCGGGGGCCTCGCTTCTGCGGGCCGGGCCTCCCCGCCCAGTCACCGCAGATCCACGGACGACGCATGCCAGGCGCATGTGGGGGAGACACGCCAGCCCCGTCCGTGCCTGCACTCTACGTGTCTGGGGCATCGAGTCCATCCCTCGAACGGGTGACGAATAGCGCCGCTGCCATGGGGATGTGGACTCTTAGTGGACTGTGATCATGAAAGGGCCCTCCCGTTCGAACAACGGGAGGGCCCTTCGGTGCCTCTGACCTGGCATCTAGTCAGTGCCCCCGGCAGGATTCGAACCTGCGACACCCGCTTTAGGAGAGCGGTGCTCTATCCCCTGAGCTACGAAGGCGGGGGCTTGTCGAAAACCTGCCGGAAACCCCAGTGGGGAACGCCAGGCAGGCTGAGACAAACGCCCTGGTCAGGCTCCCCTGAGGCGATGCCGGGAGAAGGTCTGGAGGGACACTTTCCCAGGCAGGCACCCTGAAGGTCGACTGGCCGGTGACAGCCTAGCGGATAGGGGTTACTGCGGTCGCCCCCGTTGCCACTTAGGGCCGCCGCGGGTTCGTGCCATGCCGCTTGACCTGGGAAGTTCCGGCGGCGTGCGGGGAGGCGGGGGGTGATGTGATCAAGGTGTCGACAGTGCGCGGGTAGGACGGGATGTCCGTTCTGGTGCGTGGCGCCGGCGTAGTCACGCGCAGCTGCGGTAGGTGTCCCCGGCGGGGGGCCCCTGGCGGCGGACTCCAGCGCCAGCACGGCACCGGACGACATGCCGAAGACCATCGCGTCGCCGCCCGCGCGCCCGATCAGCGCGTCCAGGTCCTCGACCTCGCGCTGCACGTCGTACCCCGTGAGACCGCGGTTCCCTTGCTGTCGAGCCCTGTACCCATGGTCATCCTCTGGCGTCTCGTATCAGGTTCGTGCGGGGACCGCGGAGATCCGCCCGGTGGCGACCGGCTCGACCCGGGGAGCGGCCAGGGCCGTGTAGTCGGCGGTGGACAGCGCCACCGAGCGGTCGAACCTGGCCGCGTAGAAGAAGATCTCGTCGTGCACCAGCAGCCCGGGGTCGGCCACCAGGTCGAGTTCGGGGTGGAACGCGAACGGGATGACCGAGCCGCTGACGCTCCCGGCCAGCTCCTCGGCCACGCCGAGGGCGGCGAAGGACGCCTCCGTACCGGAGTACAGGTCCCGCAGCCCCTCCAGGTCGACCCTGCGGTCGCCCGGGACCACCGCCAGGACGTACCGCCGGGCGCGGCGGCCCGGCGCGACCCGCACCACCAGGCACTTGGCGGCCCAGTCGAGCGGATGGCCGCGGCGCAGACCGGCGTGCTCGGTGCGGCCCTCGGCGGGGTGGTCGATCAGCCGGTAGCGTGCCCCGCCCCGTTCCAGCAGATCGGTCAGACGGTCGTACGTGCTCATCCGGGCTGCTCCAGCGACCAGTGGGCGGTTGCCTCGATCCTGGCGGCCGCGTCTGCCAGGACCTCGGGAGCGACGGGGCCGCTCAGGCTCAGTGCGACGAGGACCTCGCCGGGGCTGCGGGGGGCGCGCGCGAGCTGCAGGGAGGCGATGGTCACGCCCGCCCCGCCGAGCACCTCGCTCACCGCGCCGATCACCCCGGCCGTGTCGGGGGCGCGGAGGAAGGCGGTGTTCCCGGCGAGCGGCAGGTCGACATTGAACCCGCAGATCTCCACGAGCCGTTCACCGGAGCGCAGCGCGGTCAGCGTGCCGGTCACGGAAATCTCATCGCCCGATGGCAGTGCCCCGCAGACCGAGACCAGGCCGGGCTGCCCCGAACTCTCCGGCCCCGCGACCAACTCGGTGTTCAGACCCCGTTCCTGGGCGACCAGCGGGGCGTTGACGTAGCTCACACCGCCCTCCACCACGCCGCTGAGCACCCCGGTCAGCGCCGCCAGCTCCAGCGGAGCGGTGTCCAGGCGGCCGATCTCGCCGTCCACCCGCACCTGGAGCCGGCCGGGCAGCCCGTCGGCGGACGCGGTGAACAGCCGGCCGATCCGCTCGGTGAGCGTGAGCCACGGGTCCAGCTCGATGTCGACCTCGCCCATCCTGACGTTGACCGCCTCCGGGACGAACCGGCCCGCCAGCGCCTTGCGCACGGACTGGGCGACGGACATCCCCGCCCGCTCCTGGGCCTCTGCGGTCCCCGCGCCCAGGTGCGGGGTGACGACCACGTTGTCCAGCTCGAACAGCGGTGAGTCGGTGCAGGGTTCGGACGCGAAGACGTCGACGCCCGCGGCCGCGACCCGGCCGTCCTTGAGCGCGGCGTACAGCTCCGCCTCGTCGACGATCCCGCCCCTGGCCGCGTTGACGATCCGGACCGTCGGCTTGACCTGGTGCAGCGCGTCGAAGCCGATCAGGCCGACCGTCTCCGGCGTCTTGGGCAGATGGACCGTCAGAAAGTCAGCAGTGGCCAGGAGTTCGTCGAGGGCGACGACACGCACGCCGAGCCGGGCCGCGTACTCCGGCTGCACATAGGGGTCGTACGCGAGCAGTCGCATCCCGAACGCCTCCATGCGGCGCGCCACCAGGGAGCCGATCCGCCCCAGGCCCACGATGCCGAGGGTCTTGTCGGCGAGCTCCACGCCGGTGAACCGGCTGCGCTGCCAGGACCCCTCCTTGAGCGAGGCATCGGCCTGCGGGATGTTCCGCGCCACCGCGAGCAGCAGCCCGACGGTGAGTTCGGCGGCGCTGACGATGTTGGAGGTGGGCGCGTTGACCACCATCACCCCGGCCCGGGAGGCCGCGGCGACGTCCACGTTGTCGAGCCCCACCCCGGCCCGGCCGATGACCTTGAGCCGGCGGCCCGCCGCGATCGCCTCGGCGTCCATCCGGGTGGCGCTGCGCACCAGCACCGCGTCCGCGTCGGGGAGCGCGGCGAGCAGCGCCGCGCGGTCGGCGTCCGCGCAGTGCCGGATCTCGGTGTCCTGGCCCAGTGCGTCGACGGTGGCCGGGGAGAGCTCTTCGGCGATCAGCACGACTGGTCTGTCCATGATTAGCTTCCTTCTGACGCTCGGACGGTCTGCGGAGGGGCCGGGGCGGGCCCGGGGAGGGCGCGGTTCCGGTACGGGGCTCAGACCCCGCTCGTGACCAGCGCGGGACGCGCCGGGGCCGCGGCCCCGCCGTCCCAGCCACCGGGGGATCCGAAGTGCTGCTCCACCCACTCGGGGTCGTACACCGAGTCGAGGTAGCGGTCGCCCTGGTCGGGGGAGAGGGCCACCGTGGTCAGCCGTTCGCTGCCGGGGTGCTCCGCGAGCCAGCGCAGGGCGCCGCTGACCACGGTCCCGGTCGACCCGCCGAACAGGAAGCCCTGCTTGGCCATGGCGTGGCAGCGCTCCAGGGTGTCCTGCTCGGGGACCATCACCACGTCGTCAACGAGGCTCCGGTCGAGCATCTGGGGGCGGATGCCCGCGCCGAGCCCCGGGATGTGCCGGGTGAGCGCGGGGCCGCCGAAGGTCACGGACCCCACGCTGTCCACGGCCACGATCTTCACGGGGCGCTGCTGCTCCCGGAAGTAGCGGGCGCAGCCCATCAGGGTGCCGGTGGTTCCCGCCCCGACGAAGAGCACGTCGAGCTCGGGGAACTCGGCGGCGACCGACGGCGCCGTGGTCCGGTAGTGGGCCAGCCAGTTGTGCTCGTTCACGTACTGGTTGAGCCAGACGTAGTTGGGGTCGTACTCGCACAGCCGGCGTACGTACTCGATGCGGGCGCCGAGCAGCCCGTGCACCTTGTCGGGGCGCGAGATCACCAGGACCCGCGCCCCGTAGGCCTCCATCATCCGCTTGCTGGCCGGGTTGCAGCGGGAGTCGGTGACGCAGACGAAGCCGTATCCGCGATGGGCCGCGATCATGCTCAGGGCCACACCGAGGTTACCGGACGAGGACTCGACGAGGACGTCCCCCGGGGAGAGGATCCCGCCGCTCTCGGCCGCGAGGACCATGCTGAGGGCGGCCTTCAGCTTGACCGACCCTGCGAGGTTGATTCCCTCGTACTTCAGGTGGAGGGGCACGCCGAAGACCGGCTTGAGGTCGACGAAGACGTCGTCGACGTTGACGTCGTAAGGGGCGGATATGACCGTCACTTCATCACCGTGTTTTCCGTCCGGGAGCCGCTACTTGGCGCTGCTGCGCCCGTACCGGTCGAGTTCGTGGAAGAAGCCGTCGACGACACCGAGATCCCCGGCGTCCCGCAGCTGGTCGTGGACGTACCGGCCGAGCGCGATGTCGAGGACGCCGAGGCCGAAGGGGGAGAAGACGACCGGCCGGTCGGCGGGGAGCTCGACGCGTCCCTCCAGGACGTCGAAGAGGGTCCCGGCGATGAAGTCCCGGTTGCCGGTGAGCTGTTCGGTCAGATGGGGGGAGGTGTCGGCCTTCAGACAGTGCTCGACGTCGTCGACGACGTTCGTCGCCCCGAGGAGGATTTCGGGGGCGAGGTCGCGCAGCGACACGTTGAGCACCAGCGGGTTGTGCGCGAACCAGGACGGGTCGTGGACGTGCGGGGCACCCGCGACGGTGGCGAAGACGACCAGGTCGCTCTCCTTGATCAGCTCCTCGGCGGTGCCGTGGACCACGACGGGGGCGTCGCCGGGGCGGTCGCCGAGGTAGCCCGCGAACGCGTCGGCGTGCGCCGGCGACAGGTCGTGGACGCCGAGCTCGTCGAAGGTCCAGCCGGTGGACTCCAGATAGTGGTGGATGTAGCGGGCGATGAGGCCCGTACCGATGAAGCCGATGCGGCGGGGGCGGCGGCCCGCGCTGAGCCGGTCGGCCGCCAGGGCGGCGGACGCGGCGGTCCTGGAGGCGCTGATGATGGAGCTCTCCAGGCAGGCGAACGGGTAGCCGGTGGCGTGGTCGTTGAGGATCAGCACGGCGGACGCGCGCGGGATGCCCGCCGCGACGTTCTCGGGGAAGCTGGAGATCCACTTCAGACCGTCGGTCGCCTTCTCCCCGCCCACCGACGCGGGCAGCGCGATGATCCGGGAGGAGGGACGGTCGGGGAAGCGCAGGAAGTACGAGGGCGGATTGACGGACTCCTCGCGGCCGTGCAGCCGGTAGACCTCTTCGACCAGGTCGACGACCTGCTTCTCGCTGCCGGTGAGGACGTCCGAGACCTGTGCGCCGGTGATGACGGCGAAGGGTGGCACGAGGGGCTGGGGGGACATGCGGGACTCCAAGGGGAAGGGGCGGATGGGGGTGCGGGTATCAGGAGTGCGCGGGTACGGTGACCGGGTCGCCGAGCACGACGGCGATCTCGCGCTCGCCCTCGTACGCCTCCCGGCTGTGCGCCATCCGCAGGTTGTCCACGATCAGCAGGTCACCGGCGCGCCACGGCTCACGGAGCGTGTGCTTCTCGTACACGGCGTTGATGGTGAGGACCACGTCCTCGTCGAGCGCCGCGCCCCCGCCGAAGCGGCTGTTGAACGGCAGCCCGTCGTCGCCGAACTCGAACTTCAGGTACTCGCGGATCATCGGATCGAGGGTCCACTCGTTGAGGAACGCGATCTGGTTGAACCAGCCGCGCCGCCCGGTGACCGGATGGTTCAGCACGGCGGCCGAGCGCTGGCGGGTGTGCAGGTCGCCGTTGCTCTGCCAGGTGCACTCGATGCCCCTGGCCGCGCAGTACGCCTCGATGCCCGCCCGGTCCTCGGTGCCGAAGGACGCGGTGAGGCCGACCCCGACCGTGTCGGTGTAGTTGCGGTCGAGCAGCCAGCCCTCGGTCTCGAAGCGGGCGACCAGCTCGGCGGGGAGCGCCGCCAGGACGTCGTGGGAGTCCGATACGCCGGTGACGCCGCCGGAGTCCGGTGCGGTGAGGCAGGCGAAGAGCAGGGTGCCGGGGACCTCGCGGGCGTAACTCAGCTCGTGGTGCATGCACATGGGCTGGTCGACCGGCCACTCCGACGAGGAGTACACGCCGTCGGCGAGCACTTGGCGCGTGGCGAAGCCCTCCCGCTCGGTCATCACCGTGCCGAGCAGCTCGCGGCCGACGCGGCCGACGGTCCCGGCGTCGCCGAGGCCCAGGCCCCGCACCAGGACGGCTCCGTGCTCGGCGACCGTGGCGCGCAGCGCGTCACGGTGGGCGGTGGCCCAGGCGACGGGGTCGGACCCGGCGTCGCCGGGGAGTTCGAGCACGGCGGGCCGGCCGTCCGCCCGGACCACATCGAACGCGGCGGCTGTCTCCTGCGACATCACAGACATGGTGCGGGCACTTCCTCTTCTTCTCGGATTCTCGGAGCGCGGCGGGTTCGCGGGCATCGGCCCTCTCGGGCAGCAGTTCGGCCAGCTCGGCGAGTACGGGGTGCTGGTGTACGTCGCGCAGGGTGAACGCCCGCTCCAGCTGGACGATGAGCCGCACAGCCGACAGCGAGGTGCAGCCCCGCTCGAAGAAGCTGTCGCCGCGGCCGATCGTGGCGAGGGGCACCGTCAGCACCGCCGCCCAGGCCTCGGCGAGGCGCCGCTCGTTGTCGGTGCGGGGCTCCTCGTGCTCCTGCTCGCCCTGCGCTTCGGCCAGTTCACCGTAGCCGGACACGAAGGCCTGTTCGCCGCTGAGCGCGCGGAGCACCGAGGTGTGGGCGGCGATCAGCGCGGCCTCCCAGCCCGTCCCCGCGCGCCGGGCCGCCAGCCGTACGCGCGCGGCGAGCCGGGCCGCCACGGGGCGGGTCAGCTCGGCGTGGCCGGCTGCGACGGTCTCGCCGATGGCGGAGGCGTCGGGGGCGGTCGTGGCGGCGGTGGCCGTGGTCCCGGCGGTCGCGGTGGTCGGCGGCACCCATCGGGGGATCAGCCGCTGGGGTGCTCCAGTGATCGTCATCGGTCTCTCCTGTCGGGCCCGGTCAGGCCGTTCGGCTGCCCTCCCGTGGTGGTGGCCAGCACCAGGGCGGCCCGCTCGCCGGTCGCCGACTCCCTCGTGGCGTCGTCCTGTTCGAGGAGGTTGCCGACGGCGGCCACGGTGAGACCGGTGACCCGGTCCATGGAGCGGGTGCCCTTCTTGCCGAGCGTCTGGCGGACCTCGAAGCCGGGGACCAGATGGGCCCTGGTCTCGGGCACCCGCCACCGCTCGGTGTCGACGGCCGCGTCGGTGGTGCGCGGGGGCGTCGCGCTGCTCATGACGCCGCCTTGCGGGGGGTGCTGAGGGCGTGCACGGTCGCCTCGTCGAACTCGGCCATCGTCCACTCGTTGGGCGCCGCCTCGTGGAGGTAGCCGTGGGTGATGGTGCCGGTGGCGGTCTTCACGAGCTGCCCGTCCCGCAGGACGTAGCAGTTCATCCTGGTCGAGTAGAGGAGCGTCTTGAAGACGTTCTCAACCGTGTAGACGAAGACGTTCTCAACCGTGTAGACGGTGTGGAGCTCCTCCTCCATCAGGGTCTCGTCGAGCAGCTCGATCCTGGACTGGGTGACGACGGGGATCCAGCCGCGGGTGTCCAGCACCCGCTTGATGGGCAGACCGCGGTCGGCGAGGAACAGGTCCTCGACCTCCTCCATGATCCGCAGGAAGCCGGACAAAGGGGGGCTCGCTGACCGGGCCGAATCCGGTCGATCGGGGCAAGAGGGGCAGCAAACTGCACGTGTTGTCCGAGGCCCAGGGCCTGCCGCTGGCCGTCGCGGTGTCGGGTGCGAACCTGCATGACAGTCAGGCATTCAAGCCGTTGATTCTCGGCATCCCCGCCTCACCGTCCGATACGAGCGAAAAGGCAGCCACTTCCTCGCCCTCCTCGGCCTCGCTGCAGTCCTGACCTGCTACAAGAGACTGGCGAAACTCGCTATGTGAGACATCCTCTCAGTTGTTTCGGGTGGGGATCAGGAAGCGTCGGCGGCCATGGCGGCCGCGAGGCTGCGCGGACGCATGTCGGTCCAGTTCTCGTTGACGTAGTCCAGGCATTCCTGACGGGCCGCCGCACCGTGAACGGTGTTCCAGCCGGCTGGAATCTCCGCGAACGAGGGCCAGATCGAATGCTGGCCCTCGTCGTTGACCAGTACGTAGTACTCCGCGTTTTCATCCTCGAACGGATTAGCCATCGAGTCGCCCCTTTCCGGCGCCGTGAGTCAATTCTGGTCGACCTTAAGTGCCTGGGATTCGCGGCGGCAAGTGATGGCCGGTAATCCCCGCTGGTCAATGTTTGAGAGATTTCGATGAGGAAAATTGAATAAGGTATTGCATCGATTTGGGCCGCACTGCCGAGCTCTCCGTTCCGCCAGGAGAATGGGGTGTTTATCGCGCAGGAGCGGGCCGTCCGCCACGGCCGGTCACGGTCTCCGTGCGGGCCCGCACTCTGGGTCACTTCCGGACATCAAGAACTTGCCGGGGTGCGCGGCCGTGACCCCCGTGAGGGGGCCGGAGCCCCTCGCGGGGGTCGGCTCCAGACTCTGATGATTGGTCATCAACCTACGTAGGACGCTCCACGGCGGGCTCGTCAGGACGGCCTGCGGCGCTGGTTGCGCCGTCGCGGTCCTGACCGCTCTGGGTCTCCCTGCCGGCAGCGGGCTGGTGGACCGTCGCTCCCATGGCCGTCACGGTCGTCGCGGCCCTCTCTCTGCTCGGCCGCTGGCCCGAGTCCCGCTCCCGCCTCACACCGACCGGGGTCACGGTCGCCACCACCACCGCCCTGGGCACCGTCTTCGGTTCCTCGCCCAGGTCGATCGGCGGATATCTGCGGACCCTGGACGCGCGGCGGCTGCGCTCCGTCCAGGAGGCACGCAGCACGCAGCGCCTCCAACTCGCAGCAGATCGCCTCGACTTCGTGGCGCACGACGTCTCGGGCATCGTGGGTCCTCGCGCAGGCCGCACAGGTCATCGGCACCGGGCAGCGGGAGCAGACGCTGGAGATCTGCGGCGGATCGAGGCCGCCGGGCTCCAGGCGCTGGCCTCGCTCGACCGCACCGTCCTGATGCTCGACGACACCAGGGCACCGCACGGTGGTGGAGGCGTTGACCAATGTGCGACGTCGTGCCAACTCCGCGACCGGGGCGCGGGTTTCGGTGCGCGCCGAGGGCAGCGGAACGAACCGCACCCTGGTCGTCGGTGTCACCAACACGTCCCTGGCCATCATCGAGAGCGGCATCGGCGAGGGGAGGCGCGGCGGCGGTTCGGGGCTGGTCGGGCTCAAGGAGCGGGTGGGGGCGCTCGGCGGCACGCTGAACGCGGGTCCCTTCGGGGAGAACGGCCGGCAGGTCCGTGCCTCCGTGCCGTTCAGCCCGGCCGCACCGGTGAGCTGACGGGGCACGGGGGCGGGCACGGAGAACAGGGGCGGGGCCAGGACCGTACGATCCTGGCCCCGCCCCTGTTCGGTGAGGTCAGGAGGCGGCGCGGGTCCTGCGGCGGTAGTAGTGCACCGTCACCGCTCCCAGCAGCGGCCCCCACAGCACCAACGGCGCGTAGGTGATGTTCAGCAGCCACATGCCCCAGGTGGAGCTGTCCATGTCGGCGTGGAACGAGGTGTAGGCGAACATCACGCCGTAGACGGTGGTGGCCGCCGCGCCGGCCGTGGCGAGGGACGTGGCCACCAGGACCGGGACCTGGCGGCCGCCGAGGAAGGGGATGAAGCGGGGCCAGGTCTCGCCCCAGCTGCGGATGAGGCCCCAGGTGAGCAGGGCGAAGAACTCGGCGATCAGGCTGAGGACCACGAGGTAGACCGAGCCCCAGCCGGGGGCGTCCATCTGGTCGTACTCGCTCTGGGCGATGCCCACGGGGATGCCCACCGCGATGGCCAGCCGCCACAGACCCGAGGGCACGTTCGTTAACACGGCCCCCAGCGCGGCCAGTTCCGCCCAGCGTGGGACACCGGGGAGGGTCGAGCGGAAGCGCGGGGCGCCGGAGAGGCTGCCGGTCCTGATGTTCGTCCCGGTGGCGGTGGGCATCTCGGTCTCCTAGGTGAGGGGGTGACCCCATCCTGATACGGCGCGGTGTGTTCCGCATCGTGCTGCGGTGCGAGGCTCATCACGTCTGCGGTCGGACCGTGACGGATGAGGGGTACACCTGCGGTCGTAGATACCCGTGGATTCTGGCGGGCGCGGGCCTGAGGGCTCCGTGCCCGGCGATGTGCGGTGCCTCTCCGGTCCTGCCCCCCTCAGAGCCGTACAGGAAGAGCCTCCAGCGGGCGGACCACCATGCTCTGCGCATAGCGCAGTTCGGCGGGCTCCACCGCGAGGCGGACGCCGGGGAAGCGCTCGAAGAGCCTGCGCGCGCCGATCTCCGTGATCACCTTGGCGAGGTGCGCTCCCGAGCAGTAGTGGATGCCGAAGCCGAAGCTGAGGTGCGAAGGCTTGTGCCTCTCGAGGTCGAGCCGGTCAGGGTGGTCGGGGAACTGCTCCGTGTCGCGGTTGGTCGACATCACGCTGATGATCACCACCTCACCCGCGGGGATGGTCACCCCGCCGAGCTCGACCGGTTCGGTGGTGACCCGCTGAAGCGCGTTGCTGATGGGGCTGACGTAGCGGATGAGCTCGTCCATCGACGTGCTCCAGCGGCCCGGCTCTGCCAGCAGCTCCGACCTTTCCCGCGGATGGGTCAGCAGCGCCGCGATGACCCCGCCGACCAGGCTGGCCGTGGTGTCGTTGCCACCGGTCATCAGCGCGAAGCCGGTGGAGAGTATCTCGGTGCTGGTCAGCCGCCGTTCGGGGGCCGCGTGGATCAGCGCGGACAGCAGATCGTCGCCGGGGTCGCTCTCCTTCGCCGCGATGAGGGCCGACATGTACGCGGAGAGGTCCTGGATGCTGCGGTCCAGCGCTCCGGAGCCTTCGGTGGGCGAGTAGGTGCGCAGCGCGGTCGACCAGCGCAGGAAGTCGGGCCACGCGTCGGTGGGTACGCCCATCAGCTCGGCGATCGTGATCACGGGCAGCGGGTCGGCGTATCCGGCGATCAGATCGGGCACCGGCTGCCCGGCCAGCCGGTCCAGGAGCTCGTCGGCGATCTGCTCCACGCGCGGCCGCAGCCCCTCCGCCCGGCGCGGGGTGAAGGCGAAGCTGATGGCGCGGCGCAGCGGGGTGTGGCGGGGCGGCTCCAGATTGGCGAGGTGGTTGGCCTCCTCGGGCGGCGGTGTCATCGTCCGGCCGGTCTGCTCCGACATCAGCCGGTAGTGCACATGGATGTCCCGGCTCAGCCGGGGGTCGGCGAGTGCGGCCTTGGCGTCGTCGTAACGGGTCACCACCCAGGCGCGGCCGCCGCCCGGCATGGACAGCTCGCGCACCGGGCTCTCACTTCGCACGTACTCCAGGACCGGATAGGGGTTCTGGGTGAAGTCGTTGGTGAGCATCCAGTATTTGGAGAGTGTCCGGGTGGCTGCCATGCCGTCCTCCGTGCCGTCAGCGCCGCTCAGGCCTTTTGCCGAGACGCTATTCGTGCTCTGCCGTCGGACGCATGTCTGAACTGAAGAATTTGATACAGGCTCGTGGAGCGAGTACCAACGGGCAGAGGGTCTATGCAGTTTGGCAGAGGTGGCCGCA
This sequence comes from Streptomyces sp. NPDC091287, assembly GCF_044768525.1. Lineage (NCBI taxonomy): Bacteria > Bacillati > Actinomycetota > Actinomycetes > Kitasatosporales > Streptomycetaceae > Streptomyces > Streptomyces sp. NPDC091287. The sequence goes on from NZ_JBIVUV010000008.1 coordinate 39,083, forward strand.
CCGGGGACGCGCCTAGTCTCCAAGGCAATCACTGCACACCGTGCACAGTGCTCCGGTCATCGACTGTCCGAGATGAAAGAACTCTGTGAGGAGAGTGAGTCGTCTGACCGAGACGACGATGCCGCCTTCTGCGTCCGCCAACGCCGGGCCGGCGAAGAAGGGCGGCTTCAAGGTCGGCGACCGGATCGGCGTACTGACGAATGATCCTGCCAAGTCCTTCACCGTGGCCGGTGTCTTCGGCTACTCGGGCGAGCGGGACTCCATCGGCGGCGAGCAGACCGTGGCGTTCACCGTGCCGGTGGCGCAGCAGCTGATGCTGGGCAAGGCCGGTGCGTTCTCCGGGATCAGCGTCGACACCGGGTCGGGGACGGCCGCGGTCAAGTCCGCCCTCGCCAAGGAACTCGGCGCGGGTTTCGAGGTCGTGACCGGCAAGGAGCTTGCGAAGAAGGCGTCCGACAAGTCGCGCGGCATCCTTGACCTGATGAACCAGATGAAGGACCAGGGCGTCACACAGCTCTCCCTGCCCTGGTCGCAGATCCTCGCCTATCTGATCGGCGCCGCGGTGGTCGGCGTGGTCGCCTCCATCGCACCCGCCCGCAGGGGCGCCCGGCTGAACGTCCTGCGGGCGATCAGCCACGCCTGACCGGGGCGCCCGGGCCCAACCCGGGTCCGGCACGACACGGCACGGCCGATGCCTCCGCGGGGAAGTCTCCTTCCCCGCGGAGGTGTTTCCGTGCGGTCCTGGCCCGGCGCAATCCGAGCCCTGACAAATGGTCCGCACGGAGCGAATGCAAGTCTTTGTTACAGGCTTTGGGGAGATATTCGGCCGCTGCCAGCATCTGAGTACATGGATCACTAGCGCCGTGTGCGGTGCGTTCCCCTGTTTTGGAGTGGTAGTGGAAGTGGCTCACACCCGAGGAATCAGAGCGCTGGTCGCGACCGCGGCGTCGGTGGCAGTGACATTCACCCTGATCGGGGCCGAAGCCCCGGCAGTCGGGGGGAAGAACGCGCGCGCCGCCGCCGACGTTCCGCCGCTGGCGCCCAAGGCGGGCTCCGCGAACCGGCCTTCCTGGCCCGTCGGCGTGTTCGACGCCGCGCCGGGGCGCGCCGCGGGCGGGCCCTCGGGCGCCAGGACCACGGGCCCCGAGAACGGCGCCGTCGTGCCCGACCCGCGGCCGGTACTCACCGCCGAGCGGCAGAAGGGCGCGGTGGCCTACGAGTTCGTCGTCTCGACGGGAGACACGCCGGGCACGGGGCAGGTGACGTCGTCCGGCTGGCTGAGATCGCCCCGCTGGCGGGTGCCGGCCGGCGAGCTCAAGGACGGCGGACAGTACCGCTGGACGGTGCGGGCCAAGAACCGGTCGGGGGCCGCGGGTCCTGACGCACCCGCCCGTTCCCTCACGGTGAACCAGCGTCTGGGCGCACAGGCGCCGGGCGGCCCCGTCCCCACCGACACGCTCGGCCCCGTCAGCGTCAACCTGGCCACCGGCAATGTCTCCGCCTCCTTCAACACGGCACAACTGTTGACCGGTGCAGGGGTGTTGGGGGCCACCTTCGGTTACGACTCCCAGCGCGTCGCCGCGTCGGCCGGGCTGAGCGGCTCGTACTACGCGGGAGACTCGGAGTCCGGGATCGGCGCGGGGGAGAAGCCTGCGGCCCAACGGACGGACACCCGCGTGGACTTCAACTGGGGCGGGGAGGCTCCGTACCCGGACGCCGATCGTGAGAAGGCGTTCAGGGCCCGCTGGACCGGGCTCCTGACCGTGCCGGCGACCGGCCGCTACCGGCTCGGCGGCAGTTACGACGGCGGGCTGCGCATCCTGGTGGACGGCAAGCCCGTGCTCGACGACTGGAAGCGCGGGGCCGCCACCGGCGACCGCCCCGTGTACGGCAAGGAGCTGAGACTCACGGCGGGGCGGAGCCACCGCGTCACGGTGGAGTACCGCGGGCGCCCCGCAGACGGGCGGGCCGCGCTCTGGGTGAGCGGCACCGGCCGCTCGTCGCCGGTTCCCGCCTCCTGGCTGCAGCCCGCGGGTGCGGTGCTGCCGCCCGGCTGGAGTGTGACGCCGGACGCCACGGGGGCCGGGGCGGATGCCGCGGCCAACCGGGCCGCAGGCACCGGGCTTTCGGGCCAGGCGGGTGCCGGCGCGTCCAGGGCCGGTGCATCCGGCGCGCCGCAGGCCGCATCCGGCGCGCCGCAGGCCGCATCCGGCGCGCCGCAGGCCGCATCCGGCGCGCCGCAGGCCGCATCCGGCGCGGCCCCGAAGTCTCCCGCCGCGCCGGGCGCCGAGAAGAAGGGCGCCGAGGCCGCGCCCGCGACCGCCGCCGCCATCGCCGCCGCCGAGGAGGAAGGACTGAAGTTCTTCTACGCGGGCAGCCCCGAGTGCACCGACGACGCCGCCCCCGCCGGGTACGTCTGCGCCGTGCGGGTCCCGGCCGTCGGCACAACCCAACTGGTGTACCGCGAGGGCAAGCTGACCCGCTTCGTCAACCCGGGCGACGAGGTCACCGACTTCGGCTTCGCGGCCGACCACCGGCTGACAGCGGTGCGCACCCCGCTGATCGTGGACTGGATCGCGGCCGACCGGGACCACCGGGACACCGCGGCCGCCCAGTACCGCATCGGCTACCAGGACGGCTCGGCCGCCGCGGCATGGGTGGAGGGCCCCGAACCCTCGGGCAACCCCGCCCGGAGCGAGCTGCGCCCCCGCAACGGCTACGGCTACGGCACCGGCTCCGCGACCGTCACAGCGGCCGGAGTCCCCACCCCCCAGGGCTGGACGCGCCGCGTCACGCTCGACGAGCGCGGCCGGGTCCTCACCGACACCGACGGCACGCGCCGCACCGTGCGCACCGAGTGGACCGAGGCCGACGAGCCCGCCTCCTTCACGGACCCGGCGGGGCGTGTGAAGACCACGGTGTACGGCGATGCGGGCCAGGTCGAGGGCGTCTTCGGCCCCGGTCCCCGGTCCTGCTTCGGCACCGACCGGCGGCTGATCGAGCCCGCCCCCGACGGCTGCGCCAAGGTCCCGGCCGAGACCACCTCGTACGCGCCGACCGGCAGTACCACGGTGCGCGCCGACTCCGACGGGGTGCCCGCGCAGGCGACGCAGACCGCCCTCAACGAGCTCGGACTGCCCGTCGCGACCATCGTCGACCCCCAGGGCCTCGCACTGCGCTCAGGACTGGAGTTCGACGAGGCGTTCCGTCCCGCGGCCACCTCGCGGCCGACCGGCGCCAAGCGGACCTTCGCCTACTACGGACCGGACGAGACCGCGGACAACCCGTGCACCGACGAGAGTGACCCCGCACCCCAGCGCGGCCTGCCCAAGTCGATCGACGCGGCCGCCCCGGCGTCGGGACCCGCGCGCCAGGACCGGTTCGTCTTCAACGCCAAGGGCCAGATCGTCGCCCAGAACGCCGGTCAGGAGGGCTGGACCTGCCTCTTCTACGACGGCAGGGGCCGCCCCGTCTCGATGGTCCTGTCCGGCAACGCCAACGGCCCCGAGCGCGAGGTCCGCTACGACCACGCGGCACAGGGCGACCCGCTGACGCTGCACGGCACCGAGCAGGGCGACGAGTTCACCAAGAAGGTCGACCTGCTGGGCCGCACCGTCTCCCTCGCCGACGGCCGGGGCACCCTCACCCGCACCGTCTACGACCAGGGGGGCAGGCCCGCCGAGCAGCGGGTCACGCTCCCGGGCGGCGACCGCACCACGCAGACCGCCCGCACGGTGCACGACGCTGCGGGGCGCCCCCTCGTCCTCACCCTGGACGGCGCCGTGCTGGCCCGGGTGACGCTGGACGCGGCCGGGCAGACCGACACCGTCCGCTACGGCAACCGAACCCGGCTGGCGGTGGAGCGCGACCCGGCGGGACGGATCACCGCCAAGCGCTGGACCCTGGCCGACGGCCGCACCCGCGCCAGCGAAGTGGTCCGCTCCCGCTCCGGCAAGGTGGTGGACGAGACCACCGACGGCGTCGACGCCCGCCCGGACGGGCCCAACTACCGCTACGACGCGGCAGGCCGGCTGATCCAGGCATGGGTGCCGGGCCACGCGTACACCTACGACTTCACCTCCGCGGCCGACTCCTCCTGCCCGGCCGGGACCCGGCGCGACGCCGGGGCCAACGGCAACCGGATGCGGCTGCTCGACCGGACCACGGCGGGCACGAAGACCACCACCTACTGCTACGACAACGCCGACCGGCTGCTCGCGACCACCGGAGACCGCCCCCTGACCGGCTTCCAGTACACGGCCAACGGCAACCTCAAGGGCTACCAGGACCGCGGCGCGGCCACCACCCAGCGCTACGACTACGCCGAGCGCTACCTGGGCGGCAGGGTCGGCGGACCCGCGGGAACCGACGTCTCGTACACCCACGGCATCGCGGACAGCTTCATCAAGCGCGAGGTCAAGGGGGCGGGCGCCGAGGAGACCCTGCTGTTCGGCCACACCTCCATCGAGGACCAGACCATCGACCTCACGTACCGCACCGACAAGCAACTGCTGGCCCGCACGGTGGCCCTGCCGGGAGGAGTGGTCCACACGCGCCACGGCGACGTCGGCACCACCCCCGACAGCTGGAGCTACCCAACGGTGCGCGGCGATGTGTTCCTGGTCGCGGGTTCTCGCGGCCGGCAGGCCGGCGACACCTACCGCTACACCCCGTTCGGCGAGCCGCTCAGGGCGGACGGGACCGTCGACCCCGGGCACGTGCCGGACAACCAGCCGGGCAGCTTCGACCACGCGTGGCGGGGCCAGTACCAGAGTGGCTACGAGCACGCGGGCGTCCTGTCCAACGCGGTCCTGAAGAACCGGGTGCTCAACCTCGACTCCGGGCGGTTCTCGGTGCCGGTCGAGGAACCGGGATTCCTGAACTCCTACGAGTACGTCGCCGGTGACCCCATCAACAACAGCAGCTCGGACGGGTTCGAGCTGGACGAGAAGGAGTAGGCATGCGTTTCACCGAAGCCGACGTGGAGAAGGCCGAGCACAACGGCAGCCGGCTGGTGCGGGTCACCCCCCGGCACGACGGCGACCACCGCGCCTGGTTCAACCGGAACGCCGGGGCGCTGCGCGCCGCCATGTACGAGGACGCCGCCGTCATGGTCAAGGGCAGCGGTCTCGTCGAACAGGCCGAACTGGCCCTGATAGCGGAGGAGATCGGCGGCAACACCCTGGAGTACAACGAGCGGTCCACGCCGCGCAGCCGGGTCACGGGCAAGGTGTACACCTCCACCGAGTACCCGGCCGACCAGAGCATTCCGCAGCACAACGAGAGCGCCTACTCCGAGAACTGGCCGCACAACCTGTTCTTCTTCTGCGCGCTCGCCGCGCAGACCGGCGGCGAGACACCGGTCGCCGACAGCGAGACCGTGCTGCGGCGCCTCCCCGCCGACCTCGTGCGCCGGTTCGAGGAGAAGGGCGGCGTCACCTACACCCGTACCTACCGCACCGGCATGGGCCTGTCCTGGCAGGAGGGGTTCCAGAGCGACGACAAGGGTTACGTGGAGAGCTACTGCGCCGACCACAACATCGAGACCGACTGGGACGGGGACCTCCTGCGCACCCGCCAGAAGCGCCAGGCGGTCACGGTGCACCCGGTCACCGGCAAGAAGGTCTGGTTCAACCAGGCACACCTCTTCCACGTGAACGCCCTGCCCGAAGCGGTCCGCGAGGGGCTGCTGGAGATCTGCGGCGAGGACGGCCTGCCCCGCAACGCCTACTACGGCGACGGCACGGCCATCACCGCCGACGAGATCGCCACGATCCTCGGCGTGTACGACGAGACGACACTGGCCGAGCCCTGGCAGACCGGTGACGTGCTGATGATCGACAACCTGCTGACCTCGCACGGCCGCCGCCCCTTCACCGGCGACCGCAAGGTGCTGGTCGCCATGACCCAGCGAGCGGCCTAAGTGCTGTCCCGCAATTCCCGGCGGGCGCACGACGACAGCTACGGCACCTCGCCGCGTTGTCGGAACATCCTCATACATCCAGTATGCGGACGTCCCTCCGCCTTACGATGCACCGCATCTGACGCCGCGCGCTGATCCACCGGGAATTGCGGGACAGCCCTTGGCCATGGCCACGGCCGTGCACTCGATCGCCGGCGTCGACCTCAGCGATCCGGGCACCTTCCACGGGCGGGAACGTGTACCGGGACAACAAGCGCTTCACATCGGAGCGCGGCAACGTGCTCGCCACGCTCCTGAAGGGCGGCGACTCGGCCGCGGGGAAGATGCTGGCGGTCACCGACGGCCGGCGCCACCGCGAGCTGCGCAATCTGCTGCTCAAGGCGTTCGCGCCGCGTGTCCCGGAGCCGGTGGTCGAAGGGGTGAAGCGGCGCGCCGACCAGTTGGTGCGGGAGGGAGTGGCGCGCGGCGACTGCGACTTCGCGCAGGACATCGCCGAGCGCATCCCCATGGCCACCATCGCCGATCTGCTGGGCGTGCCCGAGGCCGACCGCGAGTACCTCCTGTCACTGACCAAGGAGGCGCTCAGCGCGGAGGACGCGGGGCAGTCGGCCGATGACGCGTTGGTCGCCAGACCAGCAGGCTCTCCATGATCTGCGGGATGAAGGAGCTCATCGAGCACCCGGAGCAGTGGCGGCGGCTGGTCTCCGGCGAGGTGAGCGTGGACAGCGCGGTCGAGGAGCTGCTGCGCTGGGTCACGCCCGCGATGCACTTCGGCCGCCGTGCCCTGGTGGACGTGGAGGTCGGCGGGCAGCGGATCGGCGCGGGGGACGTGGTCACCCTGTGGAACAGCTCGGCCAATTACGACGAGGAGGTCTTCGACCGCCCCGATGTCTTCGACCTGGGGCGCACACCCAACAAGCACGTGTCCTTCGGGTACGGTCCGCACTTCTGCCTCGGCGCCTATCCGGGCCGGGCGGAGATTCACGCCATGCTGACCGCCCTGCGGACCCATGTGTCCGACGCCGTGCTGACCGGTCCCGGCAGGCCCATCCACTCCAACTTCCTGCACGGGTACAGCAGTCTGCCCGTCTCCCTGCGGCCCGCCGGGTAGCCGCCCCCGCGGCTCGCGCCGAGCGCACGAGTGCCTCGATCTCCCTCGGTCAGGGCATTCCCATGTGCGGGCGGGGCCCGTTCTGTACACCGCAATGAGAATTCTTGGATATGAGGCTCCCGGTGAATTGAAGTCTTCCATGAGTCTGCTGAGGACGTTGCTCTGATTCGTAGTGTGGGGTCGACCGATGCGTCTACTTCAATCGGAGTTAATGGCAATGGCCGATCGGAATGGAATCCAATTGCCTCTGACGGCCGCCCAGTACGGAATGTGGCTGGCGCAGCAGATGGACCCCGACAATCCCATGTACAGCATCGCGGAGTGCGTCGAGGTCTCGGGAGAGATCGACGCGGTCCTCTTCGAAGCGGCGCTGCGCAGGACCGTCGAGGAGGCGGACGCGCTGCGCATCCGGTTCCGGCAGGGGCCCGAAGGCCCCGAACAGACCGTGGTGCCCGAGCTGCACTGGGAGCTGCACACCCCGGACCTCAGCGCGGAACCCGACCCGTCGGCCGCGGCGGACGCCTGGATGCTCCAGCGGGTGAACGAGCCGGTGGACGTCGCCCGCGGGCCGCTGTTCACCTTCGCGCTCCTCAGGCTCGCGGACGACCGCCACACCTGGTTCAGCAAGGTCCACCACACCATCGTCGACGGCTACTCCTGGTCCCTGATCGTCGCCCGCGTCGCTGAGCTCTACACAGCCGCGGCCGCCGGCACCGAGCCGCCCGCAGGCCGCATCGGCCAGGTGGCCGACCTCGTCGAGCAGGACACCGCCTACCGGGCATCCGAGCAGTTCGCCCAGGACGGCACCTACTGGACCGAACGCCTCGCGGGGACGGGCGCGCCGGTCAGCCTCGCCCCCAGGCCCGACCGCGTCCCCACCGACCACGTGCGCTTCCGGGGCGAGGTGGACGCCGAAGGCGCCGACGCGCTGCGCGACATCGCCCGTTCGGCCAGGTCCAGTTGGCCCGCCGTCGTCGTCGCGGGCATCGCCGCCTATCTGCACCGGCTCACCGGAGCCGACGACATCGTGCTCGGACTCGCCGCAGCGGCCCGGCAGGGCGCCGATGCCAAGCGGACCCCCGGCATGATCTCCAACGCGCTGCCGATCAGGCTCGCCCCCGGCGAAGCCACCACCGTCGCCGGATATCTGCGTACGGTCGGCGAAGAGCTCCACGGGGCGCTGCGCCACCAGCGCTACCGCTACGAGGACATCCACCGCGACCTCGGCAGGATCGGCGACCGCAAGCGGCTCTGGGGCCCCGAGATCAACCTGATCATGTACGGGGAGCAGTTGTCCTTCGCCGGCCACGAGACCGTCGTCAGGGGCTTCTCGATCGGCCCCGAGGAAGACCTCTCGCTGATCGTCGACAACCGCACCCCCGACGACGGCTTCCTCATCGACTTCCATGCCAACGCCGACCTGTACACGGCCGAAGCAGTGGCCGGTCACAGCGCCGCGCTCACCGCGTTCCTCGCCGCGCTGGGCGCGGCCGACCCCGAGGCCCCGCTGGACTCCGTCCCGCTCACCGTCCCGGACGGCTGGACGCCCCCCGAGCGCCCCACCGAGGCCCACGCCGCCGACGGGCCAGCGCCCGCCGCATACCGCGCCCCGCGCACCGAGCCCGAGGAGCGGCTCTGCGCCCTGGTGGCCACCGTGCTCAAGGCGGACCGCATCGGCATCGACGACAACTTCTTCGAGCGCGGCGGCCACTCCCTGACCGCGATCAAGCTGCTCGGCCAGATCCGTGAGTCCTTCGGCGCCGAACTCTCGATCCGTACCGTCTTTGAGGCGCCCACCGTCGCGGGACTCGTGGCGCACATCGAGCGCACCGCGGAGCGCCGCCGCGTCCTGGAGCCCGTCCCGCGCCCCGCCGAACTCCCGCTCTCCCTCACCCAGCAGCGGCTCTGGCTGGTCAACCGGCTCCAAGGGCCCAGCGGCGCCTACAACATGGGCCTCGCGCTGCGGCTCACGGGACAGCTGGACCGCCCGGCGCTCGCCGCTTCGCTGCAGGACGTGCTGGCCCGCCACGAGAGCCTGCGCACCACCTTCCCCGAGACCGACGGCACCCCCCGCCAGCAGATCCTCAGCCCCGAAGCGGCGGCCGCCCGCGTCGTTCTCACCGAGCGGCCCGCCACCCCCGCGACCCTCGACGCCGACGTGGCCGCCGTGGTCGCCGAAGGCTTCGACCTGACCGCCGAACTCGCCGTACGCCCCCGGCTGCTGGTGCTCGGCCCCGAGGACCACGTCCTGCTCGTGGTGCTCCACCACATCGTCGGCGACGGCCTCTCCCTGGCCCCCCTCGCCCGTGACCTCGGCCTCGCCTACACGGCGCGCGCGGCCGGGCAGCCGCCCGCCTTCGCACCGCTGCCGGTCCAGTACGCCGACTACACGCTCTGGCAGCAGTCGGTGCTCGGCGACGACAAGGACCCGAACAGCCCCCTGGGTCGCCAACTCGCCTACTGGTCAGCGACGTTGTCAGGCATCCCCGACGAACTGGAACTGCCCGTCGACCGCCCCAGGCCCAGCGAGCTGAGCCAGCGCGGCGACATCGTCCGCTTCGACATCGACGCAGCACTGCACCAGCGGCTCACCGAGCTGGGCAGAGCGCACCGGGCGAGCCTGTTCATGGTGCTCCAGAGCGCCGTCGCCGTACTGCTCGGCAAGCTCGGCGCGGGCGACGACATCCCGCTCGGCAGCGCCGTCGCGGGGCGCGGCGACGCCCGCCTGGAACACCTCGTCGGCTGCTTCGTGAACACCGTGGTCTTCCGCAACGACCTCACGGGCAACCCGACCGTCAGCGAACTCATCGCCCGCTCCCGGGAGATGTCGCTGGCCGCCCACGCCCACCAGGATGTGCCCTTCGAGCGGCTGGTCGAGGCGCTCAACCCGGAGCGCTCGCTGGCCAGGAACCCGCTGTTCCAGGTGATGATGGACGTGCAGACGCCCGCCGACGCCACCCTGGAGCTGCCCGGTCTCACCGCGGCCCCGCAGCAGGTGGACCCCGGCGTCACCAAGATCGACCTGCTCTTCGGCCTGGACGAGCGCTCGCACGGCCACGAGGCCGCCGCCGGGATATCCGGCCGGCTGGAGTACAGCACCGACCTGTTCGACCGCGCCACCATCGAAACGATGGCCCAGCGGCTGATCCGGATCCTGGCGGCGTTCACCGCCGTGCCCGAGCGGCACATCAGCGACATCGACGTGCTCTTCGACGCCGAACGCGCCCTGGTCCTCGGGGAGTTCGGCACGTCCGAGACCGTCGAGGCGCAGGCGCCCGTGCCCGCCCTCTTCGAGGCCCAGGCCGCCCGCACCCCCGACGCCCCCGCCGTCGCCGAGGGCGCCACGACCCTCTCGTACGCACAACTCAACGCCCGCGCCAACCAGTTGGCCCACGCCCTGATCGCCGCGGGAGCCGGACCCGAGGAGCGCGTCGCGGTCCTGCTGCCCCGCTCGGCCGACCTCGTCGTCGCGCTGCTCGCGGTCCTCAAGTCGGGCGCGGCCTACGTCCCGGTCGACCCCGACTACCCGGCCGAGCGCATCGCCCACATGCTCGGCGACTCCGCCCCCGCACTGGTCGTCGTGGCCCCGGGCACCCGTGACTCCGTGCCGCAGGGCACCCCCGTCCTGGACGTCACCGAACAGCGGCACACCCCCGGAACCGACCCGCGCGACACGGACCGCACCCGGCCGCTCCACCTCGACCACCCCGCCTACGTTATCTACACATCGGGCTCGACCGGCCTGCCCAAGGGCGTCGTCGTGGCACACCGCTCTGTCGCCGTCTACCTCGCGTACGCCACCAGCCGCTACCCCTCAGTCACCGAGAGCACCCTGCTGCACTCGCCGGTCTCCTTCGACCTGACCGTCACCGCGCTCTACGGCCCGCTGGTCTCCGGCGGCCTGGTCCGCGTCACCGCGCTCGAAGGCCCCGGCAGCGGCGCCCCGCGCCCCGCCTTCCTGAAGGCCACCCCCTCCCATCTGGCGCTGCTCGGCGTGCTGCCCGAGGAGTTCTCCCCGACCGGCGAACTGGTCGTCGGCGGCGAGATGCTGATCGGCGAGGTCATCGACGAACTGCGGGCCCAGCGGCCCGGCATCACCGTCATCAACGAGTACGGACCCACCGAGGCCACCGTTGGCTGCGTCGAGTACCGGATCGGCCCCGACGAGAGCGCGCCCGGCGGCCCCGTACCCATCGGCCGCCCGATGTGGAACTCCACGATCCACGTACTGGACCCGGCGCTGAGCCCGGTCCCGCCGGGCGTACCCGGAGAGATCTTCATCGGCGGCAGCCAGCTCGCCCGCGGCTATCTGAAGCGCCCCGGCCTCACCGCCGAGCGGTTCGTCGCCGACCCGTACGGCCCCGCCGGCACCCGCATGTACCGCACGGGCGACGTCGGACGCTGGCGCCAGGACGGACAGCTGGAGTACCTCGGCAGGGCCGACGACCAGGTCAAGCTGAACGGCTTCCGCATCGAACTCGGCGAGATCGAGGCCGTGTTGGCCCGCCACCCCGGCGTGGCCAGGGCCGCGGCCACCGTCCGTGAGGACCGCCCCGGCCACCGGCAGCTCGTCGGCTACGTCGTGGCGGCCGAAGGCCGGAGCATCGACCCGGCCGACGTGCTCGCCCACACCGAGGGCCCGCTGCCCGCCTACATGGTGCCCGCTGCCGTGGTCGTCCTGGCCGAACTGCCGCTCACCCCGAACGGCAAACTCGACCGCAAGGCGCTGCCCGCACCCGCGTTCGCGGGCGGCGCGTCCGACGGCGGCGAGCACGCGCGCACCCCGCTGGAGGAAGAGATCACCGGGCTCTTCGCCGAAGTGCTGGGCGTCGACTCCATCGGCCTGCACGACAGCTTCTTCGCCCTCGGCGGCGACAGCATCGTCTCCATCCAGCTCGTCGCCAGGGCCCGCAGACGCGGCCTGGACATCGGGCCCAAGGACGTCTTCGAACTCAAGACGGTCGCCGCACTCGCCGCCCACGCCGCGAACGCGGCCCCGGTCGAGCGGCCCAAGACCGCCACCGACACCGACGCGGGTACCGGCGAGCTCCCGGCCACCCCGATCATGCGCTGGCTCGAAGAGCGCGGCGGCCCCGTCGACGCGTTCCACCAGAGCGCCCTGCTCCAGGTGCCCCCCGCCATCGGCGAGGCCGAACTCGCCCGGGCGCTCGGCGCCCTGCTCGACCACCACGACGCGCTCCGCACCCGACTGGTGCGCGGCGCGCCCGGCGAGCCGTGGCGCTACGAGATCCCCGCACGCGGCAGTGTCGGGGCCGACGCCCTCGTCAGCCGGGTCGACGTCGCGGGACTCGGCACGGAAACCCTGCGCACCACCATCGGACGTCAGGCGCGCGCGGCCTGGGGCCGACTGGACCCCGCGGCGGGCACGATGATTCAGCTCGTCTGGTTCGACGCCGGGCCCGACGCCCCAGGACGGCTGCTCGTCGCCGCCCACCACCTCGTCGTGGACGGCGTCTCCTGGCAGATCCTGCTGCCCGACCTGCGCGCCGCCCTGGACGCCGTAACGGCAGGAGGACAGCCCGCGCCCGACCTGGTCGGCACCCCCCTGCGCCGCTGGGCCGCGCTCCTCACCGAGCACGCGGCCGACGCCGCGACCACGGCCGAACTCGACTACTGGGCCGACACCCTGAGGCTGCCCGTGCCCGGCCTGACCGCCCGGCCCCGTGACCCCGGGCGGGACACCGCGTTCCGCGCCAGGGCCCTCACCCAGACCCTCTCGGCCGAGGACACCCTGCCGCTGCTCGACCGGGTCACCGAGGTCTTCAACGCACGCGTCCACGAGGTGCTGATCGCCGCCCTCGCCCTGGCGGTCGACGAGTGGCGCCACCACAGGGGCCACCCGCTCGGCGACGGCACCCTCATCGACCTGGAGGGCCACGGCCGTCAGCAGCTCACCGACGACCTCGACCTCTCCCGCACGGTCGGCTGGTTCACCACGATCCACCCCGTCCGCCTCGACACCGGGGTCACCGACGCGGCCGGCCGCGAGGCCCTCTGGGCCGCGGGACCCGCCGCGGGCCACGCCCTGCGCGCGGTCAAGGAACAGCTGCGGGCGGTGCCGCGCGACGGCATCGGGTACGGGCTGCTGCGCCACATCGACCCGCAGACCGGGGCCAAGCTCGCCGGGCTCGCCGAGGCCCCCGTGCTCTTCAACTACCTGGGCAGGGCCGCGGCGCCCGGCACCGACTGGGGCCCGGCCGAGGAGACCGACATAGTCCTGGCCGAGGGCGCCGACCTGCCCCTCTCCCATGTCATGGAGATCAACGCGGTGGTCCAGGACCATCCCGAAGGCCCCCGGCTGACCGCCACCTGGACCTGGTCGGCCCGGCTGCTGTCCGTGGCCGACGCACGGGAGCTCGCGGACACCTGGTTCCGCGCCCTGCGCGTACTGGCCGAACACGCCGAGCGCCCCGACGCCGGCGGCTACACCCCGTCGGACCTGGCGCTGGTGGAGCTTTCCCAAGACGAGATCGACGGGCTCGAAGACGAGTGGAGGACGCTGTAATGAAGAAGTCGGGTCCCGAGGACATCCTGCCCCTTTCGCCGCTCCAGGAGGGGCTGCTCTTCCACGCCCTCTACGACGAGACCGGCAGCGACGTCTACACCGTGCAGGTCGTCCTCGACCTGGGCGGCGACCTCGACACCACCCTGCTCCGCGCCACCGCCGACGCACTGCTGCGCAGGCACGCCAACCTCAGGGTCGGCTTCCTGCACCCCAAGCAGAGCCGCCCCGTGCAGGCCGTCGCCCGCGAGGTCGAACTGCCCTGGGAGGAGGCCGACCTGCGCGGCCTCGGCGAGGCCGAGCGCATCGCCGAGCGCGACCGCGTCCAGGCCGAGGAGAAGGCCCACCGCTTCGACGTCGCCCGCCCGCCGCTGATGCGGTTCAAGCTGCTGCGGCTCACCGACGACTCGTACCGCTTCCTCTGCACCTTCCACCACATCCTGCTCGACGGCTGGTCCACGTCCGTCCTCCTCGGCGAGCTCTTCGAGCTGTACGGGAACGGGGCCGACGCCGCCGCACTGCCCAGGGTCACCCCCTTCAGGGACCACCTGGCGCACCTCGCCAAGCTCGACAAGGCCGCGGCGGAGAACGCCTGGCGCGACGCGCTGGCCGGCATCGACGCCCCGACCCGGCTCGTTGAGGCCGAATCGGGACGCGCCGTCGTCCACCCCGAGCAGCTGCACATCGAGCTCTCCGCCGAGGCCACCGACGCGCTCTCGGCCCGGCTGCGCTCCAGCGACCTCACCTTCTCCAGCGCCGTGCACGGTTCCTGGGGGCTGCTGCTCTCCGTGCTGACCGGCCGCTCCGACGTGGTCTTCGGCACCGTCGTCTCAGGGCGGCCGCCCGAGGTGCCCGGCGTCGAGCGCATGGTCGGCATGCTCATCAACAGCCTTCCCGTCCGGGTACGGCTGGCCAGCGGGGACACCCTGCGCTCGGTGCTGGGCCGGCTCCAGGGCGAGCACCTGGAGATGATGGCCCACCAGCACACCGGGATGCGCGACATCCACCGGCTGTCCGGACACCCCGAACTCTTCGACACCTACGTGGCGTTCGAGAACTTCCCCTTCGACCTCCAGGACCTGCGCGATCTCGCGGGCGACCTGACGATCGAGGGCTTCGACGTCCTGGACGCCAACCACTACCCGCTCTGCCTGGTCTCCCATGTGTACGAGGGCACGCTGCGCCTGGTCCTCAACTACCGCCCCGACCTGTTCGACCGGGAGCAGGTGGAAGTGATCGGCGGCCGTCTGGTGCGGCTGCTGGAAGCGCTGACGGCGGACCTTGACCGGCCGGTTGCCTCACTCGACCTGCTGACGGACACCGAGCGTGCCACCCTGACCAACGGCGCAGGCCCGAGCGTCGAGGCCGCGACCTTCCCCGAGCTGTTCGCCGCCCAGGTGGCCCGCACCCCGGACGCGGTCGCGGTGGAGTCCGCCGAGACCTCGCTGACCTACGCCGAACTCGACGAGCGCACCGATGCGCTCGCCGGGCGGCTGGCCGCGCTGGGCGTCGGCCCCGAGCAGGTCGTGGCACTGGTCCTCGGCCGCTCCGTGGAGTCCGTGGTGGCCTCGCTCGCCGTACAGAAGGCCGGGGCCGCCTACCTGCCGGTCGACCCCGACTACCCGGCCGAGCGGATCGGCTTCGTGTTCCGCGACGCGCGGCCCGCGGCGGTGCTGACGACGGCTGCCTACCGGCCCGCGGTGCCCGCGGTCGACGGCATGGCCGTCGTCCTCGTCGACGAGCCGTGGGACGGTCCAGGCGCCCCGGTCACGGGAGCACCGTCCGTGACCTCCCCCGCGTACGTCATCTATACCTCGGGCTCCACCGGCGTCCCCAAGGGCGTCGTGGTGACCCACGCGGGCCTTGCCGCGTTCGCTGCCACCGAGCGCGAGCGGTTCGCGGTGGACGAGCACAGCCGCGTGCTCCAGTTCTCCTCACCGAGCTTCGACGCGTCCGTGCTCGAACTGTGCATGACGCTCACATCGGGCGCCGCGCTCGTCGTGCCCGACCCGGGCCCGCTGGCGGGCGAGCCGCTGGCCGAGGTCATCGCCGACCGCGGGGTCAGCCACGCCCTGATCCCGCCCGCCGCCCTCGCCGGCGTCCCGGCCGGCGAACTGCCCGGCTTCCGCTGCCTGATCGTGGGCGGCGACGCCTGCTCGGCCGAACTCGTCGAGCGGTGGGCGCCGGGGCGGCGCATGGTCAACGCGTACGGCCCCACCGAGTCGACGGTCGCCGTCTCGATCAGCACCCCGCTCACCCCGGGCGGCGTCCCGCCGATCGGCACCCCGGTGACCGACACCCGCGCCTACGTCCTGGACGGCGCGCTGCGCCTGGTGGCCCCCGGTGTCGCGGGCGAGCTCTATGTGGCAGGACCCGGCCTGGCCAGGGGCTATCTGCGGCGGGCCGGGCTCACGTCCGAACGCTTCGTCGCCAGCCCCTTCGGTACGCCGGGCGAGCGCATGTACCGCACGGGCGACGTGGTGCGCCTGGGCGCCGAAGGACAGCTGGAGTTCGTGGGCCGCGCCGACGACCAGGTGAAGGTACGCGGCTTCCGCATCGAGCTCGGCGAGATCGAGAGCGCCCTCGCCGCCCACGCGGACGTCGACACCGCGGCCGTGGCGGTCCACGAGACCCAGCCGGGCGTGAAGACGCTCGTCGGCTACGTCGTGCCGACGACGGGGCGGAGCACCGACACCGAAGCACTGCGCCGCCACGTCGCCGAGCGGCTGCCCGAGTACATGGTGCCCGGCACCGTCCTCGTACTCGACGCACTGCCGCTGATGGTCAACGGCAAGCTCGACCGCAAGGCCCTGCCGGTGCCGCAGCTCGGTGCAGAGCCGGGCAAGGCGCCCAGCACGCCCCGCGAGGAGCAGCTGTGCAAGCTCTTCGCCGAAGTGCTCGGCCTCGACGAAGTCGGCGTCGACCAGAGCTTCTTCGAGCTCGGCGGCGACAGCATCGCCTCCATCCAGCTGATCAGCCGCGCCCGCAAGGCCGGACTGCGCCTCACCCCCCGCGACGTGTTCACCCACAAGACCGTTCAAGCGCTCGCCCCCGTCGTCCAGGAGGGCAAGGCCCGCGACCGCAGGGCTGCCGCGCCCGCCCCCACCGACGGCGTCGGCGGCGTGCCGCTCACCCCGATCATCCACTGGTTCAGCGAACACACCGGGCCCGGCGACCAGTTCAGCCAGTTCAACCAGGCCATGCCGGTGCCGGTGCCCGCAGGGCTCGACGCGCCCCGCATCACTTCCGTGCTCCAGACCCTCATCGACCACCACGACGCGCTGCGCCTCAGGCTCACCCGCATCGAGGACATCGGTGAGTGGACCCTGGAGGTCACCCCGCCGCGCACCGTGCCCGCCGCCGAATCCCTGCACCGCGTGGACGTCGCGGGCCTGGGGACGGACGCCCTGCGCGAGCGCATCGGCCAGGAGGCCGTTGCTGCCCAGCGCAGGCTCGCCCCCGAGCGCGGCAGGATGGTGCAGGCCGTCTGGTTCGACGCGGGCACCACCGAGCCCGGCCGCCTCCTGCTGACCATCCACCACCTCTCGGTGGACGGTGTCTCCTGGCGCATCCTGCTGCCCGAGCTCACCGCCGCACTCCAAGCGGCAGCCGAGGGCGCCGTGTTCACCCCCGAGCCCACCGGCACCTCCTTCCGCCGCTGGGCCCAGCACCTCACCGCGGCCGCGAACGAGCCCGACCGGATCCGTGAACTCCCGCTGTGGCGCGAGATCCTGTCGGGCCCCGACCCGCAGCTCACCGTCCGCCCGCTGGACCAGGAGCGCGACACCCTCGCGACGGCCGGCCACCTCACCCTGCGGCTCCCCGCCGATGTGACCGAGCCACTGCTCGGCCGGGTCCCGGCCGCGTACCACGCGCAGATCAACGACGTGCTGCTGAGCGCCCTCGCCGTCGCCGTCGTCGACTGGCGCCGCACCACCGGCCGCGGCGACGCGTCGTCCGTGCTCGTCGGCCTGGAGGGACACGGCCGCGAGGACATCCTCCCGGACGCCGACCTGTCCCGCACCGTCGGCTGGTTCACCAGCCTCTACCCGGTGCGGCTCGACCCGGGCACACCGGGAGCCGACCCGGTCGCCGCGCTCAAGGCGGTCAAGGAACAGCTGCGGGCCATCCCCGACAACGGCATCGGCTACGGACTGCTGCGCCACCTCAACCCGCGCACCGCCGTCACCCTCGCCAAGTTCGCCGAGCCGCAGATCGGCTTCAACTACCTGGGCCGCATCGGCGCGGCCGACGACGACGGCATCGACAGCGCGCTCGGCGGCGGCGCCGATGCGGCCACCCCGCTGCCGTACACCCTCACCGCCAACGCGGTCACCGAGACCTACAGCGAAGGGCCCCGGCTCACCGCCACCTGGACCTGGCCGGGCGAACTCCTCACCGAGGACGAGGTGCGCGCCCTCGCCGAGGCGTGGTTCGCCGCGCTGCGCACCCTCGTGGAGCGCGCCGAGCGGGCCGAAGGCGGCGGGCTCGTCCCCTCCGACCTGACCCTCGTCTCCCTGACCCAGCCGGAGATCGACCGGCTGGAGCGGGCGCAGCCGCACCTGACCGACGTGCTGCCGCTCTCCCCGCTCCAGGAGGGCCTGCTCTTCCACACCGAGTACGACCAGCACGCCGAGGACGTCTACATCACCCGGCTCGCCCTGGACGTGCACGGGACGCTGGACACCGACGCGCTGCGCGCCGCCGTCGCGGGGCTCCTGGAGCGCCACGCCAGCCTGCGCGCCTCCTTCCACCGCACCAGCGAAGGCGCACCCGTCCAGCTGATCCCCTCCAAGGTCGAACGCCCGTGGAACGAGATTGATCTGAGTCACCTTCAGGATGCGGAGCAGCAGCAGGAGCTGGACCGGCTGCTGGTCCAGGAGCGGTCCAGGCGCTTCGACCCCGAGCACCCGCCGCTGCTGCGCTTCACCCTGATCAAGCTCGGTGACGACCGCCACCGGCTGCTCTTCGCCGCCCACCACCTGCTCCTCGACGGCTGGTCGGCGCCGGTCCTCTCGGGCGAGCTCTTCGCCCTGTACGGGAGCGGGGGCGACGCCTCGCACCTGCCCGAGGTCGTCCCGTACAAGAACTACCTGGGCTGGCTCGCCGACCAGGACAAGCCCGCCGCCGAGGCCGCCTGGCGCACCGCGCTCGCCGGCATCGACGAGCCGACGCTGATCGCCCCCGGCGCGGCGGGTCACGCCGCCGCCCTGCCCGGGCGCATCGTGGACGAACTGCCCGCCGAGCTCACCGCGGAGCTCACCCGCGCGGCCCGCACCCACGGCCTCACCCTCAACGCGGTGGTGCAGGGCGCCTGGGGCATCGTCCTGGCCCAGCTCACCGGCCGTGACGACGTGCTCTTCGGAGAGACGGTATCGGGCCGCCCCGGCGAACTGCCCGGCGTGGAGTCGATGGTCGGTCTGTTCAGCAACACCGTGCCGGTCCGGGTCCGCGTCCGGCCCGATGTCTCCCTGCTCGACACCCTCACCCGGGTTCAGGAACAGCGCGTGGAACTGCTGGCCCACCACTATCTGGGCCTCGCCGACCTCCAGCGGATCGCCGGGCTCCCCACGCTCTTCGACACCGCCGTGGTCTTCGAGAACTTCCCCGACGACCCCGGTGCCCGCGACCGGGTGCACGGCCTGGCCCTGTCCGAAGTGGACACCAAGGGCGACAACCACTACCCGCTGGGCATGGTGGTGATGCAGGACGAGCAGCGGATGGTCCTCAACTGGTACTACCGCTCCGATCTGCTGGACACCGGGCTCGTGACCCCCGCCACCCGCCAACTGCGCGGCGTACTAAAGGCATTGGTCCACGCCCCGCACACCCCGGTCGGCAGGGTCGCCCTGCTGGACGACACCGAGACGCGGCGGCTCACCACCGGCTCGGCCGGCACGGCCGTGCCCGCGTCGGGAGCGGTGGTGCCCGGGCTGATCGAGGCCCAGGCCGCCCGCACCCCGGACGCGATCGCCCTCGTGGACGGCGTCACCGCGTACACGTACGCGGAGCTGGGCGAGCGCGCCAACCGGCTCGCCCACACGCTGATCGACCGGGGCGCGGCCCCCGAGACGCTGGTCGCGGTGGCCATGGAACGCTCGGCCGACCAGGTCGTGGCGCTGCTCGCCGTCCTCAAGTCCGGTGCGGCGTACGTCCCGGTCGACCCCGCCTACCCGGCGGAGCGCATCGCCTACCTGCTGGGCGACGCGGCGCCCCTGCTGCTCGTCACCCAGCGTGCGGTCGCGGCGAACCTGCCCGATACGGACATCGAGCGGATCGTCGTGGACGACGCCGCGGTCGCCGCCAGGATCGCGGAGCAGCCCCCGCACAACCCGGTCCCCACCCTTGCCCCGCAGCACCCGGCGTACGTCATCTACACCTCGGGTTCCACCGGGCGCCCCAAGGGCGTCGTGGTGACCCACGGCTCGGTCGTGGACTACCTGGAGTGGACCAAGTCCGCCTACCCGGCGGCCTCGGGGCTCGCCCTGGTGCACTCGCCGCTCTCCTTCGACCTCACGGTCACCGCGCTGTACACCCCTCTCACCGCGGGCGGCACCGTGCTGATCGCACCGCTGGAGGAGGACCCCGAGGTGGCGGCACGGCTCGCCACCACCCCGGTCACCTTCATGAAGGCGACCCCGAGCCATCTGCCGTCGCTGGCCGCGCTGCCCGCCGCTTACTCCCCCGGAACCGAACTCCTCCTGGGCGGCGAGGCGTTGCTCGGCGAGGCCGTCGCGGCCTGGCGCGAGCGGCACCCCGACGCGACCGTCTGGAACGTGTACGGCCCCACCGAGGCCACGGTCAACGTCACCGAGCACCGCATCGCCCCCGGCGACGAACTCCCCGCGGGCCCCGTCCCGATGGGTCGCCCGCAGGGCAACGTCCGCGCCTACGTCCTGGACGCCGCGCTGCGCCCGGTGCCCGAAGGCGTGCCGGGAGAGCTCTATCTCGCGGGCCCCTGCCTGGCCCGCGGCTACCTGGGCCGCGCCGCGCTCACCGCGGAGCGGTTCACCGCCGACCCGTACGGCCCCGCGGGGGAGCGGATGTACCGCACCGGCGACGTGGCGCGCCGGCTGGCGGGCGGCGAGCTGGTGTTCGTCGGCCGCGCCGACGACCAGGTGAAGGTACGCGGCCACCGCATCGAGCTCGGAGAGGTCACGGCGGCCGTCGCAGCCCTGCCGTCCGTCGCCGCCCAGGCCGTGGTCGTCCGCGACGGCGGCCAGGACGGCAAGCGCCTGGTGGCGTACGTGGTCCCGGCGGACGGAGTGGCGCTGGACGCGGCGGCCGTGCGCGAGCCGCTGGCCGCCGCGCTCCCCGGCTACCTGGTCCCCGAGGCCTTCGTGGTGCTGGACGCGCTGCCGCTGACCGTCAACGGCAAGCTCGACCGGGCCGCCCTGCCCGAGCCGGAGTTCACGTCCGCGACGGCGAACAGGGCGCCGCGCACCCCGCAGGAGGAGATCGTCTGCGGGCTGTTCGCCCAGGTCCTCGACCGGCCAGGCATCGGCGTCGACGACAACTTCTTCGAGCTCGGCGGCAACTCGCTCAGCGCGGTGCGCCTGCTCAGCCGGATCCGTGCGGCCTTCAGCGCCGAGGTCGACGTGCGCGCCGTCTTCGAGGCACCCACGCCCGCGCTGCTCGCCGCCCAGGTCACCCCCGGCGACTCGGCACGGCCCGAACTCGCCGCGCGGGTGAGGCCCGACGAGATCCTGCTCTCCTTCTCCCAGCGGCGGCTGTGGTTCCTCGGCAAGGTCGAGGGCCCCTCGGGGACGTACAACATCCCCATCGGCATCCGGCTCAGCGGCACGCTGGACCGCACGGCCCTCACGGCGGCCGTCGCCGACGTCGTGGCCCGCCACGAGGTGCTGCGCACCCGCTACCCGGACACCGGGGGCAGACCGCGCCAGGAGATCGTCGTCGTCGCCGACGCGCACGTGCCCCTCGATGCCGTCCGCACCGACGAGGCGGGCCTCCCCGACGCCCTGCGCTCGGCCGCCCGCCAGGGCTTCGACCTCGCGGTCGAACTGCCCCTGAAGGCAACCCTGTTCGAGATTTCGCAGACCGAGCACGTCCTGCTGCTCAACGTCCACCACATCGCGTCCGACGGCTGGTCGAACGTCCCGCTCGCCCGCGACCTCTCCACCGCCTACGCCGCCCGGCAGGCCGGCCGGGCCCCGGCCTTCGCGCCGCTGCCCGTCCAGTACGCCGACTACACGCTGTGGCAGCAGGAGCTGCTGGGCGACGGCAAGGACCCGCAGTCCCTGACCGCTCGTCAACTGGGCTTCTGGGAGCAGACGCTGGCCGGTGCGCCCGCCGTACTGGAACTCCCCACCGACCGGCCCAGGCCGAACGAGATGAGCCCCGAGGGCGCCACCGTCACGTTCTCCGTGGGCGGCGAACTGCACGCGGCGCTCGCCGCGCTGGCCAGGACCCATCAGACCAGCCTGTTCATGGTGATCCAGGCGGCCTTCGCGAGCCTGCTCACCAAGCTGGGATCCGGCACCGACATCCCCATCAGCACCGCCGTCGCGGGCCGCGCGGACGGCGCGCTGGAGGACGTCGTCGGGTTCTTCGTGAACACCCTGGTGCTGCGCACCGACACCTCACAGGACCCGACCTTCGCCGAACTCCTCGGCCGGGTCAGGGAGACGGACCTGGCGGCCTACGCCCACCAGGACATCCCCTTCGAACTGCTGGTGGACGCGCTCAGCCCCGAGCGGTCCCTGGCGCACACCCCGCTCTCCCAGGTGTTCCTGGCCTTCCAGAACAACACGCTGCCCCGGCTCGAACTGCCCGGACTCACCGCGAGCGCGGCCGACTTCGAGCTCACGGCCGCCAAGGCCGACCTCGGTCTCGAACTGGGCGAGGAGTTCACCGCCGACGGCTCGCCCGCCGGGCTGAAGGGCCAGTTCAGCTACCGCACCGAACTCTTCGACCAGGGCACCGTCGAGGCGCTTTCCAGCCGGCTCGCCGGATTCCTCCAGGCCGTGGCCGCCGACCCGGCGCAGCGCATCGGGGCCGTCGACACGCTCACCGCTGCCGATCGGAACCTGCTCCTGATCGAGCGCAACGACACCGCCGACCCCAAGCGGGTCAGCACCCTGGCCGAGCTCTTCGAGGCCAGGGCCGCGGCCCAGCCCGATCACATCGCCGTGGAAGCCGGGTCCGAGCGGCTCAGCTACGCCGAGCTCAACGAGCGGGCCAATCGCTGGGCGCACACCCTCATCGCACACGGCGCCGGGCCCGAACGGGTCGTCGCCGTCTCCATCCCGCGCTCCATCGAATGGCTGGCCGCGCTGTTCGGCGTGTTCAAGTCAGGGGCGGTGCTGCTGCCGCTCGACCCGGGGCTCCCGGCCGAGCGCATCGCGTACATCGTCGACGAGGCCCGCCCCGAACTGGTGCTCGCCACCTCCGCCGTGGCCCCCGCACTGCGCGACGCGGGGATCGGGGAACTGCTCGTCGCCGACGAGCCCGCCACCCGCGAGACCCTCGCGGCCGCCGTGACCCACGACCCGGCCGACGCGGACCGCACCGCGCCGCTGCACCTGAACCACCCGGCCTACATCGTCTTCACCTCGGGTTCCACGGGCCGCCCCAAGGGCGTCGTGATCACCCACCAGGGCATCGAGAGCATGGCCGACTCGCACGTCGAGAACCTGGACGTCGATGCGGGCAGCAAGGTGCTCCAGGCGATATCGCCGAGCTTCGACGTCTCGATGGCCGAGATCGCCATGGCGCTGGTCCCCGGCGCGGTCCTGGTCCTCGCCCCGGACCAGAAGGTGCCCCTGGGCGAGGAAGTGATCAAGCTCATCGAGGACCACAGCGTCACCCACGCGATGTTCCCGGTCGGCGTCCTGGGCACCGTGCCCGAGCGCGAACTGCCCACCCTGCGCTCGTTCAGCGTCGGAGGCGAGGTCTGCCCGCCCGAGCTGGTCGAGCGCTGGTCCGGGGGCCGCCGCATGATCAATTCGTACGGTCCCAGCGAGAGCACCGTGTGCGCCACCATGAGCCGCCAGGCGAGCGGCACCGTCCACCTGCCGATCGGCAGGCCCCTGCGCAACACCCGGGTCTATGTGCTCGACGAGCTGCTGCACCCGGTCCCGGCCGGGGCGGTCGGCGAGCTGTACCTGGCCGGTGCGGGGCTGGCCCGCGGCTATCTCAACCGCCCTGACCTCACCGCGGAGCGCTTCGTCGCCGACCCGTTCGGCGGACCCGGCGAACGCCTCTACCGCACCGGCGACATGGTGCGCTGGAACGCGGACGGCGACCTGGAGTTCGTCGGCCGCGCCGACAACCAGGTCAAGATCCGTGGCTACCGCATCGAGCTGGGCGAGATCGAGGCCGCGCTCGGCATGCACCCCGATGTCGCCATGACCGCGGTGCTCGTCCGCGAGGACGTACCCGGCCTCAAGCAGCTGGTCGCCTATGTCGTGCCGAGTCAGGGCACCGGCGCGGGAGAGGGGACCCTTCGCACGTACCTGGCCGAGCGGCTGCCCGACTACCTGGTGCCCGCGGTCTTCGTCACCCTGGACGAACTGCCGGTGAACACCAACGGCAAGGTCGACCGCAAGGCACTGCCCAAGCCGGAGCTCGGCGGCACGCCCGACGGCCAGGCCCCCCGCGATGCCAAGGAGCAGACGCTCTGCGAGCTCATCGGGGACCTGCTCGGAGTCAGCGGCGTCAGCATCGACGACAGCTTCTTCGAGCTGGGCGGCGACAGCATCGTCTCCATCCAGCTGGTGAGCCGGGCCCGCCAGGCGGGCCTGGTGTTCAGCGCCGCCGACGTGCTGCGCCACCGCACCGTGCAGGAGCTCGCAGCCGCGGCGACCACCGCGGCGGACGCAACCCCGCAGGCGGCCGCATCGGACGCCGGCATCGGCGAGATCCCGCTCACCCCGGTGGTCAACTGGTGGCGCGAGCGCGGCGGCCCCGTGGACCGCTTCCACCAGGAAGTGATGGTGCGCCTCCCCGACGACACCGAGGAGGCGACCCTCACCGGCGCCCTCCAGGCGCTCCTGGACCACCACGACGCGCTGCGGCTGCGCCTCACCCGCAGGGTCGGCGGACAGGTGTGGAACCTTGAGGCGCTGCCCAGGGCCGAGGCCGACGCGGCCGCCCTGCTCACCCGGGCCGACGTCCGGGGCCTGACGGGCGACGCGTTCACCGCGGCCGTCCGGGAGCACGAGGCGGCGGCCCAGGCCGCGCTCGCCCCCGAAGAGGGCACGATCCTGCGCGCCGTCTGGTACGACGGAGGGCCCGGCGGCACGCACCACCTGCTGCTCGTCGTGCACCACCTCGCCGTCGACGGCGTCTCCTGGCGCATCCTCCTGCCCGATCTGAGGGAAGCCTGGGAGGCGCTCGCCGCAGGGCACACCCCCAGCCTCCAGCCAGTGGGCACCACCTACCGCGAGTGGGCGGAACGGCTGGTCGCCGAGGCCACCACGGCGGAGCGCGTCGAGGAGGTGGCGGTCTGGACCGATGTGCTCGCCGGGCCCGACCCGCTGCTCTCCGAGAGCCCGCTGGACCCCAGGCGGGACGTCAGCGCCACGGTCCGCAGCGTGGAGCTGAACCTGACCGTCGAGGAGACCAGGCCGCTGCTCACCGCCGTGCCCGCGCAGTTCGGCACGGGCGTCAACGAAGTGCTGCTCACCGCCCTCACCCTGGCACTGGGCGACTGGCGGGCCCGGCACGGCCGTACCCCGGCATCCGGCGCGCTCATCGGTCTGGAGGGCCACGGGCGCCAGGAGCTCGGCGACACCGACCTCTCCCGTACCGTCGGCTGGTTCAGCGCCATGTCGCCGGTGCGGCTGGCCCCCGGGGTCACCGACTGGGAGCAGGCGCTCGCGGGCGGCCCCGAGGCCGGCGCGGCGCTCAAGCGGATCAAGGAGCAGCTGGCCGCCATCCCCGACAAGGGGCTCGGCTACGGCCTGCTGCGCCACCTCAACCCGCAGACCGTGCCGCTGCTCGCCCGCCACCCCGCGCCCCAGGTGCTCTTCAACTACCTGGGCAGGTTCGACGCGTCGGAGCCCGGCGAGGCCACCGCCTGGGACATCACCGGCACGGAGCTCGCGGGCAACAGCGACCACCCCGACACCCCGGTCGGCCACCCCATCGAGGTGAACCTGTCCACCAGGGACCACGCGGACGGACCCCATCTGTTCGCCCGCTGGACCTGGCCCGACGCGCTCTTCGGCGCCGAGGACATCGAGGACCTGGCCGCCACCTGGCGCCGGGCCCTGGCCGCACTCGCCGCACACGCCGCCGAGCCCGGCTCGGGCGGGCACACCCCTTCGGACTTCCCGCTGGTCGACCTCGACCAGCAGGAGGTCGAGCTGCTGGAGGCGAGGCAGCCGGGCGGATTCGACGTCCTGCCGCTCTCCCCGCTCCAGGAGGGGCTGTTCTTCCACTCCCTCTACGACCGGGACGGCGTCGACGTCTACACCACCCAGATGGGCGTCGGCCTCGAAGGCCCGCTCGACCCGGCCGTACTGCGCGGCTCCCTCGCGGCGCTGTTCGTCCGGCACGAGAACCTGCGGGCCGGGTTCCTCCACGAGGGCCTCGCCAAGCCGGTACAGCTCGTACCGGACGCGATCGAGCCCCGGTGGCAGGAGCTCGACCTGAGCGGGCTCGACGAGGACGCCCGCGAGGCGGAGCTCACGTCGATGATGGCCGCCGAGGCCGCGCGCGGCTTCGACCTCACCGCGCCCCCGCTGGTCCGCGCCACCCTGGTACGGCTCGGCGAGCGCGCGCACCACCTGCTGCTCACCCACCACCACCTGCTCCTGGACGGCTGGTCGGGCCCGATCGTGCTCGACGAGCTGATGCGGCTGTACGCGGCGGGGGGCGACCCGGGCGCACTGGAGCCCGCCACCCCCTACCGGGACTACCTGAGCTGGCTGGCGGGCCGCGACCCGCGGGCCGCGGCCCTGGCCTGGGAGCGCGAGCTCGCGGGTCTGGCCGCGCCGACCCTGCTGGCCCCGGCCGACCCGGACCGCACGGCCGTACTGCCCGCCCGGCACATGGGCGGCGTCGACCAGCGGGTGGCCGGACGGCTCGGCGCACTCGCGGGCGAACTCGGAGTGACCCTCAACACCGTGGTCCAGGCCGCGTGGGCGCTGCTGCTCAGCCGGGTCACGGGCAGCGACGACGTGGTGTTCGGGGCGACTGTCTCGGGCCGCCCCGCGGAAGTCGCAGGGGTGGAGCGGATGGTGGGCCTGTTCATCAACACGCTCCCGGTCCGCCTGCCGCTCGAAGCCGACGAGCCGGTGCGCGACCTGCTGGTGCGGCTGCGGGACCGCCAGACGGAGCTGATGGACCATCAGGCCGTCCGGCTGGTCGACCTCCAGCGCACCGCGGGTCTCGGCGAACTCTTCGACACGCTGCTGGTGTTCCAGAACGCCCCCGGCGCCGCGGCGTCCGACGAGCCCGCCGCCGACCCCAGCACCCTGCGCATCACCGACGTACGGGGCAGCGACGCCACGCACTACCTGCTGACGCTGGACGCCGGACTCTCCGGCGACGACCTGCTGCTGCGGCTCAGCTACCGGCCCGACCTGCTGGACGGGGAGCGGGCACGCGAGCTGGTCGAGGGTCTCGCCGGGATCCTCACGGCGATCGCCGACGACGGGGCGCGCACGGTCGGCGCCCTCGACGACCACGGCCTGGTCCGCTGGGGCGCCGAGGTGCTCCCCACCCTCGTACGCAGGGAGGAGGCCACGCCCAGGGCGACGGCACAGGACACCGAGGCCGCCCCGGCGGACCGGGACCCGGCGGACCCGGGCTCCGCCGCGGAGCGCGAGCGGGTGCTCGCCGGGATCTTCGCCGATGTGCTGGGCGTCGAATCGGTCGGTCTCGACGACGACTTCTTCGAGCTGGGCGGCGACAGCATCGTCTCCATCCAGCTGGCGGGCCAGGCTCGCAAGTGCGGCCTGAGCATCAGCCTGCGCGACGTGTTCGCCCACAAGACGGTCCGCGCACTGGCCAGGATCGCCAAGGCCGACGAGGAGGAGAGCGGCACCGAGTCGCCCGAGGAGTCCGTGGGCGAGCTGCCGCTCACCCCGATCATGCTCGACCTGCTGGAGCGGGGCGGTCCCACCCAGACCGTCCACCAGGCCAACCTGCTCCAACTCCCCGTCGGCTGCGACGAGTCGGCGCTCGCCGCCACCCTCCAGGCGCTCCTGGACCACCACGACATCCTGCGGGCCACCCTGGCGCGCAGCGCCGAAGGCGGCGGGCGGACCCTGGAGATCGCGCCCAAGGGCTCGGTCGACGCAGCGCTCCTGATCACCCGGGTCGACGTCGCAGGCGTCCCCCAGGAGGGGCTGATCGACGTGGTCGTCGCGGAACAGGAGCGGGCCTGGGCGACCCTCGACCCGGAGACCGGGGCGATGGTCAGGGCCGTCTGGCTCGACGCGGGACCCCAGCGGCACGGCCGGCTGATGCTCGTCGTGCACCACCTCGTGGTCGACGGGGTCTCCTGGCGGATCGTCCAGGAGGACCTGAGGGCCGCCTGGCAGGCCGTCACCGCGGGCGACACGGTGAAACTGGAGCCGGTGGGCACCTCGTTCCGCCGCTGGTCCAAGGCGCTGACATCGGCCGCGCTCGCCCCGGAGCGGACCGGTGAGCTCGACCTGTGGCGGGAGATCGCCGCGACCGACGACCCGCCGCTCGCGGGCCGCAGGCTCGACCGGACCAGGGACGTCGTCGGCACCGCCCGCCAGCTGAACCTCTCGCTGCCCCCCGAGGTGACGGAGCCGCTGCTCGGCAAGGTCCCCGCGCTCTTCAACGCGCGCGTGGACGAGGTGCTGCTGACCGGTCTCGCCCTGGCGGTCGGACGGTGGCGCGGCGAGCACGGACTCGACGCGGGCAGCGCGGTGCTGGTCGCACTGGAGGGCCATGGCCGCGAGGAGATCCTGCCCGGCGTGGACCTGTCGCGCACGGTCGGCTGGTTCACCAGCCTCTACCCGGCCGCCGTCGACCCCGGCGACCTGACGGGCTCCGACGTCTGGAGCGGCGGACAGGACGCCGGTACGGCGCTCAAGCGCGTCAAGGAGCGGCTGCGCGCCATCCCCGACAAGGGCATCGGCTACGGGCTGCTGCGCCACCTCAACCCCGAGACCGCGGGCGAGCTCGCCGGGCACCCGGAGCCGCAGATCGGCTTCAACTACCTGGGCAGGTTCGACGCCGTCGACGAGAGGGCCACGGCGGCCGAGGACTGGGGCGCGCCCCCGGAGGCCACCGAGACCCTGGGCGGCGGCAGCGCGGCCGACAAGCCCCTGGCGCACGCCCTGTCGGCCAACGCCGTCTGCCAGGACAGGCCCGACGGGCCGCACCTGGTGGCGGTCTGGTCCTGGCCCGGCGAACTCTTCGCCGAGCGGGACGTCCGGGAGATGGCGGACCTCTGGTTCGAAGCGCTCCGCTCCCTGGTCGACCACGCCGAGCGGCCCGAGGCCGGCGGCCTCACCCCTTCCGACCTCTCGCTGCTCGCCCTGTCGCAGGACGAGATCGACGACTTCGAGAGCGACCTGAGCTGATGAGAGGAAACAGCGAAGTGACCAAGCGCGGTTTTGCGGATGTGTGGCCGCTCTCCCCACTCCAGCAGGGCATGTTCTTCCATGCCCTGCACGACGAGTCGGGCACCGATGTCTATGTGATCCAGATGGCGCTCGACCTGCGCCGCGCGGTCGGGGCCGAGAGCCTGCACGAGGCGGCGCGGGCGATCCTGCGCCGCCACGACAACCTGCGGGTGAGCTTCCGCAACCGCAAGTCGGGCGAGCCGGTCCAGGTCGTGCTGCACCACGCCGAACCCGAGTGGGCCGAGCACGACCTGACCGCCGTGCCCGAGGCCCGCCGCGGCGAGGAACTGACCCGGCTGCTGGACGCGGACCGGGCCCGCGGCTTCGACCTCGCCAAGCCGCCGCTGCGGTTCACCCTGGTGCGGCTCGCCGACGACGAGTACCGCTTCGTGATGACGGCCCATCACATCCTGCTGGACGGCTGGTCGATGCCGCTCGTCCTCAGCGAGCTCATGCACCTCTACACCCACGGCGGCGACGAGTCGGGGCTGCCCCCGGTGATCTCCTACCGCGAGTACCTCGGCTGGCTGGCCCGCCAGGACCGCACCGAGGCTACGGCCGCCTGGAACCGCGCCCTGGCGGGACTCGAGCGCCCGAGCCTGGTCACCCCCGAGGGCAGGGCCGGGGTGGCAACCCTGCCCGAGACACTGCTGGAGCACGTACCGGCCGAGCTTACCCGGGAGTTCGTCGCCCGGGCCAGGGCACTGGGCACCACCGCCAACAGCGTCATCCAGACGGCCTGGGGCATCGTGCTCTCCCAGCTGACGGGGAGCGACGACGTCGTCTTCGGCGAGACCGTGTCGGGCCGCCCGCCGGAGCTGACCGGCGTCGAGTCCATGGTGGGCATGTTCATCAACACCCTGCCGGTACGGGTGAGGCTGGCGAAGGACCGGTCGCTGGGCGACAACGTCCGGGCGCTCCTGGACGAGCAGACCCAGCTCCTCCCGTACAAGTACCTCGGTCTGACGGAGATCCAGCGCGCCGTCGGCCGGGGCCCGCTCTTCGACGTCATGGCGATCTTCGAGAACTACCCGGTGGACACCGACTCCCTGTCCGACGCGGCCGAGGGGATCGGCGCGGTCGCGGCGACCACCGCGGACGCCACGCACTACCCGCTCAGCCTGGAGGGCGCACTCCGCGGCGACGAGCTGACGTTCCGGCTGGACTACCGGCCCGACCTCTTCGACAAGGACGCGGTACGGGCCCTCCTCGACGCCTTCGTCGGGGTGCTGCGGGCGTTCGCCACGCGTCCCGAACTCCCCGTGGGCGAGCTGACCGTGCTCACCGAAGCCCAGCGCGAACTGCTCGTACGGCTCCCTGCCGAACCGCTGGACGCCCCCGGGGCCCAGCAGGCCGAGCCGGTGGCGCAGGGCGGCCAGGAGCCCCGCGACGAGCGGGAGCGGCTGCTGGCCGGACTCTTCGCCGAGGTGCTGGGCGTCGAGGAGATCGGCATTCACGAGAACTTCTTCGAGCGTGGCGGCGACAGCATCTCCTCGATCCAGCTCGCCCACCGCGCCCGCACCGCGGGCATCCCGCTCAGCCTGCGGGAGGTCTTCGAACACCGCACCGTCGCCCGGCTCGCCGCACTCGCCAGAACCCCCGAACCGGCCGTCACCCACGCCGACGACGGCGTGGGCCCGGTGAACCTCACCCCGATCATGCACTGGCAGCGCGCCCTGGGCGGCCCGGTCGACACCTTCAACCAGACCATGACGGTCCCGGTCCCGGCCGGACTCACCGAAACCCAGCTCCAGCAGGCGCTCCAGGCACTGCTCGACCACCACGACGCACTGCGCCTGCGCCTCAAGCGCGACGAGCGCGGCGACTGGAGCCTGGAGACCGGCGCCAAGGGCTCGGTGCGCGCCGGGGACTGCCTGCTGCGCGTGGCGGGCCCCGCCACCGATGGAGCGGCCGGCGAAACGGTCCGCGATGCGACCGCCCGGCTCGCCCCCGAGCAGGGCCGGATCGTCCAGGCGGTCTGGTTCGACGCGGGCCCGGGCGCCGATGGGCACCTCGCGATCGCCGTCCACCACCTGGCGGTCGACGGAGTGTCGTGGCGCATCCTCCTGCCGGACCTGGAAACGGCCATCACCGCCGTCACTGCCGTGGGCACGGGCGCCAGGATCGAGCTCGACCCCGTCGGCACCTCCTTCGCGCACTGGTCACGGGTGCTGGCGGAGCAGGCCGCGGCGCCGGAGCGGACAGCCGAACTGGAGCTGTGGCGCTCCGTCCTGGCCACCCCCGACCCGGTCCTCGCCGACCGCAGGCCCGACCCCGCGCGCGACGTGGCGGGAGTGGGCCGCAAGCTGACCGCGGTGCTCCCCGCCGAGGTCACCGAGACCCTGCTGGGCCGGGTGTCCGAGCGGTTCCGCACCGGGCCCGACGAGACGCTGCTCACCGCACTGGCCATCGCCGTGGCGCGCTGGCGCGAGGAGCGCGGACGGGGCGAGGGCTCCGCCGTACTGGTGGGCCTGGAGGGCCACGGGCGCGAGGAGATCGCGGACGGCATCGACCTGTCCCGTACGGTCGGCTGGTTCACCAGCCTCTACCCGGTCGCCATCGACCCGGGCGCCGCGCCCGCCGGTGAACTCCGCTCGGGCGGCCCCGCCGTCGGCACCGCCGTCAAGCGGGTCAAGGAGCAGCTGCGCGCCATCCCCGACAAGGGCATCGGTTACGGACTGCTGCGCCACCTCAACCCCGAGACGGCCCCCGAACTGGCCGCCCACGCCGAGCCCCAGATCGGCTTCAACTACCTGGGCCGCCTGGGCGAGGCCGACGAGACACAGGCCGCCCTGGCGGACACCGTGCGCGTGGACGACCTCGCCGGGGAAGCGGCGATGCCGCTCCCGTACACCCTGGAGCTCAACGCGGCGACCGTGGAGTATCCCGGAGGCCGGCGCCTCGCCGCCACCTGGACCTGGTCGGGCGCACTGCTCAGCGATGACGAGGTGCGCCGCATGGCCGACCTCTGGTTCGAGGCGCTCACGGCCCTGGCCGACCACGCGCTGACCCCGGGCGCGGGCGGGCTCACCCCGTCCGACCTGCCCCTGGTCTCCGTGGACCAGGCCGAGATCGACCGGCTGGAAGCGGCCCGCCCCGGCCTCGCCGACGTCCTGCCGCTCTCCCCGCTCCAGCAGGGCCTGCACTTCCACGGCCTGTACGACGACGCGGCGTCCGACGTCTACACCATCCAGTCCGCCCTGGAACTGAGCGGCCCCCTGGACGCCGCCGCACTGCGCAACGCCGCCGACACTCTGCTGCGCCGCCACGACAACCTGCGCGCCCACTTCGTCACCAGCAAGGCGGGCAGCCCGCTCCAGCTGATCCCGTCCGACGTCGAACTCCCGTGGTCCAACGCCGACTTGAGCCACCTCGCGGGCGAGGAGCAGGAGCGCGAGCTGGCACGGCTGCTCGACGACGACCGCACCCGCCGCTTCGACCTCACCGTGCCCCCGCTGATGCGCTGCACCCTGGTGCGGCTCGCCGACGACCAGCACCGCTTCGTTCTGACGGTGCATCACATCGCGCTCGACGGCTGGTCGATGCCGCTCTTCGTGGGCGAGCTCTTCGAGCTGTACGGCACCGGGGGTGACGCATCCGCACTGCCGCCCGTTGCTCCCTACAAGGACTACCTGACCTGGCTGGTCGCCCAGGACAAGGGCGCGTCCGAGAACGCCTGGCGCTCCGCGCTCGACGGGGTGGACGAGCCCACCCTGATCGCCCCCGACGGCCAGGGACGCGAGCCGCTCACCCCCGAGCGCCACTCGGTCCACCTGCCCGAGCCGCTGACCGAGACCCTGGTCTCCCGGGCCAGGGAACACGGGCTCACCGTCAACACCCTGGTGCAGGGCGCCTGGGGCGTGGTGCTCGGCGCGCTCACCGGACGCGAGGACGCGGTCTTCGGCGCCACCGTCTCCGGCCGCCCGCCGGAGCTGCCCGGCGTCGAGAAGATGGTCGGCCTGTTCATCAACACCCTGCCGGTGCGGGTCCGCACCGAGCGCGGCGACTCCCTGCTGACGCTGCTGACCCGTGTCCAGGCACAGCAGGCCGGGCTCCTCGCCCACCAGCACCTGGGCCTCGCCGACGTACAGCGCCTCACCGGCGCGGGCGAACTCTTCGACACCGTCCTGGTGTTCGAGAACTACCCCGTCGACATCGACGCACTGGAGAGCTCCTCCCAGGAACTCGGCGTGGTGGACGCCAAGGTCCACGACGCCATGCACTACCCGCTCGCGCTCGGCGTCACCCAGCGCGGCCACGAGATGGCCGTGCACTGGCAGTACCGCCCCGACCTGTTCGCACCGGCGGACGTCGCGGCGATCAGCGAGCGCCTGGTGCGGGTCCTGGAGGCATTCGCCGCCGACCCGGCCCGCCCGCTCTGCGCACTCGACGTGGTCTCGGCCGGCGAACGCGCCGCCATGGTGGCGCCCGGGGCCGGCGACACCGCCCGCGCCACCCTGCCCGACCTGCTCGCCGAGCGTGTCGCGAAGACCCCGGACGCCCTCGCGGTGGACGCCCCCGGACTGCGGCTCAGCTACGCCGAACTGGACGAGCGGGCCAACCGGCTGGCGCGGCTGCTCATCGAGCGCGGCGCGGGCCCCGAGCGGACCGTGGGACTGTTCCTGGGCCGCTCGGTCGAGTCGGTCGTCGCCCAGCTCGCGGTCATCAAGTCCGGAGCCGCCTATCTGCCGATCGACCCCGCCTACCCGGCGGACCGCATCGCGTTCATGCTCACCGACGCACGTCCGGTCGCACTGGTCACCACCGGCGAGCACCGGGGCGCGCTCCCGGACGCGGCGGACGCACCGGACTCAGCCCCGGCCGGACCCCTCGCCCCCGTCGACGTGGTCGACCTGGACGCCCCCGGAACCGCGGCCCGGCTCGCCGAGCTGCCCGGCACGGCGCCGGCCGACGCCGACCGGACGGCCCCGCTCACCGTGGACAGCCCCGCCTACGTCATCTACACCTCCGGCTCCACCGGGGTGCCCAAGGGCGTGGTCGTCACCCACTCGGGCCTCGCCGCGTTCGCGGCGACCGAGCGCGAGCGGTTCGACGTCACCGCGCAGAGCCGGGTGCTCCAGTACGCGTCACCGAGCTTCGACGCCTCCGTCATGGAACTCTGCATGACCCTGCTGTCCGGCGCGGCACTCGTCGTACCCGAACCTGGACCACTGGCGGGCGATCCACTCGCCGACGTACTGGCCGCGCGCGCGGTCACCCACCTGCAGATCCAGCCCGCCGCGCTGGCCACCGTGGACCCGGCGACCGTGCCCGGCCTGCGGAGCCTGGTCGTCGGCGGCGACACGGTCTCCGCCGAACTGGTCGACCGGTGGAGCCCCGGGCGCCGTCTGGTCGTCGCCTACGGCCCCACCGAGGCGACCGTGGCGACGGTGATGTCCCGGCCGCTCGCCCCGGGCAGCGGACTGCCCGCCATCGGCACCCCGATCTCCGGCAGCCGCGCCTACGTCCTGGACGGCACGCTGCGCCTGGTGCCGCCCGGCGTGGTCGGCGAGCTGTACCTGGCGGGCCCCGCGCTCGCCCGCGGCTACCTCGACCGCCCCAGGCTGACCTCCGAACGGTTCGTCGCCGACCCCTTCGGGGCACCCGGCGAGCGCATGTACCGCACCGGCGACATGGTCCGCCGCGGCGCGGACGGCGTACTGGACTTCGTCGGCCGCGACGACCACCAGGTCAAGATCCGCGGCCTGCGCATCGAACTCGGCGAAATCCAGACCGTCCTGGACCAGCACCCCGACGTCGAGCGCTGCGCGGTCGTCGCCCACGAGTCCCAGCCGGGCGTCAAACGCCTGGTGGCCTACGTCGTCCCGGTGGACGGACGGCAGCCCGAAGGGACCGAACTGCACCGGCACGTCGCCACGTCCCTGCCGGACTACATGGTGCCGTCCCTCTTCATGCACCTGGACGCACTGCCGCTCACGGTCAACGGCAAGCTCGACCGCAAGGCCCTGCCCGAGCCCGAGATCGCCGAAGGACCCGTCCGCGCCCCGCGCAACGCCACCGAGGAGACGCTGGTCGGGCTCTTCGCCGAGGTCCTCGGCGTGCAGCCGCCCGGCATCGACACCGGCTTCTTCGAGCTGGGCGGCGACAGCATCAGCTCGATCCAGCTGGTCGGCCGGGCACGCGCGGCAGGCCTCCGGTTCAGCCCCCGCGACGTCTTCGAACACCGCACGGTGGAACACCTCGCGGCAACCGTGGCCGCGGCCGACGCGAGCCGCGACGAGCAGCGGGAAACAAGCGCCGCGGCCGACAGCGACGGCATCGGCGAGGTGCCGCTCACCCCGATCATCCACTGGATACGTGAACGCGGCGGCGCCATCGACGAGTTCAACCAGACCATGTCCGTCCCGGTGCCGCCCGGCGCCGACCGCACGGTGGTGACCGGGGCCCTGCAGGCCGTCATCGACCACCACGACGCGCTGCGCATGTCCCTGGCGCGCATCGCGGACGACTTCGGCTGGACCCTGGAGATCGCCCCGCCCGGCACCGTACGCGCGGACGGATGCGTCCACCGCGTCGACGTCGCCGAGCTGCTCGCTGCCGACCTGAGCGAGGCGGAACTCGACGCCCGCGCCGTCCAGGAGGTCACCGACGCCCAGTCGGGCCTCGACCCGGAGGCGGGCACCATGGTGCGCTGCGTCTGGTTCGACGCGGGCACCGAAGCCCCCGGCCGACTCACCGTGATCATCCACCACCTGGCGGTCGACGGCGTCTCCTGGCGGATCCTCAACCCCGACCTGGAGGCCGCCTTCACGGCACTCATGGCCGGCAGGGCAGTCGAGCTCGAACCGGTCGGCACCTCCTTCCGCCGCTGGTCCCAGGCGCTCTCCGAGTTGGCGGGACAGCCGGAGCGGATGCGCGAACTGACGCTCTGGCGCGAAGTGCTCGGCGGGCCGGACCCGGCCCTGACACCGCGCCCGATCGACCCCGCCAAGGACCGCTTCGGCACCGCGTCCCAGCTGACCCTGACCCTGCCCGCCGCCCTCACCCAGCCCCTCATCGGACGCATCCCGGCACTGTTCAACGCCGGCGTCAACGACGTCCTGCTGGCCGCGTTCGCCCTCGCCCTCACCGACTGGCGCGAACGCACCGGCCGGGGCGAGGGTGACGACATCCTCATTGACCTCGAGGGCCACGGCCGCGAGGAGATCGTCGAAGGCGCCGACCTGTCCCGTACGGTCGGCTGGTTCACCAGCCTCTACCCGGTGCGGCTGGCCCCCGGCGAGGCGGCCGACGACGAGCTCTGGGCGGGCGGCCCCGGCGTCGGGAGGGCCATCAAACGGATCAAGGAACAACTGCGCGCCCTGCCCGACAACGGCATCGGCTACGGGCTGCTGCGCCACCTCAACCCGCAGACCTCGCAGGTGCTCGGCCGCTACGGGCAGCCGCAGATCGGCTTCAACTACCTGGGCCGCATGGGCGAGTCGCAGGAGCCGGCCGACCTGGAGCCGCGCGTCACCCACGATGTGTCGGTGGCGGAGGCCGCCATGGCCCTGCCGCACCCGCTCGACGTCACCGCCACCGCCGTGACCCACCCGGACGGGCCGCACCTGGTCGCCAACTGGATCTGGGCCCGCGAACTGTTCTCCGAGGACGACATCCGCGCGCTCGCCGCCGGATGGTTCCGGGCACTGGAGGCCGTGGTGCGCCACGCCGACGGCGCGGGCGAAACGGGCGGGCTCAGCCCGTCCGACCTCACTCTGGTCACCCTCGACCAGGAGGAGATCGACCGCCTGGAGTCCGCTCGCGACGGGGTGAGCGACGTACTGCCGCTCTCCCCGCTCCAGGAGGGACTGCTCTTCCACGCGCTGTACGACGACCGCGGCGCGGACATGTACACCACCCTGATGGCGTTCGACCTGCGCGGCGAACTCGTCCCCGGCCGGCTGCGGGACTCGGCGCGCGCCCTGCTGCTGCGCCACGAGAACCTGCGCGCGGCCTTCAGGCCCGGTGCGTCGGGCCAGTCGCTCCAGATCATCCCGCGCGAGGCCGAAGTGGTGTGGCGGGAGCACGACCTGGGTGGCCTCGCCCCCGACGAGCGCCCCGCCGCACTCGACCGGCTGACCACCCAGGCGCTGGGCGAACGGTTCGATCCCCGCCGGTCCCCGCTGCTGCGCTTCACCCTGGTGCGGCTCGGAGCCGAAGAGCACCGGCTCCTCCTGACCAACCACCACATCCTCTTCGACGGCTGGTCGGGCCCGATCCTGGCGGCGGAGCTCTTCGAGATCCACCAGGCGGGCGGCGACGCCTCGGGACTGCCCCGGGTGACCCCGTACAAGGAGTACCTGGCCTGGCTCGCGGGACAGGACCGTACCGCCGCCCAGGAAGCATGGCGGCGGGCACTCGACGGAGTGACCGAGCCCGCGCTGGTGGCCCCCGTCGACCCCGGGCGCGCGGCACTGCGGCCCAGGACCCACCAGATCGCCCTGTCCGCCGAGGCCACCGCCGCCCTCACGGCCCGGGCGCGCAGGCACGGCCTGACCAAGAACACCGTGGTCCAGGGCGCCTGGGGACTGCTGATCGCCGGTCTCACCGGCCGCGACGACGTACTCTTCGGCGAGACGGTCAACGGCCGCCCCGCCGAACTCCCGGGCGTCGAGACCATGGTGGGCCTCTTCATCAACACCCTCCCCGTACGGGTGCGCATCGAGCGCGGCGACACCCTGCTCTCGTTGCTGACCCGGCTCCAGGAGACCCAGTACGAGCTGCTCCCGCACAAGTACCTCGGGCTCACCGACATCCAGCGGATCGCCGGCACGGGCGCGCTCTTCGACACCTCCACCGAGTTCAGCAACTTCCCGGTGGACGCCGCCGAACGGCACGAAGAGCGGCAGCAGGGCCTCGACGTCACCGGCGTCGAGATCATGGACGGCACGCACTACCCGCTCTCGCTCAGCGCGTCGGACGGCACGGCCCTCACGCTGAAGATCGACTACCGGCCCGACGTGTTCGACGACGCCACCGCGCACGCGCTCGGCGAGCGGCTGCGGCTGCTCATCGAGCAGTTCGCCAGTGCACCCGACCGCAAGGTCGACACCCTCGAAACGCTCTCCGCAGCCGAGCGCGAGACGCTGCTCGTCGCATGGAACGACACCGCGCGCGAGGTCCCGGGGCAGAGCGTCCCCGAGCTCTTCCGCGCCCAGGCCGCCCGTACCCCCGACGCCCCTGCCGTCGTCTGCGGCGAGGACCGCCTCGACTACCGAGGGCTCGACGAGCTCTCGGACCGGCTGGCAGCCCGGCTCTGCGCGCTCGGCGTGACCCGCGAAACCCCGGTCACCGTACTGATGGAGCGCTCTGCGGCACTGCCCGCTGCCGTCCTCGCCATCCTCAAGGCGGGCGGCGTCTACGTGCCGCTGCGCGACACCGACCCGCCCGCCAGGCTGCGGCACGTGGTGTCCGACACCGGCGCACCGGTCGTGGTCACCGACACCGCGCTCGCCTCCCGCGCCGCCGAGCTCGGCATCGCCGTGCTGAACGCACAGTCGGCCGATGAGGCCCCCGAGGCGCCGGCGCCTCGCATCACGGTCCACCAACAGCAGTTGGCGTACGTGATGTACACCTCCGGCTCCACGGGGCTGGCCAAGGGCGTCGAGATCACCCAGCGCGACGTGGTCGAGCTCGCCTTCGACCGGCGCTGGCAGGACGGGGCGCACGAGCGGGTGCTGCTCCACTCGCCCACCGCGTTCGACGCCTCGACGTACGAGTTCTGGGTGCCGCTGCTGGGCGGCGGGACCGTCGTCGTGGCACCCCCGCACGACCTCGACGTGGCGGGCCTGGAACGGGTGCTCGCCGAGCAGCGGGTGACCGGACTGTGGCTCACCGCCGGGCTGTTCCGGCTGGTCGCAGAGGAGTCCCCCGGCTGCCTCGCGGGGGTCCGCGAGGTGTGGACGGGCGGCGACGTCGTCCCGGCCGCCGCGGTGCGCCGCGTCCGCGAGTCCTGCCCGGACACCGTGGTCGTGGACGGCTACGGCCCGACCGAGACGACCACCTTCGCGCTCAGCCACGCCATCGCCGCCGACGAGCCCGTACCGGCACACATCCCGGTCGGGCGTCCGCTGGACAACATGCGCGTCTACGTCCTGGACGCCGCGCTGCGCCCGGCCCCGTGCGGCGTGGCGGGCGAGCTGTACATCGCGGGCGCCGGCCTGGCCCGCGGCTACACGGGACAGCGGGCGCTGACCGCGAGCCGGTTCGTCGCCGACCCCTTCGGCCCCGCAGGGACCCGTATGTACCGCACGGGCGACCTCGCCCGGTGGACCGCGGGCGGCGTGGTCGAGTTCGTCGGCCGGGCCGACGACCAGATCAAGCTCCGCGGCTTCCGCATCGAGCTCGGCGAGATCGAGGACCGGCTCTCGCGCCACCCGGACGTGGCCCAGGCCACCGTGGTGGTCCGCGAGGACCGGCCGGGCGACAAGCGGCTCGTCGGCTACGTGGTCACCACGCGGCCGGTGGAGACGGGGGCGCTGAAGGAGTACCTCGGCGGCGAACTCCCCGACTACATGGTGCCTTCGGCGCTGCTGGCCCTGGACGCGCTGCCGCTCACGGCCAACGGCAAGGTCGACCGCAGGGCCCTGCCCGCCCCCGAGTACGGCGGCGCGGGCGAGCGGCGCGCGCCGCGCGACGCCCGTGAGGCGGCCCTGTGCGGGCTGTACGCCGACGTCCTCGGCATCGCCGAAGTCGGCATCGACGACAGCTTCTTCGACCTGGGCGGACACTCCCTGCTGGCGACGCGCCTGGTGAACCGCATCAGGAACGCCTTCGAGGTCGAGGTGCCGGTGCGCGCCGTGTTCGAGGCGCCGACCGTCGCGGCCCTGGCGGCCAGGACGGCGGACGCCGCTCAGGCGCGCCGCCGCCTGGAGGCGGTCGAGCGGCCGGACGTGATCCCGCTGTCCTACGCGCAGCGCAGGCTCTGGTTCATCGACTCGGTGCAGGACACCGACGGCTCGTACAACATCCAGCTGGCCGTCCGGCTCCTCGGCGACCTCGACGCCCCCGCCCTGCGGTCCGGGCTGGCCGACGTGGTGACCCGGCACGAGAGCCTGCGCACGGTCTTCCCCGCCGAGGGCGGCGTCCCGCGCCAGCACATCCTCGACGCGGGGGAGTACGACCTCGCGCTCGACACCAGGGACGTCACGGAACAGGAACTGGACGGTGTGCTCGGCACGCTGGCGGTGGCCGACTTCGACCTGGCGACCGAGATACCGCTCCGCGCCCACCTGCTGGCACTCGCACCGCGTGAGCACGTCCTGGTCCTGGTCCTCCACCACATCGCGGGTGACGGCTCCTCGCTGGCGCCGCTCGCCCGCGACATCGGGACCGCCTACAAGGCCCGCGCCGAAGGCCGCGCACCCGCGTTCGCACCGCTGCCGGTGCAGTACCCGGACTACGCCCTGTGGCAGCAGCGGGTACTGGGCGACGAGACCGGCCAGGACAGCGCCTTCGCCCGCCAGCTGACCTACTGGCGCACAGCACTGGCGGCACTCCCCGAGGAACTGGAACTCCCCCTGGACCGGCCGCGGTCGGCCGAGGCGGGCAACGTCGGCGGGCACGTCCCGCTGCGCTTCCCCGACGAAACCGTCCGCGGGGCGCACCGCATCGCCGCCGAGACCGGCTCCAGCCTCTTCATGGTGCTGCACGCCGCCGTCGCGGCGCTGCTCCACCGGCTGGGCGGCGGGACGGACATCCCGCTGGGCACGGTGGTCGCGGGGCGCGGAGAGGAGGCACTGGAGGAGCTCGTGGGCTTCTTCGTCAACTCGCTGGTGCTGCGTGCCGACCTGTCGGGCGACCCGGGCTTCGCCGAACTGGTCGAACGGGTCAAGGAGACCGACCTGGCGGCCTTCGGCCATCAGGACGTCCCCTTCGAGCGGCTGGTCGATGAGCTCAATCCGGTACGCACGCTCTCGCGCAACCCGCTGTTCCAGGTGGCCATCAGCCTGGACAACAACGAGGAGGCGGCGCTGGAGCTGCCCGGGCTGACCCTGGCCCCGCAGCCGACGACCGCGGAGATCGCCAAGTTCGACCTCTCGTTCAACTTCGCCGAGGAGCCGGGCACGCGCGAGAGCGCCGACTTGGGCGGTCATCTGGAGTACAACACCGCCCTGTTCGACCGCGCCACGGCCGAATCCTTCGCCGACCGGCTGGTGCGGCTGCTGACCGCGGCCGTCGCCGACCCGGCTCGGCCCGTCGGGGCGATCGAACTGCTCTCGCCGCAGGAGCGCGACCTGCTCCTGCACGAGGTGAACGACACCGCGCGGGAGATGCCCGGCGGCAGCGTGCCCGAGCTGTTCGCGGCCCGGGCGGCCGGCACCCCGGACGCCGTCGCGGTGTCGGGCGACGGAATCCGGCTCACCTACGCCGAGCTGGAAGCCCGCGCCAACCGGCTGGCCAGGAGGCTGGTCGAGGCGGGGGTCACCCCGGACTCGCGGGTCGCG
Organism: Streptomyces sp. NPDC091287; assembly: GCF_044768525.1. NCBI lineage: Bacteria > Bacillati > Actinomycetota > Actinomycetes > Kitasatosporales > Streptomycetaceae > Streptomyces > Streptomyces sp. NPDC091287. The sequence goes on from NZ_JBIVUV010000008.1 coordinate 80,661, forward strand.
GTGCTCCAGGAGCGCTCGGTCGACCTGGTGGTCACCACCCTCGCGGTACTGAAGGCCGGAGCGGCGTACGTACCGCTGGACGTCCGCTACCAGGTGCCGCGCCTGGAACTGATCGTCGAGGAGACCCAGTGCGTGGCCCTGCTCGTCGACCGGGCCATGGCCTCGGTGGAGTTCCGGCACGGGGCCCGCGTCCTGGTCGTGGACGACGAAGGACCGGACACCGGCGACGGCACCGACCCGGGCGCGCCCGCCGTCCCCCAGCACGCCGACGCCCTCGCGTACATCATGTACACCTCGGGCTCGACGGGGAAGCCGAAGGGCATCGCCATCACCCACCGCAACATCGTCGCGCTCGCGGCGGACCGCAGGTGGGAGACCGGGCACGAACGGGTGCTGTTCCACTCGCCGTACGCCTTCGACGCCTCCACCTACGAACTGTGGGCGCCGCTGCTGGGTGGCGGCCGGGTGGTCGTGGCACCCAAGGGCCAGCTCGACGCGGCCCGGCTGCGCGGCCTCGTCGAACGGGAGGGGCTCACCGCGGTCTTCATGACCACGGCCCTGTTCAACCTGCTCGCCGAGGAGGACCCCGGCTGCTTCGGCTCCCTCGCGCAGATCTGGACGGGCGGCGAACAGGTCTCGCCCGCCGCGTTCCAACGGGTCTTGGACACCTGCGGGGACACCCGGGTCATCCATGTCTACGGTCCCACCGAGACCACCGTCTACACCTTGTGCCACCCGCTGCGCGCCCCGTACCGGACCGGAAGGAACGTGCCCATCGGACGGCCGATGGACAACACCAGGGCCTACATCCTGGACGACCGGCTGCGGCCCGTCGTCCGCGGCGTGGCCGGAGAGCTCTACCTGGCGGGCACGGGTACGGCCCGCGGCTACCACGGGCTGCCCGGCATGACCGCGGAGCGCTTCGTCCCCGACCCGTACGGGACGGCCGGCGAGCGCATGTACCGCACCGGCGACGTGGTCCGCTGGGACGCCGAAGGGCAGGTGGAGTTCGTCGGGCGCGCCGACCACCAGGTGAAGATCAGGGGCCTGCGCATCGAGCTCGGCGAGATCGAGTCGGCCATCGACGACCAGCCCCAGGTCTCCCGGAACCTGGTGACCGTCAGGGAGGACCAGCCCGGCAACAAGAAGCTGGTGGCGTACGTCGTCCCGGTGGCCGGGGCCGACCCGGCGGGGCTGCGGGACCAACTGGCGCAGCGGCTGCCCGACTACATGGTGCCCTCGGCGTTCGTGGTCCTCGACGACCTGCCGCTGAACTCCAACGGCAAGGTCGACCGCAAGGCACTGCCCGCCCCGGACTTCGGGGCGTCCACGGGCGGGCGCGGGCCGCGCAACCCGCGCGAGGAACTCCTCTGCGGGCTCTATGCGGCGCTGCTCAAGCTGGACCGGGTGGGCATCGACGACAACTTCTTCGAGCTCGGCGGCGACAGCATCGTCTCCATTCAGCTCACCAGCAGGATCCGTTCGGTCTTCGGAGTCGCACTCTCCAACCGGGCCGTCTTCCAGGCGCCCACGGTGGCCTCGCTGCTGGAGCTGATCAACGAGGGCGGGCAGGAGGACGACGCGTTCGACGTGCTGCTCCCGCTGCGCACGGGGGGAGACGCCGCACCCGTCTTCTGCCTCCACCCGGTCGGCGGCGTCAGCTGGATGTACTCGGCGCTGATGCACCACATCGACGGCGACCGCCCGATCTACGGCATCCAGGCCCGGGGCCTGAGCCGGCGGGAGGAACTGCCGCGGTCCATCGGGGAGATGGCGCGACACTACGTCGAGCGCATCCGGTCGGTGCAGCCCTCGGGCCCGTACCACCTGCTCGGCTGGTCGATGGGGGCACTCCTGGCCCACGAGATCGCGGTCCAGCTGCGGCGAGGGGGCGAGGAGATCGCCCTGCTCGCCAACCTCGACCAGGTGCCGGTGGTCTCCGCCGAACTCACCAACGACTACGTCGAGGCGGACGAACAGAAGGTCCTGATGTCGCTCCTGGACTTCGTCGGGCGCGACCCGGGGATGTTCGGGGACGGCCCGCTGGAGCACGACAAGGTGATGGCCGTGCTCAAGGAGGAGGGCAGCGCGCTGGCCACCTTCGACGACGAGCACATCCTGCGCATCGGAGCGGTCAACAACAACAACTGGGACCTGACGCTGGACCACGAGCCCGAGGTCTTCGACGGGGACGTGCTGCTGTTCGTCGCCACCCGCGACGAGGACCACCCCGAGGGCAAGGCGGAGCACTCGGTGGCGCGGCTGAAGCCGTACGTCACGGGGACGGTGGAGACCGTGGACATCGACTGCGAGCACCGTCAGCTGCTTCAGGAGGGCCCGGTGGCCGAGGTCGGACGGATCCTGCGGGACCGGCTCAGGAGCCTGTGAGCCTGACGCCGGGGCCCGGGGGCAGCAGCCCCGGGCCCCGCGAGTCCCCCATCACCGTCTTGGTGGCTCCGCAACGGGGACACTGGTCCTGGCGGACCGCGGACTGAGGGGACTGGTTTGCCGGCACCGGTTCCGTGACCGGGGAGCTCACCTGCTGTGGAGGATCGAACGCCGGGCGGCCCGCCGGGTCGGGGAAGTGCTGCCGGACGGGAGTTACCCGTCCTTGATCCAGCCGAACAAGCACGCCAAGGCCGCTGCCGAGCGGATCTCGTTCACCCGGGCCCTGCACGTCGTTCGCCGCTCGGTGATCACACCGTGCGGCTCTTCCCCCATCAGCCCGCAGCCGTGACCGTCGCCTCGGACTCGCCGAGATCGGCCGGTCACCACTGCGGCCCCGACGCTCACGCGAGTGCCCGCGCGAGGTCCGCTCGCGCATCACCCCGTACAACAGCAAAACCGCAGGCGAGCCCGCCGGCTACCACCGTCCGCCCGTCACCGTCACCGTGAACCACCGATGGCCGGCGGCAGGGGGCAACAGTCATGCCGGGCCCGGAGTCCAGCGGCCCCGTTGCGGAACCACGGACAACATAACGGGGTTACTTGACGCGGCGGAAGTTGTGGATCGCGAGGGGAGCCATCAGCACCACGACCGCCACGCAGATGCCCAGCGGGACGAGGACGCTGCTGAGCCGCGGTTCGCCCAGCGCCAGTTCCCTGGCCGCGGTGATGGCGTGGGACATCGGGTTGACCTCGGCGAAGCCGCGCAGCCAGCCCGGCAGTCCGTCGGTGGGGACGAAGGCGTTGGAGGCGAACAGCAGGACCATGTTGATGATGCCTCCGACCGGTTGCATCGCCTCGGGGCGGCGCAGCCATGCCGAGAGCGCCATGAAGACCCAGCCGAGCGACCAGCCGAGCACCGTGGCGACCATCAGCGCACCCAGCGCACCGAGCACGCCGCCGTCCGGAGAGAAGCCGAAGACCAGCGCCCCCGCCACCAGCATCGCCAGCAGGTTGACGGCGCTGAGCACCGTGTCGGCGACGGACCGGCCGACCAGGACCGAGCCGGTGTGGACCGGCATGGACTGGAAGCGGGCGATGATGCCGTTGTTCATCTCCGTGGTCAGCGCCACTCCGGACTTCAGCCCGGCGTTCACCGCGCTGGTGACCAGGAAGGCCGGCAGCAGGTAGTCGACGTAACTGACTCCCGCGGGGAAGCTGGTGGTCTGCGAGACGCTCTTGAAGACCTGGCTGAACACGGTCAGCATCAGGATCGGTTCGAGGATGCCGGGCAGCACCAGGGCCGGCTCCCGCAGAGCCCTCAGCGAGCGCCCTGAGAGCACCTGTATCTGACGCGCGATGGTCGCGCCCTGGAAGCGGGGTGCCGCCCCGGCCGCGGTGTTCGGTCCGTCCTGGGCGTCCGTGGTCTTTGGGGCGTCCGGGCTGTCGTGGCGTACGCCGGGCTCGGCCGCCCGGTTGGTGGTCACACTCATCGGGGCGTCCCTTACTGCGCGTGTGCGTGCGCGGGGGTGGTGGAGTGGTTCAGGGCCATGTAGACGTCGTCGAGCGTGGGCTCGGAGTAGGCGAGCCCCGCGATCTCGACCGCCGCCTCGTCCGCGGTGCGCACGATGGTGGCGAGGCCCGTGGAATCCATGACGGGGACGGTGACGACCAGGCCGGACTCGTCATGGGCGGGGGCCAGACCGCCCCGGAGCAGGGCGTCGACGATGCGGGGCCGGTCGTCGGGGCCGCGCAGCGTCATGGAGACGCTGCGGTGCCCGACGCGGGACTTGAGCTCGTCCGCCGTGCCCGAGGCGATCACCCGGCCGTCGGCCAGCACCGTGATGGAGTCCGCCAGGTAGTCGGCCTCCTCCAGGTACTGCGTGGTCAGCAGCACGGTGGTGCCCTCGCCCGCGAGCCGCTCGACGATCTCCCACAGTTCGCGCCGGGCGATGGGGTCGAGCCCCGTGGTCGGTTCGTCGAGGAAGATCACCTCGGGGCGGCCCACCAGGCTCGCCGCGAGATCGAGCCGGCGCCGCATGCCGCCCGAGTAGTTCTTGGCGGTGCGGCCCGCCGCCGCCGACAGCCCGAAGACCTCCAGCAGTTCGTCGGCGCGCTCGGCAGCCTGGGCCCTGCTCGCACCGAGGAGACGGGCGAGCAGCACCAGATTGGTCCGCCCCGAGAGGGTCTCGTCCACGGCTGCGTACTGGCCGGTGAGGCCGATGCGGCGGCGTACTTCCTCGGCCTCCTGCCGTACGTCGAGACCGCAGACCGCGACACGGCCCGAAGTGGCCCGGCGCAGGGTGCTCAGGATGTTGACGAGCGTGGTCTTGCCCGCGCCGTTGTGGCCGAGCAGACCCAGAATGGCCCCCTTCGGGACGCTGAGGCTCACCTGGTCCAGTGCGGTCGCCGCACCGTACTTCTTGGTGACTTCTTCGACTTCGATCATCAGTGGGGCCACGTGCTGTTCCTCCCTGGGGTCGAGGTGACCACCACCGGCCGTGCCGCGTGCGAGGGATGACCGATGGGAGCAGCAGGCTTGGCAGTCGGCCAATTCCGCACGATACGCACCGACGGGCCTGTGGCCTCGGGCTCTTCAGAAACCTCGAAGTGGAACGGGACGGCGGCCGGGACGGGCGGCGCGCCGGGCCCGCCCCGCGGACACGCCGGTCAGTACGCGGGGACGGAACCGGATGCGCTCGAAGGCCCGGACGTTCGCGGCGAGCGTCTGCTCCTCGCCGGCACGGCCCTCGATGAAGTCCCACACGGGAGCGGAGACGACCGTGCGCGCACGGGCGGCGAACTCGGCCAGGGACAGGCACTGGTTGACGGGGGACGGGGAGCCGTGACCGGTCGTGAGGCGACCGCCTCCGCGCCCGCCCTGGCCCGCTCGACAGCCTGGCCTGCTCGCCGACGGCCACGTATTCGCTGTAGTAGTTCTCGAACCCGAACCCGAACCCGGACCCGTCGATGTAATAGCGCACCGTGTCGTGCAGGGTTCCGGCTGCCAGGCAGACCGCGATATGGTCCAGGTGCCGCAGCCGGGGTGCGCCGTCCCGGTCGGCCACCGCGCCCGCAGTCTCCACCCAGTCGCGCCCGGCGGGCAGCCCGCGCACCACGCCAGGCCGCTTCGGTGTCCGTGCAGGCGAAAGCGATGTCGGCTATACCGTCGCTGTGCACGGCGCGGAAGTCGGCGGCGCCCGGTCCGGAACGGACCACCAGGTGGAGGTCACCCTGGCGCAGCAGCGCCGAATTCAGGCTGCCCGTGTTGCTCCGCGCCTTCTCCTGGAATCCGAAGGAGGAGACGAAATGGTCGACGGTCTTCCCCTGGTCATGGGTGTAGATCTCGATGAACTCGACACATCGTGAGCAGCCATGATGTTGTCCCATCCGATGCTTGGCTGATGAGGTCGGTTCAACTCAGCTGATGCGAAGAGCCGGTTGATCGGTGCTTTCTGGCAGATTGTTGCCATAACATTTTTTTTCGGGCCTTGTTTGGAAACGCTCCCTATGATGTGTGCTCCAGTACCCGTCCGTCTGTCCGCCCAGTGTTCGCTGAGGAGTTAGCGATGTCCGGTTCCGATCTGTCCGGTCTCGCCGAGATGTTGCCGGATTGGCACTTCAGGGAGTTTCATTCGATCGAGGTCCCGGGAAGCCCCGAGGAAGTTATGCGTGCTGTGCATGCGACGACCTGGGCGGAGGCGCGGATCGCGCGCGCTCTCGTGGCGATTACGCGGGCCGATGTATCGGCACAGCGCCGAATCGTTCCCGAGTTCCTGGGCGGCATGGGAGAGGTTGTTCCCGCAGGCGAAACGGAGTTCCTGTTCGGCGCGATTCAATCGCCGTACGAATTGCCCCGGCCCCCCGGTGAAATCTCCGACATCATCAGGGAGTCCCAGGATCCGGGAATCCTGAAGATAGGGATGAACGTGCGGTACGCCGACGGACTGCTGACCACGGAGACCAGAATCCTGGCGACGGACGAGAAGACGCGCCGTCACTTCCAGCGGTACTGGCTGTTCATCCAGTTCGGCAGTGGGCTGACCCGCACCTCGATGCTGCGGGGCATCCGGCGCAGACTGCTGCGGGAGACGGCCGGCTGACGGCCACACCCCGCATCAGCCCAGCCGGGACGGGGTGAGCGCGTCTATGTGGTCGGGCAGACGCGCCCACACCCGGGGTGTGTAGAAGTGCCCACCCGGCAGTTGCTTCTCCGTGAGGCCGCCGTCGGTGAGCGCCCGCCACTGGTCGACCGCCGCGTCGTCCACGCTGTCCAGCTCGCCGCGGAGCACCTGCACGGGTGCGCGCACCCGGTCGCCGGGGCGGTAGCGGTAGCTGTCCACGGTGTGCAGGCCGGCGCGGAAGAGGTCGACGGCCGTGCCCACCATCTCCGGCTCGGCGAGCACGGCCTCGGGCAACTGCCCCGCCCCGCCCGAGTAAGGATCAGATCGCGCCAGAGCACTTCTGCGGACAGCCCTTTCTACCGGGCTGCTCGCGCCCTCCCTCGCCGACGGTGTCCTTCCGGCCGTCCCGGCTCAGACGCTCTACGCGGCGGCCATTCCTACCTGGTCCACCAGCGCTCCACCCTGATCAGGACGGTCGCCGGCCGGCTGCTGACCGTCGAGTGAAACGGACGCGTGGACGCGTGTGACGCGGACGCGTGCACGTCGGCGCGTGCACGCAGACGATCCGGGAGCCCGGACCGCCGGACCACCCCGGACCGCCCGGCCCGCCCGCACGGCCAGGAGGCCGAAGGGCGAGGGTACGGCCTTGGCGCCGCGCCCCCGTCCGCATAGCGTCTCGCGTAGCAGCCAGCGTCAGCGTCAGCGCGAGAGAGGCCGTCCGTGCCGCACACCCACCCGTCCCCGCCCCCGGCCCCCGAAGGCGCCGGGGCTCCCGCGGAACGCGCCCGGCGCGCCGCGCGCATCGAGGCCTCCCTCACCGCGCCCGGCGCGCCCTTCGCCGTGGTCATCGGCGAGCAGGGGACGCCGGAGTACGCCGACGGGCCCCGTACGCTCCGCGAGTTCGTGGAGACCACTTGGGCCTACCGGGACAAGCCGTTCCTCATCGCCGGCGAACAGCGGTACTCCTACGCCGAGTTCTTCGCCGCCGCCTCCGCCCTCGCCGTACGCCTGCGGGAGCGGTACGGGCTGCGCTCCGGCGACCGGGCCGTGATCGCGATGCGGAACCATCCCGAGTGGCAGATCGCCTTCTGGGCCGCCCAGTTGGCCGGTCTCGTCGCCGTACCGCTCAACGCCTGGTGGACGGAGGACGAGTTCGTCCACGCCCTGGAGGACTGCGAGCCCGGGGTGCTCCTCGTGGACGGGGAGCGGCTGGGGCGGGTCTCCGGCTGGGCCCGGCGGACCGGGACGCGCGTCGTCCTCTTCCACGGGGACCACGGCGAGGTGGACGAAACCGGGCTCGCGCCCGGGCTGCGCGTCGAGCGGTACGAGGAGTTCCCCGCGCCCGACCCGCTGGCCGCGCCACCCGACGTGGAGCCCCGGCCCGAGGACGACGCCACGATCCTGTACACCTCCGGCACCACCGGCCGCCCCAAGGGCGCGGTGGCCACCCATCTCGCCCAGGCCGGGGCCGCGCTCAACCCCCGCTACCACGCGGCGGCCTCCGCGCTGGCGCGTGGCGTCATCCCGGGGCAGGGGCCCGCCCCCGTCTCCCTGATGACGTTCCCGTTCTTCCACGTCGCCGCGTTCACCGGCTTCTACGGTGCGATGGCGGCCGGCGGCACGCTCGTCCTGATGCACAAGTGGGACGCGGACGAGGCGCTGCGGCTGATCCGGGCGCACCGCGTCACGCACTTCGCCGGGGTGCCCACCACCGGGCTCCAGCTGCTGGAGGCCGCGGAGCGGACCGGGGACGGGCTGGAGAGCCTCACGCTGTTCAGCACCGGGGGAGCCCCCGCCCCGCCCGCCCTGGTCGCCCGCCTCACCTCCCGGTACGGCGAACGCGTCGAGCCCCGCAACGGCTACGGCCTCACCGAGACCAGCGGCGGGGTCCTCGCGCACTTCGGGGACGCGTACCGGGCGGAGCCGGGTGGCGCGGGACGGCCCACCCCGGTCACGGAGGTGAGGGTCGCCTCCCCGTCGGGCGAGGAGCTGCCCGACGGGGAGGCGGGGGAGCTGTGGCTGCGCGGCCAGTCGCTGTTCCGCGGCTACTGGCGCGACGCGGCGGCGACCGAGGAGGCCTTCGGCGACGGTGGCTGGTTCCGTACGGGGGACCTCGCCGTATGCCGCGAGGGGCGGGTATCCATCGTGGACCGGCTCAAGGACGTGGTGATCCGGGGCGGCGAGAACGTGTACTGCGTCGAGGTCGAGGGCGTCCTGCACGACCACCCCGACGTGGCCGACGCCGCCGTCCTCGGCATCCCGCACCCGGTGCTGGGCGAGGAAGTGGCGGCCGTCGTCCGGCCGCGCCCCGGGGCAGGGGTCACCGCCGGGGGCCTGCGCGAGCACGTCGGCGCGAGGCTCGCCGCCTTCAAGGTGCCCGCCCGGGTGCTGTTCACCGACGAGGAGCTTCCGCGCAACGCCACCGGGAAGCTCCTCAAGCACCGCCTCCGCGCCTTCGCGGAGGGCGCCGAGGAGGGTGCCGAGGAGGGCGCCGAGTAGGACACCGCAGCGTGCGGTCCGCCGTGCGCTGCGGACGCCGAGCCGCTCACGGGCGCGTGACCCGCACCCGGTAGTTGCCGTCGTCGTCCTCGTCCAGCACGGATATCCGTACGCCGTTGGCCCGGTCGGTGAAGGTCTGGCCGGGGCGGAACGGGGCGTCGGACAGTTCCGCGTGCACGTTGGGGCGCCGGGTGCAGCCGCCGCTGTCCTCGGTGGCGTCGGCGACGGAGACCGGGCCCTGGCCGGTGTCCACGTCGGAGCTGACCTTGTAGATCAGCACCCCCGGCCGGCAGACCGCCTCGTCGTTGCCCGCCGCCGTGCGGACCTCCACGGCGTAGCCGGACTGGGCGCTCAGCGGGACGAAGGCGAGCTTGGTGCCGCCCTCGGTGGCCAGCGGGCCGAGGGTGTGCTCGCTGACACCGGCCTTCGACGCGCAGCTGATCTGCTCGTTGTCGAGCCAGCCGAGCTTCCACTTGTGCCAGGCCAGGAAGTCGTTGTTGGCGCCCCAGTCCTCGGACATGATGTCCCAGTGTCCGACCGAGCCCCCGCCCTCCATCGTGTAGAGGTCGGGCAGCCCGAAGACATGGCCGTTCTCGTGCGGCAGGACGCGGTAGCCGGTCTCGGCGTACGAGCCCGATCCGTCGTCCTGGCGGCTGTAGACGAACGACGTGTTGGAGAGCGGGACACCGTCCGCCGTCGGGGCCTCGTCGTTGCCGGAGAAGGTCACCGAGAGCACGGTGTCCAGCGCGGAGGGGCCGGCGTTCGGGCTGACCAGGACGTTGACCAGGTCGTACGCGGAGAAGTCGACCCGGGGGTCGGCGGCCGCGACGAGGTCCTTCACCAGTTGGCGGTAGCCCGGCTCGAAGGGTGAGCCGCGCTCTATCCCGTACTCCGTGAAGGGCATCGGCATCCGCAGCCAGTCCTTGACGGGGGCCTCGGGCCGGTAGACGAGCCGGCCGTAGGAGCTGGCCCTGAACCACTCGGAGGTCTGCGGGAAGAACTCCGCGTACCGGTCCGTCGCGGGTTCCGTTCCCGCCGCGTCCGGGAAGTCGATCATCAGGTTGAGTGCCTTGATCTCGCCGGTCGACCGGGCGTAGCCGGGCGGGGTCGGCAGCCCCTCGGACATCTGTACGCCCATGGTGGCGGAGATCCGGCACGGGGCGAGCGCGGAGTCCTGGCCGGCGGCCGCCGGGCCCGCCGAGGCACGGCCGGCGCTCGGAAGGGTGGTGCTGGCCGAGGCCACGGCCGCTATGACCAGCGCGGTCGCTCCGGCCAGGGCGACCGGGCGGCGGTGTCTGCGTATCCGGTGGCGGGGCAGCTGCATAGAGGCGCCTTCGGGGTCCGCGGCAGTCGGCCGACCCCTGACTGCGCTCTGGCGATCAGCCTGTGCCGGGCGGCCCGCGGCCGCTCGCTGGGTGCGCCGATCGGAGGGTTTTCTCCCTGAAGTGATGTGACTCAGGTCACATGAGGGTGGGAAATAAGCGGGGAGCCTCTCCCCGTTTGCATACGTGTCCCCGCTAAACGGGGAAGCGGTCCCCGGTTACCGAAGGGGGTCGACCGGCTACACAGAGGGAAGAAGGGGAGGAGCGTCGTCGTGGAGACCACTGCCGGGACCACCAGGACCGCCGCGAAGAGCACCGAACCGGCAGCCGCCGACGGCACCGCGTCCGCGGCACCGTGCCGGGCGCCGCGCCCGCGGGCCGACGCGCTGCGCAACCGCGAGCGGATCATCGCCGCCGCGCGCGAGCTGTTCGTCGAGTTCGGGCCGGACGTGGCGCTGGACGACGTCGCACGGCGAGCAGGCGTGGGCAACGCCACGCTCTACCGGAACTTCCCCGACCGGGCCGCCCTCACCCATGAGGTCGTCCTCGCGGTCACCTCCCGCACCACCCTCCGGGCCGAAGAGGCCGCCGCGGCGGAGTCCGACCCGTTCGCCGCGCTCAGCCGCTTCGTGCACGCGGCCGCCGACGAGCGGATCGGCGCCCTGTGCCCGATGCTCTCCGGCGTCTTCGACAAGGACCACCCCGAACTGCTCGCCGAGCGCCGACGCCTGGAAGAGGCCGTCGAGGGGCTCGTCGCGCGCGCCATGTCCGCGGGGCGGCTGCGCACCGACATCGCCGTCGGTGACGTACTTGTCGCCCTCTCCCAGCTCACCCGGCCGCTCCCCGGCATCGCCTGCCAGGGCATCGACCGGTTCACCCACCGTCATCTGCAGTTGTTCCTGGACGGACTGGAGACCCCGGCCCGCTCCGTACTGCCCGGATCGGCGGCGACCTTGGAGGATCTGCGGCGCCCCTAGGCCTGTCGTCGAACTGCCCTGGCCCGCACCGACCTGAACCTTCCGGCCGTGTCCTGAGGGACCCGGCCCACCGCCTCACCGCCTCACTTCACCCCGTCGCGCGTACACGAGCACGTACCGCCGACGCCCACTTCGCGACGCCTCGGCGCCCTCGCACGTCCTTAGGTGGATACACCCATGCCAAAAACGGCTGACACCGCCCTTCCCGATCCGAGTCGCTGGAAAGCCCTGGCCTTCATCGCGCTCGCCCAGCTGATGGTCGTCCTCGACGCGACCATCGTGAACATCGCTCTGCCCTCCGCCCAGACCGACCTCGGCATATCCGACGGCAACAAGCAGTGGGTCATCACCGCCTACGCCCTCGCCTTCGGTGGGCTCCTCCTCTTCGGCGGCCGGATCGCCGACCTCTGGGGACGTAAGCGCACCTTCGTCGTCGGGCTGATCGGCTTCGCGCTGGCCTCCGCGCTCGGCGGGGCCGCCCAGAACGAGGCGATGATGTTCGGCTCCCGGGCCCTCCAGGGTGTCTTCGGCGCCCTGCTCGCCCCGGCCGCCCTCTCCCTGCTCGCCGTGATGTTCACCGATGCCAAGGAGCGCGCCAAGGCCTTCGGCATCTACGGGGCCATCGCCGGTGGCGGTGGCGCGGTCGGGCTGATCCTCGGCGGCTTCCTCACCGAGTACCTGAACTGGCGCTGGACGTTCTTCGTCAACATCCCGTTCGCCATCGTCGCCGCCGCGGGCGCGTACTTCGTCATCCGTGAGCCCTCCGGCGCCCGCAACCGCGCACCGCTGGACATCCCCGGCGTCGTGCTCTCCACGCTCGGCCTGGTCGCCCTGGTGTACGGCTTCACCCGCGCCGAGTCGGCCGGCTGGTCGGACACGCTGACCGTCTCGATGTTCGTCGCCGCCGTTGTGCTGCTGGTGGCCTTCGTCGTGACCGAGGCGCGTGTGAAGTCGCCGCTGCTGCCGCTGCGCGTCCTCACCGAGCGCAACCGCGGCGGGGTCTACCTCTCGCTGGGGCTCGCCATCATCGCGATGTTCGGGCTGTTCCTCTTCCTGACCTACTACCTCCAGGTCGTGAAGGGCTACTCCCCGGTGAAGACCGGCTTCGCGTTCATGCCCATGATCGTCGGCATGATCACCGGCTCCACCCAGATCGGCACCCGGCTGATGACCCGGGTCCCGCCGCGCCTGCTGATGGGCCCCGGCTTCCTGGTCGCCGCGGTCGGCATGCTGTTCCTGACCCAGCTGGACCTGAACACCAGCTACGCGGCCGTCATCCTGCCCGGCATGCTGCTGCTCGGCCTCGGTATGGGTACGGCGTTCATGCCGGCGATGTCCCTGGCCACGCACGGCATCGAGCCGCGTGACGCGGGCGTGGCCTCCGCGATGGTCAACACCTCGCAGCAGGTCGGCGGCGCCATCGGCACCGCCCTGCTGAACACCATCGCCGCGAGCGCCACCACCGCGTACGTCGCCGACCACGCGGCCCGCGCCACGGACCCGCAGCTCCTGGAGCTCCAGGCCATGGTCAGCGGTTTCGCCGCCGCGATCTGGTGGGCCGTCGGCATCCTCGTCGCCGCCGCCGCCATCGCGATCGCCCTCATCAACACCGGCCGCCCCGGAACGGGGTCCGGTGGGACGGACGGCGCGTCCGACGTGGGCGCCGAGGAGGAGTTCAGGATCCCGGTCGTCGCCCACTGACGACGGCGGTTCCTGCCCCGCCCCGGTAGCGCCCCGCCCCGGTAGTGCCCCTGCCGTGGCTCCCCTGCCGTGGCACCCCTGCCCTGGTTCCGCTCAGCGATCGCTCAGCGGAGCCAGGGCAGATCCGCGTCCGCGCCCTCCGGCTCCAGGCCGGTCGCGAGCACCCGCATGATCTCCCCGAGGCTGCTCACCTGCTCGGGCGTGAGCCGGTCGAACATCGCCTGCCGTACGGCCTCGACGTGACCCGGCGCCGAGCGGCGGAGCATCTCGTAGCCGTCGTCCGTGAGCACCGCGTTCTGGCCGCGCTTGTCGGAGGGGCAGTCCTCACGGCGCACCCAGCCGCTCTTCTCCAGCCGGGCGATGGCGTGCGAGAGCCGGGAACGGGTGATCTTCGCGTTCCGGGCCAGCTCCGTCATCCGCATCCTGCGGCGGGGCGCCTGCGAGAGCTGGACGAGGAGTCCGTAATAGGTGTGCGGCATGCCGGCATCGCGCTGCAACTGGCGATCGAGATGGTCCTCAAGCAGCGTGGTGGCATGCAGATAGGCGCGCCAGGCGTGCTGCTCCTCGTCGGTGAGCCAGCGCGGCGCGCTGGTGGATGCCGTGGTCATGTACTCCACTGTACGACCTTTTCTTGAAAGTTTAACTAGATAGGGCTAAGGTCTCCGGAGGTAGGAGCTTGAAGTTTCAAGAAATCTGCCCCGAGAGATCCCCGCAGGGGATCCGGAGGAGTTTCGCAGGGCCCCTGAACAACGATCCCCCGGATGACCTCGGGGAACTCCTGCTCGGACGAGTTCGTGACCGGATCCAGTGTCCGTGTGCCCCGTGCGGCGCCCGTCTCCCTGGTGCCGTGTCCAGTGGATGGGAGTGCCATGACAGCCACCGCGGAGCGGATGCCCGCCCTCTACCTCTCGCACGGCGCACCGCCGCTGGCCGACGATCCCGTCTGGCCCGGCGAGCTCGCCGCCTGGTCCGCCGGGCTGCCCCGCCCCCGCGCGATCCTGATGGTCTCCGCCCACTGGGAGGAGGCCCCGCTCGCGCTGGGCGCCACCGAGGCCGTGCCGCTCGTGTACGACTTCTGGGGCTTCCCCGAGCACTACTACGGGGTGCGTTACGGAGCCCCGGGTGCGCCCGAACTCGCCGACAGCGTCCGCAAGCTGCTGCGTGGCGCCGGGGCGCCGGTCCAGGACATCCCGGACCGCGGCCTCGACCACGGGGCGTACGTACCGCTGGTGGAGATGTTCCCGGACGCCGACATCCCCGTACTCCAGATCTCCCTGCCGACCCTCGACCCGCGGAAGCTGATGGATGTCGGGCGCAAACTCGCCCCCCTGCGCGACGAGGGCGTGCTCATCGTCGGCAGCGGCTTCTTCACCCACAACCTGGCCGCTCTGCGCCACCAGGGCGGCGGCGTTCCCGGCTGGTCGGCGGAGTTCGACGACTGGGGCGACCGTGCGCTGCGGGCCCAGGACATCGACGCGCTGATCGACTTCGAGCACACCTCCCCGGCCGGGAAGCTGGCCCACCCGCGCACCGAGCACTTCGCGCCGCTGTTCGTGACGCTGGGCGCGGCCGAGGACGAGCTGGACCGGGGGCGCAGCGTCATCGACGGCTTCTGGATGGGGCTGGCGAAGCGCTCGGTGCAGTTCGGCTGAGGCGTCGGGGCGCTCAGGGTTCGGGTGAGGCGATCGGGGCGCTCGGTGCAGTTCGGCCGGGGCGATCGGGCTGATCGAGGTGCTCAGGGTTCGGCTGAGGGCTTCGGGACCACTTCCGGAGCCCTCGGAGGCCACTCCCGAACGCTCTAGAAGACCGGCGGGTTCAGCTCGATCGCGCGCCGGGCGGCGGAGAACGCGAGCGCGTCGCCCACGTCCAGTGCCGTGTCGGTGAACTTGATGGTGTGGTCGTCGCCGTGGGCCGCCGCCCGGGCGAACAGCTCTCCGGCGTCCGCGGCGCCGTACGCCGGCACCGGGGCCGCCTCACGGGGCGCGTAGGCGGCGGTGACCGCCGCGCTCGCCGCCCAGGCGGCCCGCAGACTCGGCACCCACAGCTCGCCGGGCAGGGCCGGCAGGGTGCGCAGGACCGCGTTGGGCGCGGTCGCCGCGTGGACCAGCATGATCGGCTCGCCGTGCGCGTGGGTCGCGTACCGGTGGGTCGAGGCCCGGACCAGCTCCCGGAGCGCGGCCCGGGCGGCCTCCGGCCCTGCGGGCCCCGGCCCCGGGTCGACGCCCTGTTCCCGTCCCGGGCCGGGGTGTCGACGCCCTGTTCCCGTCCCGGGCCGGGGTCCGGTTCCCGGCTCGGGACGCTGCGCTGTCCCGGCCCCGGCCAGTCCGGGAACCCGGTCAGTTGCGCGAACCGGTCCCGGACGCCGCCGCTCCGGTCGGGCACCAGCGGGACCCGGTCCAGTGCCGCCGCCGCACTCGGGGCCGGGCCGAGCGGCGTCAGGGCGGGCAGGGGCTGGTGCCGGGCGGCCCAGTAACCGAGGGCGTGGGCCAGCTCCCGGACGCGCGGGGCGCTCTCCTCGCCCGCCAGCAGGGTCCGTACGGAATGGCCCACCCGGATCGCCGGATGCGTCGCGCCCGCGGCGATGCCCGGCAGCAGCCGGGGCCACCACGCGGCGAGCACGTCGCGCCAGGGGGTCTCGGCCGTCTCCCGCTCGAAGTACGCCGTCCAGTCGGCGATGCGGCGCGGGTCGCCCAGCGCCTCGTGCCAGTTCCGGTCCCGGTCGGTCTCGGACCGGGGTCCCGGGCACTCCGGGCCTCGGTTACCTGCCGGATCGGTCGGCGGGCGTACGTCCCGAAGCCCGGGACGGAAGTGCACGGGCCCTTCCGTCCCGGCGCGGAGCGGACACCCTGAGCAGCGGACACCCTGAGCATCCGTCCCGGCGCGGAGCGGACACCCTGAGCAACCCGAACGCCACCCGATCCGTCCTTCGGGGTGGGAGCACGGCTCTCCGGGCGCCGGGCGGCGGCCGGGCGAGGAGAAGTGAGGCGTGCGTGTGAATGCGGTCTCATGCACGCGCCGATTCCGGGTATCCGGCCGGAGAGCCGCAAACGGGCCGGTTCGGCCCCGCCACCGGCTCTGACCTGCGCGTCCGGCGGAATCCGGAAGCGGAATCCAGCGGTCGGCGCCGGACAGGGTACTGCATGATCGCGAAATTGAATGTGCGGCATGGGAATTCTGTCCGGATTCCAGTCGTTGTTTCCATCGGATGCAGGGCACCTCGAAAGGGTGTCGCGACCTACTCAGCAAGGGAGCACGCATGGCAACCCGTGCCGTCGCCCGTCGTACGTCCACCGCCTCCGGTGGGTCCGGCCGGGCAGGCAGTGTTCGCGCCGTGGGCGGGGAAATCGCCGATCGCGACCTGGTCGGCATGTACCTGGACGAGATCGCCCGCACACCGCTGCTCGACGCCGCCAAGGAAGTCGACCTCTCCCAGACCATCGAGGCGGGCGTCTTCGCCCAGCAGATCCTCGACGGCGGGGTGGAGAGCGCCGCCGGTGACGCGAAGCGTGAGGAGCTGGAGGCGCTGGTCGCCGAGGGCGAGCGCGCCAAGGACATATTCATCCGTTCCAACCTCCGGCTCGTCGTCGCCGTGGCCCGCCGCTACCCGCGCGCGGGGCTCCCCCTGCTCGACCTGATCCAGGAGGGCAACGCGGGCCTGGTGCGCGCGGTCGAGAAGTTCGACTACGCCAAGGGCTTCAAGTTCTCCACGTACGCCACCTGGTGGATCCGGCAGGCCATCACCCGGTCCATCGCCGACCAGTCCCGCACGATCCGGCTCCCCGTCCACCTGGTGGAGGAGCTCGGCCGGATCCGCCGGGTCCAGCGCGAGTTCAACCGCGAGCACGGGCGCGACCCGGAGCACGCGGAGATCGCCGCCGAGCTCGACTCCAACACCGAGCGCGTCGGCAACGTCCTGGACTGGGCCCGCGACCCGGTCAGCCTCAACATGTCCGTGGACGACGACGGCGACACCCAGTTCGGCGACCTGCTGGAGGACACCTCCGCCGTCTCGCCCGAGCAGTCCGTGATGACCCTGCTCCGCAGCGAGGAGCTGGAAGACCTGATCGGCAAGCTCGACAACCGGACCGCCTCGATCATCAAGATGCGTTACGGCATCGAGGACGGCCGGGAGCGGACGCTGACCGAAGTGGGCAAGCAGCACGGCCTCACGCGGGAGCGGATCCGCCAGATAGAGAAGCACGCACTGCTCGAATTGAAGCGAATGGCTCACGACACGGGCTTTGACGCTGCGGCGTGAGCCAATAACCCGTAATCTCCCCATCAAGCCGGTTCGCACCGGCCGACCGACCGGGTCATTCCGGTCACCCGACCGGTTTTCACCGGTCCCTGAGCTGAGCCCCGGCGCCCACCCCCCCCGGCGTCGGGGCTCATCCCTGTTCCGGATCGCCCGGGGGCCGGCTCCGGGCGGCGCGGGTCAGCCGGGCGCCGAGGCCCTCCAGATACTCCACCAGCTGCGGCGGCCCCTGCGCGGAGAACTCGCAGTCGACCAACGCCAACCGCAGCGCCACCCACTCCAGCGAATCGGTGCACGAGGTCCGCAGCCGGCAACCGCCCTCCCCGTCCGGCTCCGGCGCCCCGAGATGCGCGGGCAGCCGCGCCGCCACGAACTCCGCCGGCGCCCCGAACCACACATCGAGGCACAGCTCCGGCTTCATTCGCCGCATCGACCGGGACAGGTACTTCGCCGCGTCCCCGCTCTCCGCGTCGCTCCGCGCCCCGCTGTCGGCGTCGCCCCCGTCGCTCCCCGCGCCCTCGACGGGAAGCGGCCTCGGCGTGAACCGCGCCCCCGTCGCGTACGGCTCGCCGACCCGGTCCACCCGGAACGTACGCCAGTCCTCCCGGCCGAGGTCGTACGCCACCAGGTACCAGCGCTGCCCGGTGCTCACCAGCCGGTACGGCTCGACCTGCCGCTTCGTCCGGGTGCCGTCGCCGCTGCGGTACGCGAACCTCAGCCGCTCCCGCCCGGTGGCCGCCGAGGCCAGCGTCGTCAGGGTCCGCGGGTCGATGGTGGCGCCGTCGCCCCGGGTCAGCGGCACCGTGGCGTTCTGGAGCGCGGAGACCCGGTGTCGCAGCCGGGAGGGAAGCACCTGTTCCAGCTTCGCCAGCGCCCGTACGGAGGCCTCGTCGACGCCCTCGATCGCGTGCCCCGCCCCGGCCCGCAGCCCCACCGCGATGGCCACCGCCTCCTCGTCGTCCAGCAGGAGGGGCGGCATGGCGGCGCCCGCCACCAGGCGGTAGCCGCCGACGGAGCCGCGTGAGGCCTCGACCGGGTAGCCCAGGTCGCGCAGCCGGTCGACGTCGCGGCGGATCGTGCGCGGACTGACAGCGAGCCGCTCGGCCAGCTCGCCGCCGGGCCACTCGCGGGGAGTCTGGAGGAGCGACAGCAGTTTCAGTAGTCGTGCTGGAGTGTCGGACATGGCTTCAGGATGGCGGACCATCAGGTCATGATCTGACCTAATGGATGCCTAGGTTCTTCCCATGCCTTCTTCCGCACCCCCGCCGCCCACGGCGTCGCACGTCGTCGCTCCGCCCACGCCGCCCGCACCGCCCGCACCGGTCAAGACACCGGTCGCACCCACGCCCGCCCCGGCCGACCGGCGGCGCTGGTTCGCGCTGGCCATCGTGATGACCGCCGCCTTCATGGACCTGGTCGACGTCACGATCGTCAACATCGCGATCCCCAGCATCCAGCGCGAGACCGGGGCTTCGGTCTCCGCGATCCAATGGATCACCGCCGGTTACGCCCTCGCGTTCGCGGCCGGACTGATCACGGGCGGCCGGCTCGGTGACATCTACGGGCGCAAGAAGCTCTTCCTCATCGGCATCGGCGGGTTCACGCTCGCCTCCGCCCTGTGCGGCTTCGCGGGCAGCCCCGAGATACTGGTCGCGGCGCGCGTCCTCCAGGGCGCCACGGCCGCGCTGATGGTGCCGCAGGTGTTGTCGATCGTGCACGCCACCTTCCCCGCGCACGAGCGCGGCAAGGTCTTCGGGCTCTTCGGCGCGATCGTCGGGCTCGGCGCGGTCTCCGGGCCGCTGCTGGGTGCGCTGCTCACCGAGTGGGACCTCTTCGGGCTCGGCTGGCGGCCGATCTTCCTGATCAACCTGCCGGTCGGGATCGCCGGGCTGCTTCTCGGCGCGAAGTTCATCACCGAGTCGAAGGCCCCCAGGGCGGTCCGCCTCGACCTGCCCGGCGTCGCCCTGATCACTCTCGCGATGCTGATGCTCATCTACCCGCTCACTCGGGGACACGAGCTGGGCTGGCCGCTCTGGGGCCATCTGTCGATGGTGGGCAGCCTGTTCGTCTTCGGGGCGCTGGTCGCCTACCAGCGTCAGAAGGCGCTGAGGGACGGCTCGCCGCTGATCGAACTGTCCCTGTTCCGGGTCAAGAGCTTCGCCGCCGGCATCGCCGTGCAGCTGACCTTCGGCGTCGGTCTCGGCATCTTCTTCCTGGTCTGGACGATGTACATGCAGATGGGCCTCGGCTGGAGCGTGCTGCGCGCCGGCACGACGGGCATCCCGTTCTCCGTCGCCGTCTCGGTGGCCGCCGGGGTCTCCGTGCAGAAACTGGTGCCCCGCTTCGGCCGCAAGGTCCTCCAGGCCGGCGCGCTCCTCATGATCGCCGGACTGCTGATCTACCTCTGGGAGAGCGAGCAGTACGGGATGGGCATCACGTCCTTGCAGATGGCCGTCCCGCTGGTGGTCATGGGTGTGGGGATGGGGCTGATCGTGGCTCCGCTGACCGATGCCGTGCTCTCCGAAGTGCCCAAGGAGCACGCCGGTTCGGCGTCCGGGCTGATCAACACCGTGCAGCAGATGGGGACGGCGCTCGGGCTCGGCCTGGTGTCCGTCGTCTTCTTCGGGGCGATCGGCGACCGGCTGGCCCGCGAAGAGGTCGGCCCGGCGTTCGTCGACGCGTTCCAGCAGTCGCTGTGGTGGGTGGCCGGGGTGCTCTCGGTGATCTTCCTGGTGATGTTCGCGCTGCCCGCCCGGCCGCGCGCCCACGTCGAGGACGAGGCCCACGCGGAGGGCGGCGCGAACGTGGAGGGTGTCGCGAACATGAAGGGCGTCTCGAACGTGGAGGGCGGCGCGCGCTGATCCGTGTGGGCGGCGTGACCCGGCGCCGCGTGGGCGGCGCGACCGGCCCCGCTGTGCCCGCCCCCCCAGTGACCGGCCCCGGCGGCGAACCTGCCTCGGCTGGTCACGGCGGTTCGGGTCAGCAGATCCGGGTGCGGCTCTCCATCGCCGCACGGGCGGTGTGCTCGTTCTCGTACACCTCGCACATGTGGCGGCCGTCGGGTGTCGCCGTGTGCTCGACCTCCCACAGGCTCGTCTCGCTGCCGTCCAGCAGCAGGAACGCGTGCTCGTAGAGCGTGAAACCGGCCGGGCGGCCGTCGACCCGGCACTGACGCCCGAAGATCTGGGTGATGTGGTGGGCGAATGCCGACCGGAGCAGCCGTGTCTTCTGCTCGCCCGGCCGGTCGGCGTTCTCCGCGCGGCGCAGCACCCGGCGGGCGTGGTCCGCGGAATTGTCGGGGGCGTACGTCCGGGGGAGGCGGGCCGGCGGGGCGGACATCAGGACCGTCAGCATCTCCAGGTCGCCCTGGCCCTCCTGCACCCCCTCGTCGCCGAAGGCCGGGGAGTCGGAGAAGCTTCCCGCGAGCCGGGACGCGGCGATGCGGGCGTCGCCCTCGTCGTCGTACAGCTCGTGCCGGCGCGGTATCCGCACGTCCCGCCCTCCGCTGTGCACCAGCTCCCACAGAGTGAGGGCGGAGCCGTCGGCGAGGAGATACGTGTGACGGTAGGTCTCGCGGTGCAGCACGGAACTGTGGTGCGACGAGTGCAGCGAACTGCTGTGGGCGAGCGCGGTGCCGAGGCGGTCGACCGTGCTGTCGGGGAGGTCGAAGGAGTTGAGGGCGCGTCGCAGGAGCCGGTCGAGGTGGTGCTCGGTTGTCTCGTACGGATCGCTCAAGGTGGTGTCTCCAGGCCGTCGCCGCGTGTTACTTGATGCGTGCTTAACGTAGTCCCTGGGTCCGACATCGTGACCGGGGTTCGTAAAAACGTAGGGCGCACGCAGAAAGTTCCCCGCGCGTTCCCGGTGCATTTCGGGCGCTTCGGGTGAACTCCCTTACACAGAAGGTGAGTCGGCGGCCCGCACGCCCCTCGCTCACGCCGCGCGCCCCCAGGGCCCCGCCGATCGGATCGACCGCCGAGCGCCGTACAGCTCCGTGGCGCGGAGCGCCGTGCAAGCGCGTGCTGCCGCTAGCCGCCGTACAGCTCCGTGTACGAGAGGAGCCTGCCACCCGGCCCTTCGGTGCTCCGGGCCGCGCGCACGGCCTTGACGATGGCCCGCGCCAGGACGTCGGCGCCCGCCGCCAGGATCTCGTTGACGGCGGCCGGGTCCCCGGGTGGCACCCGCACCTGTCCGGTGGCCAGCGTGAACACGGTGTCCCCGTCGGTCAGCAGATGGACCGGGCGCACCGCGCGGGCCAGCCCGTCGTGTGCGGTGCCCGCCAGCTTCTGGGCCTGCGCCCGGGTCAGGTCCGCGTCCGTGGCGACGACCGCGATCGTCGTGTTGAACGGCGGGGCCCCGCCTCCGGCCGCCTCCGTCGCCTCCCGCTCCCGTGCGAGACGCCGGCCCGCCGCCGCGTGGACCTCGGCCGGAGGGTGGGCCGGCGGCTCCCCGGCCCCGTACTCCCCGAACAGCACCCCGGTCCGGGGGTCGACCACCGAGCCCGCCGCGTTCACCGCGACGAGGGCGGCCACCGTGACCCCGGAGGCGAGGCGGGTGCTCGCCGTGCCGATGCCGCCCTTGAGCTGCCCGGCCACCGCGCCGGTGCCCGCACCCACGCCGCCCTCGGCCACGGGCTCCCCGGCCCCGGTGGCAGCCGCGGCCTCCACCGCGGCGCGGCCGGTCGACGCGTCGGGGCGGGCCCGCCAGTCGCCGCCCCGGCCGAGGTCGAAGAGGGCGGCGGCCGGAACGACCGGTACCACCTGGGTGGGTCCGGCGCCGACCCGGACGCCCCGGCCCTGCTCCTCCAGCCAGGCCATCACGCCGGAAGCGGCGTCGAGCCCGTACGCGCTGCCACCCGTGAGGACGACGGCGTCGACCCGCTGCACCAGATTGCGCGGGTCCAGCGCGTCCGTCTCCCGGGTGCCCGGCCCGCCGCCCCGTACGTCCACAGCGGCCACGGCCCCGCCCTCGGGCGCCAGGACGACGGTCGTTCCGCTCAACGCGCCCGCACCGGCCACCTCGGCGTGGCCGACGCGGATTCCGGCCACATCGGTCAGCGCGTCCAGCGGAATCGGGTCCTCGGCGGCCTCGGGGCCGCCGGCGTCGCCCTCGGGGTTCAGGGGGATCATCGTGCGGCTCCTCCGGTCGGGATCGGGGCCCGCGGGAGTGCGAGCCGATGCGCTGCGAACGTACCGGCGGACGGGGCGCGGTGAGCCCGCAGCGCCCCGCCCGGGCAAGGCGACCCTTGCGGCTGTCCGGGCGACCCTCTCACCCTCGCGCCCGCCAAAACAGGTTCAATCAACCCAAATAGTCCTACGGTGGCCGGGTGACCGAGCCCTCAGAAGCCACCGCAGCAGCCGAGCCCGACATCCCTGACGGCCCCTCGGCCACGTCTCCCTCCGCTACCGGCCCCCGGTCCGTCACCACCCGGGCGACGCTCGTCGGCGTGGTCGTCTCCGCCCTGCTGATCCTCGCGATCGTGCTCGGCAGCCGTATGCTCCGCAACTTCGACTCGGCCCTCCTCCCCTATGCCGTGGCCACGGTCTTCCTCGCTTTCGGCGTCGCCTACCGGTACACCGTCTGGATCTCCGCCCCCGGTGCCCGACGCCTCTTCAAACAGGGCTGGCGCAGCCTCTTCTCCCTGGACAACTTCCGCAGGGCCCCTACCGCCCTGCCGAAGATGATCGCCACCTATCTGGGCTTCCAGAAGTTCCTCGGCGCCCGCTCCCACGCCCGCTGGGCCGCCCACCAGCTGATCTTCTGGGGCTGCGTCCTCGCCGCCCTGATCACCTTCCCGCTCACCTGGGGCTGGTTCACCTTCACTTCCGGCAGCGGATCGGGACCCGGCTACGAGATGCGGATCTGGGGCTTCAAGATCCTCGGATTCGACTCGCTCAACATCCTCGGCTGGCTGATGTTCCACGGCCTGGACATCGCCGCCGTCCTCGTCATCCCCGGCGCCTCGTACTTCCTGTGGCGCCGTATGAAGGACCGCGGTGCCGCCACCGGCCAGCGCTTCGCCTACGACCTTGTGCCGTTGATCGCGCTCATCGTCATCTCCGTGACGGGACTGCTGCTCACCTTCTCTTCGATCTTCCTGCACGGCGGCGGCTACCAGTTCCTCGCGATCCTGCACATGGTGGCGGTCGTCTTCACCCTCATCTACATCCCGTTCGGCAAGTTCTTCCACATCGTCCAGCGACCGGCCGCGGTCGGCATGCAGCTGTTCAAGTACACCGGCCGCAAGGACGACGAGGTGTTCGCCTGCCGCCGCTGCGAGGAGCCCATCGACACCGGCCCCTACGTCGAGAACCTGCGCGGCACCATGCGCGACCTCCGGCTCGACTTCGACTCCTGGGCCGAATACTGCCCGCGCTGCAAGCGGGTGCTGCGCGGCAGCGCCTATCTCTCCCATGTGAAGAAGGGCTTCAATTGACCGCGGATCCGCGAGCTGCTGCCGACCGCCGTACGTTCATCCCCCTGGACCCCTCCCTCGCCCCTCCCGGCACCCGCGCCTTCCGGGACGCGGGAGGCATTCCGGCCGATAAGTGGCACGCCGACCAGAACGGCGAGACGCTCGTGCCGACCCACTGTTGCTTCTGCGGTGTCCAGTGCGGGATGTATCTGCGCGTGGACCGCGGCGGCAAGGTCTTCGGTGTCGAGCCCCGCAACCACGACATCAACCGGATGCGGCTCTGCCCCAAGGGCATCAACGCCTACCAGCAGGTCAACCACCCCGACCGGCTGACCGCCCCGCTGATGCGCCGCTCCCGCGACGAGGAGTTCCGCGAGGTCTCCTGGGAGGAGGCGCTCGACTTCACCGTCTCCGAGATCAAGCGCATCCAGCAGACCCACGGCAACGACGCCTTCGGGCTCCTCGGCGGGGCCAGCCTGTTCTCCGAGAAGACCTATCTGGTGGGCAAGTTCGGCCGGGTCGCGCTCAAGACCCGGCACGTCGACTACAACGGACGCCTCTGCATGGTCAGCGCCGCGGGCGCCAACAAGCTCGCCTTCGGCATCGACCGGGCCGGTAACCCCTTCTCCGACATCCTGCTCACCGACTGCCTGCTCATCGCGGGCTCCAACGTCGGCGAGTGCTTCCCCGTGATGACCCAGTACGTCTGGGGGGCCCGGGACCGCGGGGCCAGCCTCATCGTCATCGACCCGCGCGAGACCGCCATCGCCCGGACCGCCGACATCCACGTCGCCCTCAAGCCCGGCACCGACTCCGCCTTCTTCACCTCCGTCCTGCACGTCGTCATCGAGGAAGGGCTCACCGACGAGAACTACCTCGCCGCCCATGCCACCGGCTGGGAGGAGGTCAAGGCCAAGGCCGCCGAATACCCGCCCTCCCGTGCCGCGGCGATCTGCGGGATCCCCGCCGAGCAGATCGTCCAGGTCGCCCGGACCTTCGCCCGCGCGCCCAAGGCCATGGCCTGGCACGCCCGGGGCATCGAGCACCACTCGCAGGGCGTCGAGAACTGCCTCACCGTGATCAACCTCTGCGCCGCCACCGGCCACATCGGCAAACCCGGCGCCGGCTACGGCACCATCACCGGCCAGGGCAACGGGCAGGGCGGCCGCGAGCACGGCCAGAAGTCCGACCTCCTCCCCGGCGGACGCTCCATCATGAACGAGGAGCACCGCCGCCAGATCTGCGAGATCTGGGGCATCGAGGAGTCCGAGCTCCCGCCCGCCGGGACCTCCATGATGGAAATGGTCTGGCAGATGCAGCGCCGCGAGATCCGCGGCCTCATCGGCATCTGCAACAACCCCTTCGTCTCCCTGCCCAACTACCGGGTGGTCAAGGAGGGGTACGACGCCACCGAGTTCCACGCGCAATTCGACTTCTTCCTCTCCGAGACCGCAGCCAACGCCCATGTCGTCTTCCCCGTCACCACCTGGGCCGAGGACGAAGGGGTGATGGCCAACGCGGAAGCCCGCGTGGTCAAGCACAACAAGGCCCAGGACCCGCCGCCCGGCGTCCGCACCGACACCTGGGCGATGTGCGAACTCGCCCGACGGCTCGGCGCCGGCGACAAATTCGACTTCCCCGACTCCCGGTCGGTCTTCGACGAGCTGCGCGTCGCCTCCGCCGGCACCGTCAACGACTACTACGGCATCACCTACGAACGCCTGGAGGAGACCGGCGGCATCGCCTGGCCCTGCCCCACCACCGACCATCCCGGCACCCCGCGGCTCTTCGAGGACGGGAAGACGTACCACCCCGACGGCAAGATCCACCTCCAGGTCGTCGAATGGCACCCACCGATGGACCCGTACGACGACGAGCACCCCATGTCGCTCACCACCGGCCGCACCGTCGCCCACTTCCTCTCCGGCAACCAGACCCGCAGGCTCGGCGCCCTCGTCGAACAGACCCCGCGACCCTGGGCCGAGGTCCACCCCTCGCACGGCTTCCGCAACGGTGAGCCCGTCCGCGTCGTCACCCGGCGCGGCAGCGAGGTCTTCCCCGCCCTGGTCACCGAGGCGATCCGCCCCGACACCGTGTTCATCCCCTACCACTGGCCCATCCCCACCGCGGCCAACGCCCTCACCATCGACGCCCTCGACCCCCGGTCCAAGATCCCCGAGTACAAGGTGTGCGCCTGCCGCATCGAGCACGCCGAGCGGATCGACGAGGTCCCCGCCCCGCCGGTCGCTCCCGGCCATGTCGCCTACCCGGAGACCCAGGTCTCCCGTACCGACCCGCTGCCTCCCACGGCCCCCCAGGGCCGTGGCACCTCGGAGAGGAGCTGAAGCCCCATGATGGGCAGAACGATCTTCATCGACCCGGGGCGATGCATCGGCTGCCAGGCCTGTGTCTCCGCCTGCCGCGAGTGCGACTCGCACCGAGGCAAATCGATGATCCACCTCGACTACACCGACGAGGGCCACTCCGTCGCCTCCCTCCCCACCGTCTGCATGCACTGCGAGGACCCGGTCGCCCCGTGCGCCGAGGTCTGTCCCGCCGACGCGATCCTGGTGACCGCGGACGGCGTGGTGCAGCAGGCCGACACCACCCGCTGCATCGGCTGCTCCAACTGCGTCAACGCCTGCCCCTTCGGCGTACCGAAGATCGACCTCCAGGCGAAACTGCAGATGAAGTGCAACCTCTGCTACGACCGCACCGCCTACGGTCTCGCCCCGATGTGCGCCACCGTCTGCCCGACCGGAGCTCTCTTCTACGGCACCGTCGAGGAGCTCCAGGCGGAGCGCCCCGGCGTCCAGGTCGCCGACACCTTCGTCTTCGGCGAGACCGAGGTCCGCACCGGTGTGGCCATGGTCGTCCCCGCCGAACGGGTCCAGTGGCCGGTACCCGGCGGGCTTCCCGTCGTCGAGATCAATGGGAAGGACGTCCGCCGATGAGCGTCACCGATCAGCAGCCGGGTGGAGAACACCCTGCCGGGGGAGACCCGCGCGAGGCGCTCCAGGACCGGATCGCCGCCGACTCCCTCACCACCCGGCGCGACTACCTCCGGATCGTCACCACCGTCTCCGGCGGCCTCGCCCTCGGCGGCGTCGGGGTGGCCGCGGGCATGCTCCACCGCCACGGCGACGGCGAGGAGGGCAAGGCCCCCGAGGCGAAGCGCATCGCCGGGCGACTCCTGCCCGGCGAGTCGATCGCCTTCCGCTACCCGGGCGAGGAGGACCGGGCCGTTGCCGTCCGCCTCGACGACGGCACCCTCGTCGGCTACTCCGCCGTCTGCACCCACCTCGCCTGCGCCGTGCTCTGGCGCAAGGACCGGGGCAGCGAGGGCGAGCTGTACTGCCCGTGCCACGAAGGAGTCTTCGACGCCCGGTCCGGAGAGGTCACGGCGGGACCGCCGCCGCGCGGGCTGCCCAAGGTCGTGGTCATCGAGCAGGACGACGGCAGCGTATGGGCCGTGGGGACCACCCGCTCCGGCGAGAGCATCGAGGAAGGCCTCTGCCGCCAGCTCGGCGGCGACCGCCCCGACCTCGCCTCCCGCATCGGCTGCCCCGACATCGGCGGCGGAGCCGAATCCCCGCCCCGGGCCGCCGGTGCGCGCGAGCCCTCCGCCACCGCCGAGAACCCGGGCAGGCGGGCATGAGCGACACCCCGCACCCCGAGCAGCCGCTGCCGCCCCCCGGCAGCCACTACCCCACGTACCACCCCGGCAGCGCCGACCCCGAACTGAACCGGCCCGTCCACGAGCGGTATCCCCAGATCCGCCCCACCAGCGGATACGGGGACCCCCGCGTCCGGCACACCGGCCCCGGGCCCGGAGCGGGCACCGACCAGGACCCCGAGCGCTCCTCGAAGCTGACCGCCCGGCTCACCCTGGCCATGACCGTCGTCATCGGCCAGCTCTGGGGACTGACGGTCCTGATCGACGAGTGGATGGAGGGCAACACCGGCACGGCCTGGTGGGGGGCCGGCTTCCTCTGCCTGTCGTTCCTCGTCGTGCTCGGCCTGTGGCTCCTCGACCCGAAGGACCGCTGACACCCGCCGCCCGGCTCCACGGCGGCTCACACCTCGCCGTGAGCCGCCGTACCCTGGAGACATGAGCGCCGCCCCCACCCCCAGCCCGCGCGATGCGAAGCAGCAGCAGCCACAGGAGCAGCCGCACAAGGAACCGAAGCCCAAGCCGGTTCTGGACTTCGACGATCCGCTGGACCGGCAGTCCGCGGACGATACGGACCAGGGGTGGGGCGAGCGGCCTCTCTCCGGCGGCAGCGCCGCCGACCTCGCACGCTTCCTGGACGAGAAGCCGCCCCACCACATCTGAGCGATGACCCGGAGGACTACCGGTCCTCGCGCGTGCCCGCGGCTGCCCCGCCCGTTCCGCCCGTTCCGCCCGTTCCGCTCGCTCCACCCGGGCTTCCGCCCGAGTCCGGGCCGTGGGAGCCGGGCGCGCCACCGGTGCGCTGCGCCACGAGGGCGTCGCGGAACTCCTTCAGCACCTCCAGCTCGCTCACCTCCATCGTCTCCTGCACGCCTTCCTTGGCGGCCTGCATCGCCGCCCGCCCGGCCAGGTACGTGGCCATCGGCAGCACCATCAGGAAGTACACGACGGTGAGGGGAGCGAACTGCTCCGCCACCTAAGGCGGGAGAAGGCAGCACTGTCCAACCCGCTGGTTCTCCCGGGTGACTTGAGAAGACGTCAGTTCGCATCGGACACCGCCACGGCCAGCCGCCCCGAAGCGCCCGCGCCCAGCAGCGCCGTGGCCGTCGACCGTTCCACGGACAACACCACCAGCGCCCCGGCCGCCGCCCCGGCGCCGGAAGCGTCCGCCGCGTGGCCGCCGGGTTCTGCGGCCGCGTGCGGCACCTTCGCCACGCGCACCCCTCGCGCCACCACGCGCGCTTCGTCGCCGGTATCACCGACCGCGATCACATCGACCCGGTCCCCGGGGCGCAGCAGCCGTACGGTCTCCGGGTCCGCGATCCTGACCGGCGCGGAGACCAGCCGCACGGACGACCTGCCGGCCCCCGGCGGAGCGTCCGGTGGGCCGGCCTCTCCGTCGGTACCGTGCAGACCGGTGGTGGCCAGCGCGGCACCCGCCAGCGCGAGCCCCGCGGCCGCCGCCCGCCGCTGTCGGCGCAACATCCGGCGCAGCCGGTCCGCGCCACCGCCCCGCACGCGCAGGGGCCCGAACGGCCCCACCCCGCACGGCGCGGGCACCGGCGCCGGAGGCGGAGACGGAGACGGAGAAGGGGACCGGGACGGGGGCCGAGACGGCGAAGGGGACCGGGACGGGAAAGGAGGCATGGGCGCGGGCGCGGGGGCGGGAGCGGATACGGACGGGAGCGTGGACGGGGACGGGGACGGGGACAGGGACATGGCACCACCTCGATTCGGGCGGACGCGGGCAAGGGAAAGGAACGGGAAAGGGGAGTTCGGACCGGTTGATCCGGCCGAACTCCCCTCACTTTCCCCCGCCCACGCAGATCCCGCTGAGGCCTGTGGACAGTCCTCGCACTGGGGATAACTCCGTCACCCGTTCCGGCGATGTCCGCCCTGCCCGAGCGGCGGCGATACCCGCTACGGCAGGGCGATCCCCGTGTCGATCCCGTCCAGGGCGTGGGCGCACGTGCAGTTGCGGTTCTCGCTCTTCGGCAGCCCGGCCACCGCGTCGAACAGCACCGAGCGCAGCCGGTCCACGTTGGCCGCGAACACCTGGAGCACCTCCTCGTGCGAGACGCCCTCGCCCGCCTCGGCCCCCGCGTCCAGGTCGGTCACCAGCGTCATCGTCGTGTAGCAGAGGCCCAGCTCACGGGCGAGGACCGCTTCGGGGTGTCCGGTCATGCCCACGACCGACCACCCCATCGCCGCGTGCCAGCGCGATTCCGCGCGGGTCGAGAAGCGGGGCCCCTCGACGACCACCAGGGTGCCGCCGTCCACCGGCTCCCAGTCGCGTCCGCGAGCCGCGGTGAGTGCGGCCTTGCGTCCCTCGGGGCAGTAAGGGTCGGCGAAGCCCAGGTGGACGACGTTCGGCACGGTTCCGTCGGCCCGGGTCTCACCGTCGTAAAAGGTCTGCACGCGGGCCTTGGTGCGGTCCACCAGCTGGTCGGGGACGAGCAGGGTGCCCGGCCCGTACTCCGGCCGCAGCCCGCCCACCGCGCACGGGCCGAGCACCTGCCGGACCCCGACGGAGCGCAGCGCCCACAGGTTGGCCCGGTAGTTGATGCGGTGCGGCGGCAGGTGGTGGCCGCGTCCGTGGCGGGGCAGGAAGGCCACCCGCCGGCCGCCGAGCTCGCCGAGGAAGACCGAGTCGCTCGGCTTCCCGTAAGGGGTGTCCACGGAGACCTCGGTGACGTCCTCCAGGAAGGAGTAGAAGCCCGAGCCGCCGATGACACCGATCTCCGCGGAACTCCCGGTACCCGCCGTGCCCGTACCGGAGCCCGTTTCGTCAAGTGCGTTCGCCATGCGGTCACCGTATCCGGAGGAGCGATTCCCAGGACGAACGCCCGGACCCCGCCGAGTGGCCTCGGCGGGGTCCGGTGAAAAGCAGATGGGGCGTACGCGGGCTCAGGCGGCCGACGTACCGCTCGACGAGGCCGGCGCGGACGCCGACGACGAGGAGGAGCCGGACGAAGAAGACGACGACGATGCGGTCGTTTTCGTGTCCGAACCCGACGACGAGGACGACGCGGAGTCGGACGACTTCGAGGCCGCCGACGCCGGCGTGCTGCTCGACGAGGAGCCGC
This sequence comes from Streptomyces sp. NPDC091287, assembly GCF_044768525.1. Classification (NCBI taxonomy): domain Bacteria; kingdom Bacillati; phylum Actinomycetota; class Actinomycetes; order Kitasatosporales; family Streptomycetaceae; genus Streptomyces; species Streptomyces sp. NPDC091287. The sequence continues at coordinate 111,095 of NZ_JBIVUV010000008.1, forward strand.
GGCTGTCGTTCCGGTAGAAACCGGAACCCTTGAAGACGATGCCGACCGCGGAGAACACCTTCTTGAGGCGTCCGTCGCAGCTCGGGCACACGGTCAGGGCATCATCGGTGAACTTCTGCACCGCCTCGAGGCCCTCGCCGCACTCGGTGCACTGGTACTGATAGGTCGGCACTTGCTCCTCCTGGCACTCTCACTCAATGAGTGCTAACGACGCTCCATACTGACGTATTCCGTTGAATCAGTCCACCGTGACCGGCTCGCGGTGACCGATCCCACGTGCGACGGTGCGCCCCGAGGACCTCGGAGTCAGCCGCGAACGCAGGGCCAGCAGGGTCATCAGCGCCAGCACGGTTCCGGCCAGAGGCACCAGGAAACCGGTGCTCGCGCCATGGGCGTCGGCGAGTTGCCCCGCCACGGTCACGGCCGCGGCCTGTCCGAGCGCCACGGCGCCCGTCAGCCAGGTGAAGGCCTCGGTGCGGGCGGTGGCCGGCACCAGCGCTTCGACCAGGGTGTAGCCGCTGATCAGCGCCGGAGCGATGCAGAGGCCGACCAGCAGGCCGAGCCCGGCCAGCAGCGGCACCGAGTGCACGGCCCACAGGCCGGACGCGGTCAGGGTCAGCGCCACGTACCCGACGATCAGTCGTCGGCGCGGGCTGCTCTTCCAGGCGATGGCGCCGCAGGCGATGCCGGCCAGCATGTTGCCCGCCGCGAAGACCCCGTAGAGGACACCGTTCACCCCGGGGTGGCCGATCTCCTCGGAGAACGCGGTCAACGAGACCTGCATCCCGCCGAAGACCGCGCCGATGCCCAGGAAGGCGACGGCCAGGACGCGCACACCCGGCACGGAGAGCGCCGAGGCGTGCGGTTCGGCCGCGGTGGCCGCGTTGCGAGGGGCGGGCTGGGTGGCGCGCTGCGCGGCGAAGAACAGGCCGCCGACCAGGGTCAGGGCGGCTTCCGTGATCAGTCCGGCCGCCGGGTGCACGCCGGTGCACAGGGCGGTGGCGATCACCGGCCCGAGGACGAACGTGAACTCGTCCGTCACCGACTCGAACGCGGCCGCGGTGGACATCAGCGGAGAGGCGGGCCGGTCGGGGGTCGCCCCCAGCATCGCCGCCCAGCGGGCCCGCACCATGGGGCCGACCTGCGGGATCGAGGCGCCGGTCGGCACGGCGGCGACGAACAGCGCCCACAGGGGTGCGTCCGCCAGCGCCAGTACGGTCAGGACGCTCACGGAGACGGTGTGGAGGAGCACCCCGGGCAGCAGGACGGCCCGCTGACCGAAGCGGTCGGCGAGCTTGCCGCTCTGCGGGGCGAACAGCGCCATGGAGACGCCGGAGACCGCCGCGACGGCGCCCGCGCTGCCGTACGAGCCGGTCGTGTGCTGCACGAGGAGAACGATGCCGATGGTGAGCATCGCGAAGGGCTGCCGTGCGGCGAAGCCCGGGAGGAGGAAGGTCCACGCACCGGGGGTGCGCAGGAGTTGCCCGTATCCGGGGCGGTCGGAGACCGTGGTCGCCACGGTCCTTGCCTTTCTGCCGCCTGGTGGCCCTGCTTCCCGGCGCCCTTGTGGGGCGGGCCGGACGGAAGCGGCCGAGAGCTGTCCTCTTCGCGCGGAACTGCGGTAGATGCCGGGCGACTCGCTGCAATCGGCGAAGAAACGCCGGGCGAAGAGACACCACGACCGCCATACGGTCGCGCCAGCTCTGCTTCAGACAGAGTTGGTCGATCAGGTTTGCCCTTAATCGTACAGGCAGGAAGCCCTGTATGCCTGTGATTGCGTACAGGGTTTCCGTATCAGCCTGTGATCTGCGACGCGTGCGCTGCCGATTCCCCGAGCCATCGCCTCAGGGAGCCTCAGGGAGCCTCCAGAGGACTCCAGGGGGACCCTCAGGGACTGGTTTTCGTGCCGCTGCCGCTGCCGTTCGCGCTTTTACTTCCGCTGCCGTTGGCACTGGCACTGGCACCGCCGAGCTTCTTGGCCAGCTTCATCGCCCGGGGGATGGCGGAACCGCCATGAGGTCCCGCCATGCCGGGTGCGCCGGCAGCGGGTGATCTGCCCGTGCCCAGCCAGCCGGCCAGCTTGCCGCCCTCGCCGACCGCCCGCAGCCGTTCCTCCGCCCTGTCGCGCACCGGATCGGTGGCCACCACCAGCAGTTCGTCCCCGCGCCGCAGCACCGTCGCCGGGGACGGCACGAAGCTCGTGCCCTCGCGGACCACCAGCGTGACCGCGGCGCCCGCCGGGAGCCGGAGCTCGCCGACCTCGACGCCGTGCATCTTGGACTTCGTGGGGATGGCGACCGACAGCAGGTGTCCGCGCAGCCGCTCCAGCGGGGCCGACTCGATGCCCAGGTCGGCGGCCTCGGACGGATCGTCGGCGATGTTCAGCTTGTTCGCGACCCAGGGCAGCGTCGGGCCCTGGATCAGGGTGTAGACGATGACCAGGACGAACACGATGTTGAAGATTCTCGTACTGCCCTCCACCCCGGACACCATCGGAATGGTCGCCAGGACGATGGGCACCGCCCCGCGCAGCCCGGCCCAGGACATCAGGACCTTCTCGCGGGCCGGCAGTCGGAACGGCGCGAGGCTCAGGAAGACCGACAACGGCCGCGCCACCATGGTCAGCACCAGGCCCACGACGATGGCGGGCCAGAAGTCGTCGACCAGGTCGTGCGGGGTGACGAGCAGGCCGAGCAGTACGAACATGCCGATCTGGGCGAGCCAGCCGAGCCCGTCGGCGAAGCCCCGGGTGGCGGGCCAGTGCGGCAGCTTGGAGTTGCCGAGGATCATCGCGGCCAGGTAGACGGCGAGGAACCCGCTGCCGTGGGCCATGGCGCCCGCCGCGTACGCGGAGACGGCGATGGCCATCACGGCGATCGGGTAGAGGCCGGAGGCGGGCAGGGCCACGTGCCGCAGCCCCAGGGACCCCAGCCAGCCCACCGCGATGCCGATCGCGGCGCCGATGGCCAGCTCCATGGCGATCTCCGCGACCAGGATGTACCAGTGCTCGACCGGGCCGACCGCGGAGAGCGCGACGACCATGATGACGACGGGGGCGTCGTTGAAGCCCGACTCGGCTTCCAGGACACCGGTGATCCGGGGCGGCAGGGGAACCCTGCGCAGCACGGAGAAGACGGCCGCCGCGTCGGTCGAGGAGACGACCGCGCCGATGATGAGGGCCTGGCGCCAGTCCAGGCCGACCAGATAATGCGCGGCGGCGGCGGTGATGCCCACGCTGATGCCGACGCCGACGGTCGAGATCACCGCGGCCGCGGGCAGGACGGGTCTGACTTCTTTCCACTTCGCCCCGAGTCCGCCCTCGGCCAGGATGACGACCAGTGCGGCGTAGCCGAAGACCTGCGTCAGCTCGGCGTTGTCGAACTTGACGTCGAAGATGCCGTCCTGCCCCAGGGCGATCCCGATGCCGAGATACAGGAGCAGGCTGGGGAGCCCGCTGCGCGAGGAGATCCGTACCGCCGCCACGGCGACGAGCAGGACGAGCGAGCAGACGAGCAGGAGTTCGTTGAGCGCGTGGACAGTCAGGGTCCGTTCCTTCCCTGCGTGCGCCTGCCGGATCGTCCTCCGGCAGCCAGTTACTTCGTTACCTTACCTAATCTTTAACGATTCCTTGACGGGTTCGAGTGTTCGTACGAGGGAGACGCAAATGGATGCATCCCTATACCGCGTCCGAGTGGCTTCTCCGCTGCGCCTATGGTTGCTCCTGCACTCCCAGGACCACCCTGCCCCTCGAAGGACAGCGATGCCCGCCAACACAACCGCCTCTTCCGGCCCTTCCGACGCGAAGAAGCCCGGCAGGAAGAAGGGGCGACGCGCCCGCCTGCTCGTGCTCGTCCTGGTGCTGGCGCTCGTCGCGGGTGTCGGATACGGGGCGTACTGGTCCGTATCCACCGTGCGGGCCTCGTACCCACAGACCACCGGGTCGATGACTCTCGACGGCCTTTCCGGCGACGTCGAGGTCAAACGTGACTCCTACGGAATCCCCCAGATCTACGCGGACTCCGACGCCGACCTCTTCCGCGCCCAGGGCTTCGTCCAGGCCCAGGACCGCTTCTGGGAGATGGACGTCCGGCGGCACATGACGTCCGGCCGGCTCTCCGAGATGTTCGGTTCCGGACAGGTGGAGACCGATTCCTTCCTGCGGACGCTCGGCTGGCGGAAGGTGGCGCAGAAGGAGTACGACGAGGTCCTGGACGAGAGCACCAAGAAGAACCTCCAGTCGTACGCGGAGGGCGTCAACGCGTATCTGAAGGGCAAGGAAGGCCGGGACATCTCGGTCGAGTACGCGGCTCTGGGGCTGACCAACGACTACAAGCCCGGCGAGTGGACCCCGGTCGACTCGGTGGCCTGGCTGAAGGCGATGGCCTGGGACCTGCGCGGCAACATGCAGGACGAGATCGACCGTTCGCTGCTGACCAGCCGCCTCGACAAGGACCAGATCGAGGACCTGTACCCCGGCTACCCGTACAAGCAGAACACGCCGATCGTCGAGAACGGCGCGATCTCCCCGGTCACCGGGGAGTTCAACCCCGAGGCGACCCCGTCGGACACCATCGGATCGTCGACCGCCGAGGGCGCCACCGAGGGCCTGAACACGCAGATGGCCGCCCTCTCGGACACCCTCGACGAGATCCCGGCGCTGCTCGGCCCGAACGGCAACGGCATCGGCTCGAACTCCTGGGTCGTCGACGGCAAGCACACGACGTCCGGCAAGGCGCTGCTCGCGAACGACCCGCATCTCGCGCCGATGCTGCCCTCCCTCTGGTACCAGATGGGCCTGCACTGCCGGGAGCTCTCCAAGACCTGCCAGTACGACACGGCCGGCTACACCTTCTCCGGCATGCCCGGTGTGATCATCGGTCACAACCAGGACATCGCCTGGGGCCTCACCAACCTGGGCGCCGACGTCACCGACCTCTTCCTGGAGAAGGTCTCCGGCGACGGCTACCTGTACGACGGCGAGACCAAGTCCTTCAAGACCCGCGAGGAGACCATCAAGGTCGCCGGCGGCAGGGACCGGACGATCACCGTCCGCGAGACGAACAACGGCCCCCTGGTCTCCGACCGCAGCAAGGAGCTGGACAAGGTCGGCCAGAAGGCCCCCGTCAGCAACGCGGCCCCGGACCGGGCCGACGGCTACGCGGTGGCGCTGAAGTGGACCGCGCTGGAGCCCGGCAAGTCCATGGACGCCGTCTTCGCGCTCAACCGGGCCAAGGACTTCACCACCTTCCGGAAGGCCGCCGAGAACTTCGAGGTCCCCTCGCAGAACCTCATCTACGCCGACACCGACGGCAACATCGGCTACCAGGCCCCCGGCAAGATCCCGGTCCGCTCCAAGGGCTACGACGGCACGGCGCCCGCGCCTGGCTGGGACCCGAAGTACGCGTGGGAGGGGTACATCCCCTTCGAGGAGCTGCCGTACGAGTACAACCCGGACCGCGGCTTCATCGTCACCGCCAACCAGGCCGTCATCGACGAGAGCAAGTACCCCCACCTCCTGACCAAGGACTGGGGCTACGGCGCCCGCAGCCAGCGGATCAACGACCTCCTGACCCAGAAGATCAAGGGTGGCGAGAAGGTCTCGACCGATGACATGCAGAAGATGCAGATGGACAACTTCAGCGAGATCGCCGCGCTGCTGGTGCCCGAGCTGAAGAAGATCAACATCTCCGACCCGAGCGTCCGCGAGGCCCAGAAGCTGCTGGAGGGCTGGGACTACACCCAGGAGCCCGACTCGGCCGCCGCCGCGTACTTCAACGGCGTCTGGCGCAACATCCTGAAACTCGCCTTCGGCAACAAGCTGCCCAAGGAGATGCGGGTCGAGGGCGACTGCCTCAACGTGCCGCCGGCCAAGAACAGCGGCCCGGCCGACCAGCAGAAGAAGCTCATCCGCGAGTGCGGCCAGCGCGACGGCGACACCGCGCAGCCGGACGGCGGCGACCGCTGGTTCCAGGTGGTCCGCGAGATCGTGGACGACCAGGACAACGAGTGGTGGAAGGCCCCCGCCCGGGGCCGCGAGGACGCCCTGGAGAGCCGGGACGACCTGTTCGCCCGGGCGATGGAGGACGCCCGCTGGGAGCTGACCTCCAAGCTCGGCAAGAACATCTCCACCTGGAGCTGGGGCCGCCTGCACCGGCTGACGCTGAAGAACCAGACCCTCGGCACCGAAGGCCCCGGCCTGCTCCAGCGGGCGCTCAACCGCGGCCCCTGGAACCTCGGCGGCGGCGAGGCGGCGGTCAACGCCACCGGCTGGAACGCGGCGAGCGGCTACGAGGTCGTCTGGGTGCCGTCGATGCGGATGGTCGTCAACGTGGGGGACTGGGACAAGTCCCGCTGGATCAACCTCAGCGGAGCATCCGGGCACGCGTTCAGCGCGCACTACACCGATCAGACCGACAAGTGGGTCGACGGTGAACTGCTCGACTGGTCCTTCGGGGCGGACGCGGTCGACGCGTCCACCGTCGACACGCTGACGCTGAAACCGTAGGTCTATCGAGGGTTCACGAAGCGCCGCGCTCCGGCCGGCGTGACCACCGCGTCCACGGGGTGGTCGTGCGGTTCCGAGGGGACCCGCGCGACCACCTCGTCGTCGTACAGGAGCACGACGAGCGAAGGGTGCGCCCCGGCCGCCGTCAGCCGGGCCAGCACCCGGTCGTAGCTGCCGCCGCCCCGTCCCAGCCGCATCCCGGCCCCGTCCACCGCCAGGCCCGGCAGCAGCACCGCCTCGGCTTCCAGGACGGCGGCGGGGCCCAGGCGCGGGCCGTCCGGCTCAAGGAGCCCCCGCCCGGCCGGGAGCAGGTGCTCCGGGCCCTCGTAGGTCGCCCAGTCCAGGTCGTTGTCGGCCAGGAGGACCGGTAGCAGCACCCGGACGCCACGCCCGCGCAGCGCTTCCAGGAGGGCCCGAGTGCCCGGTTCACCCCCCACGGAGACGTACGCGGCGACCGTACGGGCGTCGGCCAGTTCGGGCAGGCCCAGGGCCGCCTCGGCAAGAACCTCGGCCGTCCGGACGGCGTCCTCCTTCGTCAGGAGGGCCCGCGCGGCGAGCAGTTCGCGCCGCAGGGAGCTCTTCGCGGACGGCTTTCCGGACTTGTCGGTGTTCAATGGTGACTCGCACGATTCTCGTATGGGCATATTTAAGGACGAAGTTAACCGGAATATCAGCTTCCGGCCGTGTGCAGCCGCTAAGGTCTGCACATGACTCAGTCGCACCCCAGGATCAGCAAGGCCGTCATCCCGGCAGCAGGTCTCGGCACCCGGTTCCTGCCCGCCACGAAGGCCACTCCCAAAGAGATGCTGCCTGTCGTCGACAAGCCGGCCATTCAGTATGTCGTCGAAGAAGCCGTGGCAGCGGGCCTCTCCGACGTGCTGATGATCACCGGCCGCAACAAGCGTCCCCTTGAGGACCACTTCGACCGCAACTACGAGCTGGAGTCCGCGCTCACCCGCAAGGGCGACGCCGAACGCCTCGCCAAGGTCCAGGAGTCCAGCGACCTGGCCACCATGCACTACGTGCGACAGGGCGACCCCCGGGGCCTCGGGCACGCCGTGCTGTGCGCCGCCCCGCACGTGGGCGACCAGCCCTTCGCGGTGCTCCTCGGCGACGACCTGATCGACCCGCGCGACGCGCTGCTGGCCCGGATGGTCGAGGTCCAGGAGCGTGAGGGCGGCAGCGTCATCGCGCTGATGGAGGTCGATCCCTCGCAGGTCCACCTGTACGGCTGCGCCGCCGCGGACGCCACCGTCGACGGCGACGTGGTCCGCATCACCGACCTGGTCGAGAAGCCGGACCCGGCCGACGCCCCCAGCAACCTCGCCATCATCGGCCGGTACGTCCTGGACCCCGCGGTCTTCGACATACTGCGACACACCGAGCCGGGCCGCGGCGGCGAGATCCAGCTCACCGACGCGCTCCAGCTGCTCGCCGCGGACGAGAAGATCGGCGGCCCCGTGCACGGCGTCGTCTTCAAGGGCCGCCGCTATGACACCGGCGACCGCAGCGACTATCTGCGCGCCATTGTCAGACTGGCGTGCGAACGTGAAGACCTGGGGCCGGACTTCCGGACCTGGCTGCGCAAGTACGTCGCTGAGGAGATGTAACCCCGTGAGCAGCACGATCTGGTCGGTGGACGAGCACCTGGACGACATCCTCGCGGCGGTGAGGCCACTGGAGCCCATCGAGCTGCAGCTGCCGGACGCCCAGGGCTGCGTCCTCGTCAAGGACGTCGTCGTGGAGGTGGCCCTGCCGCCGTTCGACAACAGCTCCATGGACGGTTACGCGGTCCGGATCGCCGATGTCGAGGGCGCCAGCGAGGAGTTCCCCGCGGTCCTCACCGTCATCGGCGACGTCGCCGCGGGCAGTGCGGGGCTCGCCGACGACCAGGTCGTGGGACCGGGACAGGCCGCCCGCATCATGACGGGCGCGCCGCTGCCCGCCGGTGCGGAGGCCGTGGTCCCGGTGGAGTGGACCGACGGCGGTACGGGCGAGGGCCCGGCCGCCGCCATGCGCGCCCACAGCGCCGCGCCCGAGGACGCCACCGGCGAGGTCAGGGTGCACCGGCCCGTCGTGGCCGGCGCCCATGTGCGCGAGCGCGGCAGCGACGTCAAGCCGGGCGATCTGGCCCTGGCCGCCGGGTCGGTCGTCGGCCCGCCGCAGATCGGGCTGCTCGCCGCGATCGGCTGCGGCACCGTGGTCGTACGGCCCCGCCCCCGCGTGGTCGTCCTGTCCACCGGCAGCGAACTGGTCCAGCCCGGGGAGCAGCTGACCGGCGGCCAGATCTACGACTCCAACAGCTTCGCGCTGACGGCCGCCGCCCGGGACGCCGGAGCCATCGCCTACCGGGTCGGCGCGGTGACCGACGACGCCGAGACACTGCGCGCCACGATCGAGGACCAGCTGATCCGCGCGGACATCGTCGTCACCACGGGCGGTGTCAGCGTCGGCGCGTACGACGTGGTCAAGGAGGCGCTGTCCTCCGTCGGGGACGAGGACGAGCCGGGCGGCGGGGTCGAGTTCCGCAAGCTCGCCATGCAGCCCGGCAAGCCGCAGGGCTTCGGCTCGATCGGCCCGGACCACACCCCGCTGCTGGCCCTGCCGGGCAACCCGGTCTCCGCCTATGTCTCCTTCGAGTTGTTCGTCCGCCCCGCCATCCGTGCCCTGATGGGCCTCACCGACGTGCACCGCCCGACGGCCCGTGCCCGGCTGAGCGCCGACAAGGCGCTCACGTCGCCGGACGGCCGCCGCCAGTTCCTGCGCGGCCGTCACGACGCCGAGGCGGGGACGGTCACTCCGGTCGGCGGTTCCGGTTCGCATCTGATCGCCGCGCTCGCGCAGGCGGACGTGCTGATCGTGGTACCGGAGGACGTCACCTCGGTCGAGCCCGGCACGGAGACGGACGTGATCCTGCTCGGCTGACCGCCCCCCGGTGGCGGTACGGTATCTGCCGCCGTGCCTTCCGGGGGATCCCCTCCGGTGCCCCCAGGTCCACCGGCGCCCCTACCGCTAGGCGGAGTGAGTTGAGTACGCAGAACAGGCTGACGCACATCGACGAGGCGGGCGCGGCCCGCATGGTCGACGTGTCGGAGAAGGACGTCACCACCCGCGTCGCCCGCGCCGCCGGCCGGGTGCTCGTCTCGCCGCGCGTGATCGAGCTGCTGCGCGGCGAGGGAGTACCCAAGGGCGACGCCCTCGCCACCGCCCGGATCGCCGGGATCATGGGGGCCAAGCGCACCCCGGACCTGATCCCGCTCTGCCATCCGCTGGCCGTTTCCGGCGTGAAGGTCGATCTGAGCGTGGCCGACGACGCCGTGGAGATCACGGCCACCGTGAAGACGACGGACCGCACGGGCGTCGAGATGGAGGCCCTCACCGCGGTCTCGGTGGCGGCCCTCACGGTGATCGACATGATCAAGGCCGTCGACAAGAGCGCGGTCATCACCGACGTACGGGTCGAGGCGAAGTCGGGCGGCAAGTCCGGCGACTACCGGCGCACCGCGCCGGAGGGACCGGACGCGTGACGCCGCCCGAGCCCGGAGCCCCCGGCCACGAGCAGCGGACGCCCGGGTCGGGAGCCCCCGGCCACGAGCAGCGGACGATCGCACCGGGCGTCCCCGGCCACGGGCAGAGGACGGCCGAGCCCACCGGCGTCGAGCCGACCTCCCCGCTCACCGCGCTCGTCGTCACCGCCTCCAACCGGGCATCCGCCGGGGTGTACGCGGACCGGGGCGGCCCGCTGATCGCCGCAGCGCTGACCGGCCTCGGCTTCACGGTCGACGGCCCGCAGGTCGTCCCCGACGGCGACCCGGTCGAGGCGGCCCTGCGCGCGGGCGTCGCCGCCGGGTACGACGTGATCGTCACCACCGGCGGTACGGGCATCTCGCCCACCGACGCCACGCCCGAGGCCACCCGTCGCGTCCTCGACCACGAGATCCCCGGCATCCCGGAGGCGATCCGGGCCGAGGGCCTGACCAAGGTCCCGACCGCCGCCCTCTCCCGGGGTCTCGCGGGTGTGGCCTCCCGCACCCTGATCGTCAACCTCCCCGGCTCCACCGGAGGGGTGAAGGACGGGCTGGCGGTCCTCGGCCGGCTCCTGGTGCACGCCGTCGACCAGCTCCGCGGCGGCGACCACCCCCGACCGGGGAGCCCGAGCTGAACATCGCGACCTGGCCGGTGACGCTGACCGACGGCGAGATCGTCCTGCGCCCCATAAAGATGCGTGACCAGCGGATGTGGCGCGAGGTCAACCGGCGCAACCGTGACTGGCTGCGCCCCTGGGAGGCGACGGTCCCGCCGCCCGCACCCGGCGGTCCGATGGCGCAGCGTCCCACGTACCGGCAGATGGTCCGCCACCTGCGCGCCGAGGCGAACGCGGGGCGGATGCTGCCGTTCGCCATCGAGTACGAGGGCCGGCTGGTCGGCCAGCTCACGGTCGCGGGGATCACCTGGGGCTCGATGTGTTCCGGGCACGTCGGTTACTGGGTCGATCAGAGCGTCGCCGGGCGCGGAGTCATGCCGACGGCCGTGGCCCTCGCCGTGGACCACTGCTTCCGCGCCGTGGGCCTGCACCGCATCGAGGTCTGCATTCGCCCGGAGAACGGTCCCAGCCGCAGGGTCGTGGAGAAACTCGGATTCCGTTCGGAGGGCGTGCGCCCGCGCTATCTCCACATCGACGGCGCCTGGCGTGACCATCTGATCTTCGCCCTCACCGCCGAGGAAGTGCCCGAGGGGATGCTCCGGCGCTGGCGCCGGTCGCGCCCCGCGACGCCGAGGGGCCCGGACCGACCGACGAAATAAAATAAGTGTTCGAATTTGATCGCCCGGCGACCGCATTGGGTCGGGCTATCGGCGGCTGTTGATCCGAACAATCACAAAAAAAGTCCGTGATATCAGCCGGATCGTGCGACACACCGGGCCAATTGGCGGATCCTTCCGCGCAAACCCCTCTACGGTGTGAGCGTGAGCAGCAGCGGCCTCATCTACGCAGTCATCGTCGGGGCCTGGGCCGCCTACTTGGTACCGATGTGGCTCCGCAGGCAGGACGAGCTCAACGAAGCCCGTCCGACGGAACGCTTCAGCACCGCCATCCGGCTGCTGTCCGGACGGGCGGCGATGGAGCGCCGGTATGCCAAGGAGCTGCGGGAGCGCACCGCCGAGGAGGCGACGCCCGACGTCGACCCGGACCGGGAAACGGATCGTATGGAATCCGTGGACGTCCGGGCCTTTGCCGCGCCTCCGGCGCACACGGAAGCCAGGCTGACCGACCCGGCGCACGCTCCCGAGCGCGCCCCGGACCACCAGGCCTCCGACCGCCCGGCGCACGACCGTCAGGCGCACGACCGACGGGCGGCGCATCAGCCGTCGGACCGTCAGGCGCACGAGCGCCGGTCCGGCGAACGCCCCGCGGAACACGTGCCCCCCGCCCGACGCCGCCCCCGCTCCGGCGCGGCCGACGCCGAGCGGGCCCGGCGCGCCCAGCGCTCCCAGGTCCTGGCCCGGCGCAGGCGGACCACTGTCGTCCTCTTCCTGGCCTTCACCCTCGGAGCGGTCGTCGCGGCGGTCGGCGGCCTCGGCTTCCTGTGGGCGCCCGCCGCGCCCGCCGTGCTGCTGAGCACGTACATCGTGCATCTGCGCGCCCAGGAGCGCCGACGGTTCGCCTTCACCATGGACCGCCGCCGGGCCGAGGTCGCGGCACAGCGGCTGCGCGAGAACCGCCCCCGCAGGCACCAGCCCACGGCGCCCGCCCCCGCCGAGCCCGACGACGACTCCGAGGCCCACCACCGGGAGCCGGAGCCGACGCCCACGGTCTCCCCGCAGGAGGCCGGCCGCCGCGCCCTCGTCGAGCAGACGGACCACGCGGAGTGGGTGGACCAGCAGCGCGAGCGCGGCCGTGTCCAGGGCGACAGCTGGGAGCCCGTTCCCGTACCACTGCCCACCTATGTCACCGCGCCCGTCGCCCCCCGGGCCACGGGCGGCGTGGAGGTCAACGACCCGGAGACCTGGAGCGCGGCCCGCTCCAGCACCGCCGAGCCCACCCAGACGGGCACGTCGCACCCGACGGCCCCCGCGGTCGACCCGGCCCCGCGTCAGCGCACGAACCAGGCCCGCCGCAACCGCGACCGGGGCCGGACGCCGCTCTTCGACCAGTACGACGACGAGGACCGGCCGCGTGCGGCCAACGAGTGAGGCGGCGGGTGGAGCTCGGAAATCCCGACACCGCTGACCAGCGGAGGAACGGATTTCCAAGCACCCCCGCAGGGGTGCTAGAGTTTCACACGTCGCAAGGGCCTGTGGCGCAGTCTGGTAGCGCACCTCGTTCGCATCGAGGGGGTCTGGGGTTCAAATCCCCACAGGTCCACAAGACAAGCCGTTCACGGTTCATCCCGGAGCGGTTCAGGAGATCCCGGTCAGACGGTCACCGTCTGACCGGGATCTCCTCGTTTTGGCTTCTCCTCGTGTGGAGGTCGGTCTGGAAGCGCGGCGGCCCGGGGCGGAATGGGCCGGGGCCGGGATGCGGGCGTGCCTCGTCGCCGCAGACGTGAGGCGACAGGCTTCAGCTGTCCGTTGCCACGGCTTTCGTATGCGTGCGGGCGTCCGGAGCCGCCGCGGCCGCGCACCGAGGCGCAATTGCTAGGGTGTCGCGTGCAACGGAAGTGGCGGCGGGGGCTGTTGACCACCATGAACCCGGGGGCTATCCATGAGCGGTGAAGGCGGACAGAGCAGACTGCGGGTCAAAGGTGATCGGCTGACCGCTCTCGCCAACGACCTCGATGCGATGCAGACGCATCTGGACAAGCAGGTCAAGCGCATGGATGCCGTTGTCGACAGCATCGAGGCGGGCTGGCAAGGGCCCGCAGCCAAGGCGTATCGGGCCCTGCATCGGGGTGCCGCCGAGGACGCCGTACGCATCCGTATGGTCCTTCAGCGCCTTGAACAGGGCGTGAGGCTGAGCCGGGACGGGTTCACGGAGCAGGAGCTCGACGTCATGGAGCAGCTGCGGCAGATCCAGACCGAGACGGACGTGCGGGCCGAGGCCGCGGAGCTCTCGACTCCGAATCAGGCCCCCGCGGCGCCGCGGAGCAGCCTCGACGATCTGTGAGCATGGGGGAGAAGGATGGCGGACGACGATCACATAACGGTCGACTTCGCGACGCTGCGGAGTCTGTCCGGCGAGCTTGAGGACATCCTGAAGAACCTCAACGAGCAACTGGACCTCTTGTACGGCCGGGCGGAGAAGGTTGTTCTCACCTGGGAGGGCGAGGCCCGCGAGGCCTTTGTCGACGAACTCGACAAGTGGGACCACTCCGCTCGGGATCTGCGGGCGGCACAGAAGTGGCTGCACGAGGTCGTCACCAAGGGGCACGTGAACTACGCGGCGGCACACCAGGCGGTGCTGCGGGGCTGGGGCGTCGGCTGATGGCGGGACCTGGCTCCGGCTCGCAGCCGGGCGCGCAGGGGCCTGGGCAGAACGGCACCATCGACGTCAAACCGGCGGACCTGTTTCGGGTCTCGAGCGGTGTGGCGATGCAGCAGACCCCCATGGACAGAGGCGCCAAGGACCTCCTGGACAAGCTGAGGCAGTATCCGGACGCCGGCGGCTACGGCACAGCCCCCCAGGCCTTCGCGGCCTCCTACGTGAAGGTGGGCAACCGTTTTCTCGAGGTGTGGGCGAGGAGCGTCGTCAGCATCGGAGGTGCTGCGGTCGGCTTCACCTCGACGGCCAACAACTACGCCAAGGCCGAAGCGGCCAACGACCCCACGGGCCGGACGAAGGCGGTCACCCAACCCCTCCCGCAGGTCATCGAGAACGAGCCCGGCTACGGCTCCGTGCCGAACCTGAAGTGGGGGGACGACGACGGCGGCGACGGCTGGATCCGTTCGCTGCTCGAATGGGTGCCGGGGCCGATCCGTGACGTACTGCGGCCCGTCGTGAAGCACGCCTTCCGGATGGGCAAGGTCGCCGAGGTCTACCCGTACCCACAGCAGCACTATCTCAACTCGCTCTCCAAGGCATGGATGGCGATGACCATGACGCTCTCCATGACCGAGAGCGCACTGACGGGCAATGTCAGCAGCATCACGCAACAGAGCAACAGCGAATGGCACGATGCCATGCGTCAGTTCTGCAGCTCGCTGTGGGGTACGACGGCGTGGGGCACGGGCACTGCGGGCTACCAGTGGAAGCACGACTCGGCCTCCTCGCCCACCGCCACGCATCCGGTGATGACGGTGTTGTTCGACACCGCCCAGAAGGTCAGCGATCTGCTGTACCAGTTCGCCGAGGCGGCCGTGTACGTCAACGGCGAGGTCTGGGACGTTTACTGGGACGCCGTCAAGGACGCCGTACCCAAGGTCGAGGTGGACCTCAAGGACGGCGTCGGCATGGACGACGTCAAGGGGCTCGTCAAGGGCCTGGCGAAGGGGGCCGTCAAGGGCGCCGCCCAGATCGGTGCGGGCATCGTCCTCAACATCGACACCGCGAAACTGAACGCGATCGTCACCGAATACAACTCCCGCGTCAACGCACTGGTGCCGAGGCTGGACGCACTGATGGCTCCACTGGACGAGGCGCACCGGAGCGCGCCCTCGTTCCACGCGGAGGAGGCGCGGGCCGAGTCGTTCGGTGCGAGGGCAATGAACGAATTCAAGAACGAGCACCAATACATGGTTCCGGGCGAGGATCCGAAAGATCATTTCTTTCCGCTCGACCTCGCGAGTCAGGAAGGCATCGGGAACAGCCATGGTGTGGACAAGCACATCGGGCTCACCGACGACCAGCTGACCCAGCGACTGCGCGACCAGAACAACGCCCCGTCCGCTTCGGCGTACAAGGATCTCGCATCCGCGCAGCGGTACACCCAGGCGGCGCTCGACGACATCGACAACGCGGACCGGATCGAGAGGTGGATCGAGCGGGTGCAGCAGCGGGAAAGGAACAACCCCGCGTGGGACCCGAACAACTCCAAGATATCCCCGCCGCTGACCCTCACCTTCCCGGACGCCACCGGGCGCACCGTCGAGCGTGCCGACTATGATGCGCACGGAATGGGGGCGACCGCGAGCGAGGTGCGCTCCGCGCAGGTCGCCCTGAAGTACCAGAAGGGCATGGACCCCCCTTTCGTGGTGATCACGTCATACCCCGTGTCCCCCTGAGACCCCCGGAACTTTCATGGAGATGATCGCGACGTGATCTCGCACACCGGTACCCTCTTCAACGACGGGCCGGTCAGACGTGTGCTCGAGACCGCACTGCGCGCCCAGCGATCGCAGGGCGCCCTCGACCTGAACGACGAGCTCAGGCGCTTCGTTCGCACCATGTGCGCTGCCGACACGTCGCGCTGGCTGTTTCCCGTCGCGTCCGTCGCCGCCCTGCTCGACCACACGGCCGACCTGTTGCGGTCGGAGGGCCCGGCGTTCTTCCCCCGTACGTTTACCGAACGGTTGGGTGAGGCGCGAAACGGCGTTCCGGGAGACGACTATCTGCACGGGCTGGCCGGTCTGATGAGGGCGGCCGACCAGCAGCCGGATGCCGGATTCGCCGATCTGCCCCTGGCGGACTGGGAGGCGACAGCGCGCTTTCCGGAGCTTCGCGGTTTCGGCGCCAACTGGATCTATGACGGCGAGTACCCCTCGCTGTCCGATTCGATCGCGGCTTTCGTCGAAGCGGAGCATCCCTTCTGCAGCGAGACGTTCTCCCGCCTGGTAGCCGATGCCCAATCGGTACTCGTGATCTTTCCGCGGTCCGATGCGCTGTCCGCCAATGTGACGCGTTGGATTCCCTGGGTTTCGCACGACGCGCTACGAGAGATCATCCGGAGAATCGACGACCATATGCGGACCGAGCATTCCGGTTCCTGAATGACGCACAGCCCACAGGAAGTCTTCGCATGACCGTAAGGACTCGCTCGGCCACCTATCCCGACCGGGAAACCGCCCAATGGGCGACCCAGCAGGTGGTGACCGGCAACGAGCAGAAGATTCACCGCTGGCTCGCGCAGGGCACCCGCGCGCGTCTCGTCATCGAGGCCGCCTGGCCCTCCCGTGAGGTTCCTGTCGGCCGCGTCCTGCTCCAGGCGATGATGCTCGCCGGGCGGGAGCCCGTCGAGGTGCGCGCGGCACGGGTCGTCCTCAAGCGTGAGCCGGCCAGCCCGCACGGCTTCGTCGTGCTCACCTCCGTCCCGATCTATCTGTAGAGGTCCAACGCCGTGTCCATGAAGCCGCCCGAATTCGACCGTCGCTATGGCGAATTGGACCTGGTGCTCAGGGCGTACACCGGCATGTCGGCCGACGACGAGCCGGACAGGCCGAGCGAAGCCCTCCAGGCCTACCTCCGCCACACCTGGCACACCCGCCCCGAGGCCTTGGCCACGGCCGAACGCCAGATCCGCACGTACGCCCGCAACCCACCGGGCCGCCTGCGCCTGAGCCTCGGTGAGTTCTACCCCGTGCCGGATGTCGGCCTGGCCGGGTCGGCGATCCAGGACTGGTTGTTCGTCGTCGCGGACCATCTGAAGCGGTCGATCGAGGAAGGCGAGGTCCCGCCCCCGGCGAGCCCCCGCACGCACTGGGAGTGGCATGCCCGCTTTCCCGAGCTCGGCCAGTTCCTCGGCGGTTGGTTCTCGCAGGACATGCCGGACGAGTTCCCGGACCACGACGCGGCCGTGCGCGACTACACCGCCGCCACGGACCCGCAGCTGGTTGCCCGCCTCGCGGGCGAGGTCCGCGAGCTTCTCGCCCTCGGCCTCGAAGAGTCCGACTACGCCCTCGCGACGGCCGAGCTGGGGATGGAGGTCGATCCTCCCCGACCGTACTCATCGAGTGGCTGGCTGGCCTGCCTCGCGGACGGTCTGGGCGGATTCAGGGCGGACTACGGGGCCGGTCCCGCTGGTGACTGACGGCACGGCCCCCGCCCCGGGGCGCGCCCAGGTCGTGTCCGGAGTCGGCCGAGGCCTACCGCTCGCCCCGGGACAAGTCCGCCAGCAGGAGCAGATGCTCCGGCGCCACCCCGGCGATCGCGGCGGCGTCGTTCTGGCCCGCCATGCGGGAGGTGATGAAGAACGCGACGACGTCGATTCCGGGCGGCGGATTCAGGACGAACTCCGCGAGCAGAGCGGACTTTCCGGCCCAGGCGGGGGTCAGCCAACGCCAGTAGTTCTTTTCGGACACGCCTGGGGAACGCGCCTCCGTACCGAAAGACGCCAGCTCCGAAAGCTCGGCTTCACGTCCCCGGAAGTCGGCTGCGGCCATCCTTTCGACCTGGAGCAGATAACCCGACACGGCGGTGCGGGGGGCATGCAGGTTCACATCGCCCGTGACCGCGCCGGTGTTCACGAACACCACGCCGCCCTCCGCTGAGGCGTCGCCCGTCCCCTTCACTCCGATCCTGGCGTCGGCCACCGCGCCGCTACCCCTGCCGGAAGCCGGTGTTCGCGCTGCCCCCGTCGACCTCCGCGTCGCCGCCGCCCCGGGACGTCGCCCTTCCGGTCGCCGAGACCTGCACGTCGGGGCCCCGGGGCGGGCCGAGCGCTCCGTACACGCCGACTCCCAGGGCGGCCACGCCCACCACGGCGGAGACCACTCCGGCCACCTGGTCGGCCCGGTCCCAGCTGAGGAAGGACAGCACTCCGGCGAGCACGGCGACCGCCAGCCCCGTCCACATCAGTACGGCTTGTCGGCCAGTGTTCACGGTGGAGTCCCCCTCATTCGGAAGGTAACTCCACTGCTGGTCCATGGTGTTCGGGCGGGGCTCGGCTACGGCCACATTTTTCGGCGCAAAGGTCTGCACCTGGGCTTTCCGTCGATCTCTCTACAGTTCTCGGCCAGTTCTGTAGAAAAGAGCCCCATCTCCGCTTCTTGTCGCGGCAGTTCCGGCTGAGCCAGAGTTCGGGGCGCGGCGACAGGAACATGTCATCGCCGCCGGGCAGTGTCCATGGAACACATCGTGCTTCCCCAGGCGCGGTGTGGCCACCCCCCCATTGTCTGGACGCTCGCCTGCGTAGCGGAAGGAATCGCGTGAAGCACAGCAGGAAGAAGAACGCGCGCAGATACATCGTGGCCGCCTCGATCGGCGCCCTTCTGTCGGCCGGAGTCGCCACAGGGGCCTACGCCGGGGCGCCGACGGAGCCCTCGGCTCCCTCGGCTCCGGCGTACCAGCCGGAGATGGTGAAGGCGCTCGCCACCACCCTGGGTATCAGCGAGAAGGCCGCAGTGCGGCGGCTGGACCGCGAGGCCGACCAGCAGGATCGGTTCGCGGAGCTGCGGAAGGACCGGGTCGACACGCTCGGGGCCTTCTTCGCCAAGGACGGTTCGCTGATCGTCAACGCCGCCGACGCCGAAGCGGCGAAGGACGTCCGGGCCGCGGGGCTCAAGGCCCGCGTCCCCGAGCGCGGCGAGAGCGAGCTCGACCGGATCAAGGCGCAACTCGACGCCAAGGCGCTCAAGAGCGCCCCGGCCGGGGTCTCCGCGTGGTCCGTCGACCTCGCTTCGGACACCGTGACCGTCGAGGTCAACGGCGACTCCGACGCCGCGACCCGCAGCTTCCTCAAGGCAGCGAAGAGCAACGGCGACGCCGTACGCGTCGTGAAGGGCCAGGAGAAGCTGGAGACCCAGGCCGTCGTTCCGCCCGGCAGCCGGATGACCTTCAACGGCTACCTGTGCTCCGTCGGTTACGGCGCCAAGGACCGCAATGGCAGGCAGGTGCTCGTGACCGCCGGGCACTGCATCGAGGACCTGCCGGCACTGGCCTACAACGGCACCCGGTTCGCCAAGGGCACCCACACCCGGTTCGCGCTGGGCACCCGCAGTGTCGACATGGGTATCGCGGCCGTCGACGCCGGCCACTCGATCGGCCTCGACGTCACCACGTACGGCCGAGCCGGCACCGTCCCGGTCAAGGGCAGCAAGCGGGCCCCCTCCGGCGCGGCGCTCTGCAAGTCCGGTCAGACCACCCAGTGGACCTGCGGCAAGGTCGGCTCGTACAACGTCAGCGTCACCTACACCGACCAGAACGGCGGTCCGGACACCGTCGTGACCGGCCTGGCGAGCTCCAGCGTCTGCACCCAGGGAGGGGACAGCGGAGGCGCGTACATCTCCGGTGACCAGGCCCAGGGCATGACGTCCGGCGGTCCCAGCAACCAGCGCTGCAACGGCCAGGTCAACTCGCCCGGCTCCTCCTACTTCCAGCCGCTCGACGACGCCCTCGCCTACTACGGGCTGACACTCAACACCAAGTAACCGCACCACAGACTCAGACCGGCCAAGGCCACCCCCCGAACGCGGGAGGCCGTCCACTCATCCTGGGCGGTCTCCCGTTCCATCTGTTCCCGTCCCGTAGTCCCACGCCACCCCGTGGACGCCGGGCTTGCACCGGGAGGTGAGGACGTGGACGTCGTGCGATTCGCTCAGCGGGATGCGCCGCCGGGCGCGGGGCGGGGCGCCGACCTTCTCCCGGACGTAGCGGTGGCAGTCCGACGGCAGGGCGCCGGGGTGGAAGAAGACCTGTTGGAGGTACTCGTGGAGGTTCGTCCGCGACCAGCGCTCGTAGTGGGTGGCAGGCGTCTCGGACGGGCTCACCTCGACCGCGTAACTCACCACCGTGGTGTCCAGTTTGGCCAGCTCCCGGCCGAAGTGGATCTCCAGCACCAGGGATTTGAGCCCCTTCAGATACGTTGCCTCGGCGAGGCGTCCGCAGCTGACCCTGATGTCGACCGGCTCGGCCGCCTCGTCGTCGAAGCTGAGCACGAAGATCGCCCGGTCGGCCCCCGCCCGGCTGGCCCGCAGCACGTTCGTGGTGGAGATCGCGCTCAGTGTGCCGCTCTCTCCCATCCTCACGATGTCGTGGACCATCAGGGAGCTGGTCTCCTGGTTGAAGTGGCGGAAGCGCGCACCGAGCGCCTTCTCGACCACCGAGTCCTCCCCGAGGATCTGGAGCGCCGCACCCTCCGCGCCGGGCGGGGTGATCCGACCGCGCGGGCGGCGCGGTCCGAGCAGCGAGCGGAGGGCTCCGGCGGGCAGTTCCAGGATCTCCTCCAGCACCTCCACCGCGCGCAGGGACCGGGCCCGTTCGGGCTGGCTGCGGCCGCGCTGCCAGCTGCTGAGGGTGGCCTGGCTGATGGTGATGCCGCGCACCCTGAGCCGTTCGCTCACCCGCTCCAGGGACAGCCCGCGGCGGTTCAGCGCCTCCCGCAGCGCCCCGGGGAAGGTGTCGGCGCCGGTCGCCGCCGCGTGCAGGGCCGAGGTCGTGATGGCCTCGCCCGTCCGCGCCGCGGTGGCGTGTGCCTCGGTGACCTGCGCCTCGGTGACCTGCGCTTCGGCGACCCGCGCTTCGGTGGTGTCCGGACCGGTGGAGCCGCTCGCTCCGCCGCCCGTGACCTCCGGCAGCGTGACGTCGGTGTCCGTATCGCTCGACATGTCCCTCCCGTTCCCGGCACTCTCTCGGCGGGACGGCCTACGGGCCCCCGCATACTGGTTGACCACCGGGCGGGGGACGGATAACAAAACCCTCAGGGGTGACCTGTCCCACATCCCGGTGGCGAACCGAACGAAGGGCGTGAACGGCGTGGACAGCACCGCTCTGGTCATCGCGGCGAGGAACGGCGACCGGGCCGCCGGGGAACGGCTGGCCGCCCAGTACCTCCCGCTGGTCTACAACGTCGTCGGGCGCGCGCTCAACGGCCATCCGGACGTGGACGACGTGGTGCAGGAGACCATGCTCCGGGCGCTGTCCGGACTGCCCTCGCTGCGCGATCCGGCCCGCTTCCGGTCCTGGCTCGTCGCCATCGCCATGAACCAGGTCCGCACCCGCTGGTCCGGTCTCGGCCACCGCCCGGCCCCGCTGGAGGCGACCGATGAGCCGGCCGACCCCGCCGCCGACTTCGTCGACCTGACGATCCTGCGCCTCGAACTCTCCGGCCAGCGGCGCGAGACGGCCGAGGCCACCCGCTGGCTGGACGGATCCGAGCGCGACGTGCTGTCCCTGTGGTGGCTGGAGACGACCGGCGACCTCACCCGGCCCGAACTCGCCGAGGCGCTCGGGCTCTCCCCGCAGCACGCCGCCGTACGCGTCCAGCGGGTGAAGAACCAGCTCGACGTCGGCCGCGCGGTCGTCCGGGCCCTGGCCTCCGACCCCCGCTGCCCGGCCCTGGAGGACCTGCTGGGCGACTGGGACGGTACGCCGACGCCGCTGTGGCGCAAGCGGATCGCCCGCCATGTACGCGGCTGCGCCTCGTGCTCCGACGGCAGTGCGGGGCTGGTTCCGCCGGAGGGCCTGCTCTCCGGGCTCGCCCTGGTGGTGCCGCTCTACGACAGCGGGCAGCAGGCGGCGGTGGCCTTCGCCTCATCGGCGGCCCCGGCCGCCGCGTCCGCAACCGCCCCGGCCGCCTCCGCCGCCTCCGCACCGCTCGCCTCCGCCCCCTCCACCTCCGCCGCGTTCGCGGCCGGGAAGGCGGCGGGGCTCATAGCCGGCGCGGCCGCCGTGACCGCCCTCGCCGTACTGATCTGGCCCTCCGCCCCCGCCCCGCCCGCATCACGGGGCGGGGGCGTCACATACAGTCCCTCGCCCCCACCCCCGCCGCCCGCGGCCGCCGCCGCCGAGCCGCTTCCGGCACCCTCCACGGCCTCGCCCTCGCCGACGCCCAGCCGCACCGCCGCCTCCCGGCCGCCCACCGTCGCCCCGTCGCCCTCCGCCCCGCCCGCGCGCCCCGAGCCGCGCCCCCGCCCGGAAGCAGGCGTGGTCACCCGGGTCAACACCCTGCGAGCCGCGAACGGCTGCCCGGAGCTGGAGACCGACCCCCGGCTGACCGAGGTGGCCCAGCGGCACTCCGCGGACATGGCCGCGCACAACTACTTCGACCACACGGACTCCTCGGGCCGGGGCGCGGGCGACCGGGTCGACGCCACGGGCTACGACTGGTCCGCCGTCGGGGAGACCATCGCGACCGGCATGAGCGATCCGGCCGCGGTCGTCGAGGAGTGGCGCGACAGCCCGGGCCGCGACGACGACATCTTCAACTGCGACTTCGTCCACGTGGGCGTGGGCATCGCCGACTCCCCGCGCGGCCCCTACTGGACCCAGGTGTTGGCCACCCCGCGCTGAGCGGCCCCCGGCCGATTGTCAGTGGCGGGTGCCAGACTCGGTCGGCATGGAGAACAGCGTGCGGCTCAGGGATGTGGAACCAGCGGACCTGGAGGTCTTTCTCGCGTACGAGCACGACCCGGAGGCGGTCCGGAGGTCGCGCTTCACCCCCCGGGAGCGGGAGGCGTTCATGGCGCACTGGACGTCGAAGGTGCTGGGGGACCCGGCCAACCTCGTGCAGACGGTCGTCGTGGACGGCGGGACGGCGGGGAACATCGTGGCCTGGTGGGACGGCGAGCGGCGCTACATCGGCTATTGGTTCGGCCGTCAGTACTGGGGACGGGGCATCGGCACCAGGGCGTTGACCGCGTTCCTGGAGCGGGAGACGGCACGCCCGTTGTACGCGGACCCCGTCTCCGGGAACACCGGCTCGATACGCCTGCTGGAGAAGTGCGGGTTCACGGCGACCGGCACGGAGCGGCACGGGGAGGACGAGTACGTGGTCCTGGCGCTCGGCGGGGGCGCCTGAGCGACCGCCCCGCCGGACGGGCCGGCTCCCCGGCGCCCGGGGAGCCGGATCAGGCTCCGGGCTGCTGGAGCGGCTTGGCCATGCAGATGCTGCTCTCGTACTCCCGGTAGTGGCCGAACTTCTCGCACACCGTGTAGCCGCTCGACGCGTACAGCGCGATGGCCTCGGGCTGCTGGTCGCCGGTCTCCAGGACCATCCGCATCCGGCCGGCGGCGCGCGCGTCCTCCTCCAGGGCGGCCAGCATCCGCCGGGCCAGGCCCCTGCCGCGCCCTTCGGGTATCACGAACATCCGCTTGATCTCGGCGTCGCCGTCCCAGTAGCCCTCGGCGTTGCGGTCCTGGGTCCGCCAGCCGCCGGTCGCCACCGGGCGGTCCAGCTCGTCGTAGGCGAGCAGGTACAGGCCGCGCGGTGGAAGGAACATCGAGGGGTCGAGCGGTGTGAGATCGCCCCCATCGCCGTAGCGCTCCTCGTATTCGAGCTGGACCTGGTCGTTGAGTTTGACGGCGTCGGGGTGGTCAAAAAGCCGGGTCTGAATAATCATGCTGAATATCGTACATCTATGCGTAGGGGTGGAGTGGGTACTGTTCCGGGATGCTCACAGTGACCTCCGTGAATGTTAATGGGCTCCGCGCCGCCGCCAAGAAGGGCTTCGTCGAGTGGCTGGCGGGGACCGACGCCGATGTGGTCTGCCTCCAGGAAGTGCGGGCCGAGCTCGCCCAGCTGCCCGAAGGTGTCGGCACCCCCGAAGGGTGGCACACCGTCCACGCGCCCGCCGCCGCCAAGGGCCGCGCCGGCGTCTCGCTCTACTCGCGGCAGGCCCCCGAGCGGGTCCAGACCGGCTTCGGCGGCTTCGGGGTCCCGGGGGCGGAGGAGTTCGACGCGAGCGGCCGGTATGTGGAGATCGACCTCCCGGGTGTCACCGTCGCGAGCCTGTATCTGCCCTCCGGCGAGGTCGGCACCGAGCGCCAGGACGAGAAGGAGCGCTTCATGGCCGCGTTCCTGCCCTACCTCCAGGGGCTGAAGGCGCGGGCCGCGGCGGACGGCCGCGAGGTCGTGGTCTGCGGCGACTGGAACATCGCCCACCAGGAGGCGGACCTGAAGAACTGGAAGGCCAACCGCAAGAGCTCCGGCTTTCTGCCCGAGGAGCGCGCCTGGCTGACCCGGGTCCTGGAGGAGGCGGCGTACGTGGACGTCGTGCGGACGCTGCACCCGGAGGTCGAGGGGCCGTACAGCTGGTGGTCGTACCGGGGACGGGCCTTCGACAACGACAGCGGCTGGCGCATCGACTACCAGATGGCGACCCCGGGGCTGGCCGGGCGCGCGGTGAAGGCCTGGGTGGAGCGGGCGGCCACGCACGGCGAGCGCTGGAGCGACCACGCGCCGGTGACGGTCGTCTACGAGCGGTAGTCCCGGCTCGCACCCCGGATGACCCGGCTTGCACCCCGGAGAACCCGGGCCGCGCCCGGAGGACCCGGCCCGCACCCCGGAGAATCCGGTCGGCGCCCCGGGGGAGGGGTGCGTCAGTCGGACTTCGGAGGCTGTGTGCCGTCCTCGCGGCGCAGTCTCCGGTCGAGGGCCATGGACAGCTCGGCGTCCACCACCGCGCGGGCCAGCGGCCGGAGTTGGGCCGGTTCGGTCTCCTTGGTGTGGGCATGCAGTACGCGTACGAAGATCTCGGCGAGCGCGTCCGCGTGCTCGCGGACGCGGCGGCCCGAGGAGAGCACCGTGGACAGCGGCACCCCTTCCCGTACGAGCTCGGCCGACACCTCCAGGAGGCGGCGGCTGATGTGCACGATCTCGTCCCCGTCCGTGGCCAGATAGCCCAAATCCAGTGCGGTGGCGAGGTTCTCGGGCGTGACCTCGCCCTCGAAGTAGTCCGCGAGCTGCTCCGGGGTGAGGCGGACCGGGGTCTCCTCGGTCGGTTCGCCCAGGCCCAGCACCTCGGCGACATCGCGGCCGCTCTCGAAGGTGGCCGCCAGGTCGGCGATGCCGTTGAGGGTGTGGCCGCGCTCCAGCAGGCCGGCGATGGTCCGCAGCCGGGCCAGGTGGTGGTCGTCGTACCAGGCGATGCGGCCCTCGCGGCGAGGTGGCGGGATCAGCCCGCGCTCCCGGTAGAAGCGCAGGGTCCGCACGGTGATGCCGGCCTCCTTGGCCAGCTCCTCCATGCGGTATTCGCGGTGTTCGCGTCCTTCGGCCACAGGGGCACCCTATGTTGTACCGCCGGTAACTTTCCTCGGTCCGCCCCCTACCCATCAGTACGGTCCTGCTCTACTCTCCGAACAATGCCAGTGATTGCTGGCAGAGTCGTGTGACGTACCGCGGGAGGCGGCAGCATGGCCCAGCAGGAGCACGTACGTGTGGCGGTGATCGGAACCGGATTCGGGGGCCTGGGGGCCGCCGTACGGCTGCGCCGCGAAGGCATCACCGATTTCGTCGTCCTGGAGCGGGCCGACTCGGTGGGCGGCACCTGGCGCGACAACAGCTATCCCGGCTGCGCCTGCGACGTACCGTCCCACCTCTATTCCTTCTCGTTCGCCCCCAACCCCGACTGGCCGCGCACCTTCTCCGGGCAGGAGCACATCCGGGCCTATCTGGAGCGCGTCGCCGACACCTTCGGGCTCCGCCCCCACATCAGGCTGAACCACGAGGTGAAGCTGATGACCTGGGACAAGGAGAATCTGTACTGGGTGATCGAGTCCGCCGACGGGGCCGTGCTCCACGCGGATGTCGTCGTCTCCGCCACCGGGCCGCTCTCCGACCCCAAGACGCCCGACATACCCGGGCTCGACTCCTTCACCGGCAAGGTCTTCCACTCCGCGCGCTGGGACCACGACTACGACCTGGCCGGCAAGCGCGTCGCGATGGTCGGTACGGGCGCGTCCGCGATCCAGATCGTCCCGGCGATACAGCCGAGGACCGCGAAGCTCACGCTCTTCCAGCGCACCCCGCCCTGGGTCATGCCGCGCATGGACCGCACGATAAGCAAGGCCGAGCGGGCACTGCACCGGGCCGTTCCGGTCACCGGCACGGCGCGCCGCGGACTGCTGTGGGGCATAAGGGAGTTGCAGGTCAGTGCCTTCACCAAGCACCCCGATCAGCTGGGCCTGGTGGAGAAGATAGCCAAGTCCAACATGGCGCGGGCCATCAAGGACCCGGCCCTGCGGGCGAAGCTGACCCCGGACTACCGCATCGGCTGCAAGCGGATCCTGCTCTCCAGCACCTACTACCCGGCCCTCGCCCAGCCCAATGTGGACGTCGTCGCCTCCGGGCTCAGCGAGATACGCGGCAACACGGTGGTCGCCGCCGACGGGAGCGAGGCGGAGGTCGACGCGATCATCTTCGGCACCGGCTTCCATGTGACCGACATGCCGATCGCGGAGCGGGTCGTCGGCGAGGACGGCATCACGCTCGCCGAGTCCTGGAAGGACGGGATGAACTCGCTGCGCGGCGCGACCGCCGCCGGGTTCCCCAACTGGATGACGATCATCGGCCCCAACACCGGGCTCGGCAACTCCTCCATGATCCTGATGATCGAGTCCCAGCTGAACTACATGGCCGACTACCTGCGGCAGTTGAACGTGCTGGGCGGACGCGCCGCGCTCGGCGCCCGTTCCGCCGCCGTCACCGCGTGGAACGACCGGGTCCAGCAGCGGATGAAGCGCACCGTGTGGAACACCGGCGGCTGCACCAGCTGGTACCTGGACGAGGCGGGCCGCAACACCACCGTCTGGCCCGGCACCACGGGTGAGTTCCGGCGGCAGACGCGTTCGGTGGACCTCGCGGAGTACGACGTCGTCCGGGCCGGTGCGGCGGGCGGGACGGGCCGGGCCGCCGGGAGCGGACGCGTACCGGAGCAGCCCGGGCGCGCCGATCGGGAGACCGTGACCGTCGCCTCCGACACGGCTTCCGACACGGCTTCCGGCTCCGGCGCCGGTTCCGTCGCCGAGGAGGCCACGCGATGAGCCGCCTCCTGCACCGCGACACCGTACCGCCGGTGCCCGCGGCCGAGATGACCGCGCGCTCCGCCGACGGCTCCCGGATCCACGTCGAACTGCACGGCCCCGAGGACGCCCCGGCGGTCGTCCTGGCTCACGGCTGGACCTGCAACACCCGCTTCTGGGACGCCCAGATACGCGACCTGGCCGCTGACCACCGGGTCATCGCCTACGACCAGCGTGGCCACGGGCTCACCCCCGCACCGGGGCCCGGCGGCTACAGCACGAACGCGCTGGCCGACGACCTCGAAGCGGTTCTCGCCGCGACGCTCGCCCCGGGCCGCAAGGCGGTGCTCGCCGGGCACTCCATGGGCGGGATGACGGTGATGGCCGCCGCCGCGCGCCCCGGACTCCGTGAGCACGCCGCCGCCGTGCTGCTCTGTTCCACCGGCAGTACGGGGCTGGCCGCCGAGGCCCGCGTCCTGCCGCTGCGCGCGGGTGCGCTGCGGACCCGGCTCACCACCGCCGTACTGGGCGCGAAAGCGCCGCTCGGGCCGGTCAACCCGGTCTCCAGGAAGGTCCTCAAGTACGCCACGATGGGAGCCGGTTCGGCTCCGGACCGGGTCGACGCCTGCGCCCGCATCGTGCACGCCTGCCCGCGCCGCGCGAGAGTGGAGTGGGGCCATGTGCTCGGCGAGCTGGACCTCGCGGCGGGCGTGCGCGAGCTGCGGGTGCCGACCGCGGTGATCGCCGGCACGGACGACCGGCTGACCCCGCCGGTCCACGCGCGGGCCATCGCGGCCGCGCTGCCGGTCGGGCTCGGGCTGACCGAGCTGGCGGGCATGGGGCACATGACGCCGGTGGAGGCCCCGGAGGCCGTCACGGCGAAGATCAGGGAGCTGGTCACCCGGTACGTCGCCACGGGGACGGCCGCCGAGCGGAAAGCCGCCACTGCGGAGAAGGAGGATGTCGCATGAGCGGCAAGCGGAATCTGGAGGGTCAGGTCGTCGTCGTCACCGGCGCGGCCCGGGGCGTGGGCGAGTTGCTGGCCCGCAAGCTGTCGGCGCGCGGGGCGACGCTGGCGCTCGTCGGCCTGGAGCGGGACGAGCTGAAGAAGGTCTCCGAGCGGCTGCACGGCGAGAGCGACCACTGGTTCGCCGATGTCACCGACCACGAGGCGATGGCCCAGGTGGCGCGCGAGGTGAAGGAGCGCTTCGGCAAGGTCGACGTCGTCGTCGCCAACGCGGGCGTCGCCTCGGGCGGCCCGTTCGCCGACTCCGACCCGGACGCCTGGCGGCGGGTCATCGAGGTGAACCTCATCGGCGGCGCGGTCACCGGGCGGGCCTTCCTGCCGGTGCTGATGGAGAGCCGCGGCTACTTTCTCCAGATAGCGTCGCTGGCCGCGATCACCCCGGCCCCGATGATGACCGCGTACTGCGCGTCCAAGTCGGGCGTCGAGGCCTTCGCGCACAGCCTGCGTGCCGAGGTCGGCTACAAGGGCGTCAAGGTCGGCGTCGGCTACCTCTCCTGGACCGACACCGACATGGTGCGCGGGGCGGACCAGGACGACGTGATGCGCGAGCTGCGCCAGCGGCTGCCGTGGCCGATGAACCGCACGTACCCGCTCGGCCCTGCCGTCGACCGGATCGTGGACGGGATCGCGCGGCGCTCCCCGCATGTGTACGCCCAGTGGTGGCTGCGCGGGATGCAGTCGGTCCGCGGTTATCTGCCGTCGGTCATCGCGATCGGCGGGCAGCGCGAGATGCGGCGGTTCGAGCCGCGGCTGCACACCGTGTCGAAGGGGCTCGTGGGGGCCGGGGGAGCGGCGGACCAGGACGCGCGTGCGGAGCGTGCTGACCGTACGTAGCGGTACGAAATGCGTGGGATGTCGGGTCGTGCAACGCTGGGCGAGGCCCCGCAGGGGGCCGTCCCCCACGTACGCCACGCATCCCACAGGAGTGAACAGCATGGGCATTTCGGACCAGTTCAAGGACAAGGCGCAGGAGCTCGCCGACCAGGCCAAGCAGAAGGCCGGTCAGGGCAAGGACGAGGCCCAGGACCGGGCCTCCCAGGGCCGTGACCAGGAGCCGGACTCCTCCTCGGGCATGAAGGACCGTGCCCGGGACGCGAAGGACCAGGCGCGCGAGCGTTTTGACCGTTGACGGTCATTGAGGTGTGACGCGTGCGTGCTGCGGTTCGCGCGTGCGTGCGCGTCGCTCCAGGAGGCGCATCCGGGTGACCGGGTGCGCCTCCTTCTTGTGCGGTCGCCGCTCCCGGGCGCGGGTTTGAAAGATGTCCTCAATCGCCGGACGGGCTGGGAAAGATGCCCTCAATCGCCGGGCGGGCTGGGGTGGCCGGACGGGCTGGGAAAGATGCCCTCAATCGCCGGGCGGGCTGGGGGTGGCCGGACGGGCTGGGAAAGGTGCCCTCAATCGCCGGGCGGGCTGGGGTGGCCGGAGGGGCTGGAAAGGATGCCCTCAATCGCCGGGCGGGCTGGGGTGGCCGGGCGGCCTGGGAAAGGTGCCCTCAAGCGCCGGGCGGGCTGGGGTGGCGGACGGGCTGGAAGGGATGCCCTCAATCGCCGGGCAGGCTGGAGTGGCCGGGCAGGCTGGGGTGGTTGGGTGGGCTTGAGGTGGTGGGGTGGTCGGTCTCCCCGTGAGGGAGGGGCGTGGGCGGTCACTTCAAGCCCCTCCGGCGATTGAGGAGCGGGGTCCGGGGCGGAGCCCCGGGGTGGGCCGGGGGTTACTGTCGTGGCGGCAGCGGTGGTCGCCGCAGGTTCGGGGCCGTTTCGTACGAGGGCGGGGTCGCCGCCGGGTGCGCGGCCAGTAGTTCCAGGGCCAGGCGGACCGCGTCGTCGAGGACGGCGTACCGGCCCTCCGCCCAGTCCAGCGGAGTGCGCAGGGCCTCCACGTCCGGTTCCACGCCGTGGTTCTCCACCGACCAGCCGTACGTGTCGAACCAGGCCGCGTTCATCGGGACCGTGATCACCGTGCCGTCGCCCAGCCGGTGGCGGCCGGTCATCCCGACCACGCCACCCCAGGTGCGCTGGCCCACCACCGGGCCCAGTTTCAGCAGCCGGAACGCGGCGGTGATCATGTCGCCGTCGGAGGAGGTCGCCTCGTCGGCCAGGGCGACCACCGGACCGCGCGGCGCGTTGGAGGCGTAGCTCACCGCCCGGGCGTTGCGGGTCAGGTCCCAGCCGAGGATCTTGCGGGTGAGCTTCTCCACGACCAGCTCGCTGATGTGGCCGCCCGCGTTGCCCCGTACGTCCACGATCAGGGCGGGGCGGGAGACTTCCAGACGCAGGTCGCGGTTGAACTGGGCCCAGCCCGAGCCGCCCATGTCCGGGATGTGCAGGTAACCGCACTTGCCGCCGCTCAACTCCCGTACGACGTCACGGCGTTTGGCCACCCAGTCCTGGTAGCGCAGCGGGCGTTCGTCGACCAGGGGCATGATCGCCACCCGGCGGGACGGGCCGCCGCCCGCCGGGGAGAAGGTCAGCTCCACCGTCGTGCCGCCCGCCGCCGTCAGCAGGGGGTACGGGCCGGCGACCGGGTCCACCGGGCGGCCGTCGACATGGGTGAGGACCGCGCCCTCCCTGATCCCCGTACCCGCCAGCGGCGAACGGGCCTTGGAGTCCGAGGAGTCGCCGGGCAGGATGCGCTGGACGGTCCAGGCGCCGTCCCGGCAGACCAGGTTGGCGCCGAGGAGGCCGATCGCGCGCTGGTAGTGCGGCGGGCCCTCGTTGCGGCGGGCGGGGGAGACGTACGCGTGCGAGGTGCCCAGCTCGCCCAGCACCTCGCGCAGCAGGTCCGCGAACTCGTCGGGCGACGCTACCCGTTCGACCAGGGGGCGGTACTGGTCCAGCACCCCGTCCCAGTCGATGCCGCACATGTCCGGCTCCCAGAAGTAGGAGCGGATGATCCTCCCCGCCTCGCCGTACGCCTGCCGCCACTCCGCCCCCGGGTCGACCTCGTGCAGGATGCGGCGCAGGTCCAGATAGACCGTGGAGTCGGTGTCGCCGGGCTCGGTGGCCGGTACGGCGCGGAGTTCGCCGTCGTCCATCACGACCAGGCGGGACGCGTCGCCGCTGACCGCGAACCAGTCGAGGTGGTCGACCAGTTCGGTCCTGCGGGCCTTCGTGATGGTGAAGTGCTCCAGGGTCGGCCGCCCCGACATGTCGGCCGGGTTGGCGAACGTCTCGCCCAGCGCCCCCGAGATCGGCCAGCGCAGCCAGACCAGCCCGCCGCCGCTCACCGGGGCCAGCGCCGAGTACTTGGAGGCGGAGACCGGGAACGGCGTCACCCGGCTCTCCAGCCCCTCGAACTCGACCATGACCGTGGACCCCTCCGACGTACCGCCTTCCGGCACGTCCACCGGGTCCAGGCCGCCCGCCGCCGGACGGCCGTCGGGTGAGAGGGCGAAGGGGGACGGGGTCGCCGAGGAGAGCGGGACCAGGTACGGGCGGCAGCCGAGCGGGAAGGACAGGTCGCCGGTGTGGACGTCGTACACCGGGTCGAAGCCACGCCAGGAGAGGAAGGCGAGGTAGCGGCCGTCGTCCGTGAAGACCGGGTTCTCGTCCTCGAAGCGGCCGTTGGTGACGTCGACGATCACCGGGGCGCCGGGGCCGGAGATCCGGGCCAGCTTGATCTGCCGCAGCGAGCGGCCGATGCCCGGGTGCGACCAGGTCAGCCAGTCGCCGTCGGGGGAGAAGGCGAGGTCGCGCACGGGCCCGTTGACCGAGCGGATCAGCTCGGTGAGGCCGGGGTGCTCGTCGACCGGCGCGGCGCTGTCCGGGGTCGCCGCGCCGGTGGCGGCGTGGAGGTCGGCGCGGGTCGAGCCGCTGGGGGCTTTCTCCTCCTCCACGGTCTCCCGGGGCTCCGGCTGCGGTTCCAGAAGCTCCGCCTCCCCTTCCCCCGTGTCCAGGAGCAGCAGGCGGCCGTCGTTCGACGCGATGGCGAGGCGTTCCCCCTCCGGGTCGGAGATCATCTCCTGGACCCGGCCCAGCAGCCCGGAGGCCAGCCTGCGCGGGGGGCGGTCGCCGCTGGCGCGTGGCAGGTAGGCGATCTCGACGGCGTCGGGGCCGTCCGCGTCGGTGACGTACGCGACCTGACCGCCGCTGCCGAGCATCTCCGGCAGCCGCACCCGGACGCCGGGGGTGTCGGCGATGGTGCGGGCGGGGCCGTCGCGGTGGGTGAGCCAGTAGAGGCTGCCACGTACGGTGACGGCGCTGGCCCGGCCCGTCTCGTCGACGGAGAGCGAGTCGACGTTGCTGGCGGCGGGCACCTGGTGGACGCGCCGGCCGGTGCGCGGGCCGCCGAGGCGCACCTCCAGCTTGCGCGGGGTGGCGTCGGGCGACTCCAGGTCCTCGACCAGCCACAGCTCGCCCGCGCACTGGTAGATCACCCGGTGGCCGTCGCTGGAGGCGTTGCGGGCGTAGAAGGCGTCGTGGTCGGTGTGCCGGCGCAGGTCGGTGCCGTCCATCAGGCAGGAGTAGAGGTTGCCGACGCCCTCGTGGTCGGAGAGGAAAGCGATGCGGCGGCCGACGAACATCGGGTTGGCGAGGTGGCCGTCGATGTCCGGGAGCAGGCGTTCGCCATGCAGCCACAGGCGGCCCATGGCCCCGCCCCGGTAGCGCTTCCAGGCGGCCGGTTCGTGCGGGGGCGTGCCGGTGAGCAGCAGGGTGCGGCGCTCGCCGTCGATGTCGGCGACCGCGATGTCGGAGACCGGGCCCCAGGGGAGCCTGCCGCCGGGGCCGCCGTCGGTGGGGACGCTGTAGGCCCAGGAGAAGTACGAGAACGGCTGGTTGTGCGAGGACACGGCGAGGATCTGGCAGGCCTCGCCCGGATCGGGGCTCCAGCCGCAGACCCGGGCGTCGGTCGAGCCCCAGTGGGTGAGCCGGCGGGCCGGGCCGCCGTCCACCGGGGCGAGGTGGATCTCGGGGTCCAGGGTGCGCCAGGTCGTGTAGGCGATGGAGGAGCCGTCGGGCGAGAAGCGTGGATGGCTGACCCGGGTCCGGTCGACGGTCACCCGCCAGGCCCGTCCGGGGCGGTGCCCGGCGGCGGCGAGGGGGGCGACCCAGAGGTCGTCCTCGGCCGCGAAGCACAGCAAGTCCTGGTGAAGGTGCGGGAAACGGAGATACGCGACGTCGTCACTCACCCCCCAATGTTTTCGGTGCGCGGGGCCCGGGGCAACTTGTGGTGCAGAACACAAGCGAAACGATTTCGTTTCGCTGGGTCGTGCGGGTACGGTTCAGGTGTACGAAACAGTTTCGTTCGATGGTGAACGGGACTGCCGAGCCGGACACCGGCAGGCAGGGCGCACGCGAAGGAGGTCGGCACATGGCACGCACCAGGCTGACCCCCGAGCGTGAGGGCGAGCTGTACGAGGCCGTCCTCGACCTGCTCCGCGAGGTCGGTTACGACGCCCTGACCATGGACGCCGTCGCCGCCCGCACCCGGTCGAGCAAGGCCACCCTCTACCGCCAGTGGGGCTCCAAGCCCGAGCTGGTCGCGAAGGCGCTGCGGCACAACAAGCCGGGGAACCTCGCGGACATCGACACCGGCTCGCTGCGCGGGGACTTCCATACCGCGCTGAGCCGGACCGACGACTGCCAGATGGAGAAGGACGCCGCGCTGATGCGGGGTCTGAGCCATGCCGTCCATGAGTACCCCGAGCTGCTCCAGGCCCTGCGCGAGCTGCTGATCGAGCCGGAGATGACCGGCTTCGACCAGATGCTGCAACGGGCGATGGACCGGGGTGAACTGCGACCGGACAATCCGGCGCTGAAGTACATCCCGCACATGCTGGTCGGCGCGCTGGCCGCCCGGCAACTGATCGAGGACCGTCCTGTCGACCAGGAGTTCCTCATCGACTACGTGGATTCCGTGGTTCTCCCCGCCCTCGGTGTCTGACGTCCCCGTCCCACCCGTACGGCCCTCTCCCCGACGCTCCACCTGACACGCCGCTCTCGTCGTCGGGCTGGTTCCTCACGCCCAATTCCACTCATACGACCTGACCGGGAGTACGCCCCCGTGGCCACTTTCCTCTACAAGCTCGGACGGCTCACCTTCCGCCGCCGCCGCTTCGTCGCCCTGATCTGGGTGGCGTTGCTGGCGGTCGCCGGAATCGGTGCGGCCACCGCGCCCGCCGCAACCTCCAGCTCCTTCTCCATTCCTGGTACGGAGGCGCAGCGCGCCTTCGACCTTCTGGATCAGCGCAACCCCGGCACCAGCGCCGACGGTGCCACCGCCCGGGTCGTCTTCAAGGCGCCCGGCGGCGAGAAGGTGACCGATCCCGCCAACAAGAGCGAGATCACCGGCATCGTCAAGGAGCTGGAGTCCGGCTCGAAGCAGATCGCCTCGGTCGCCGACCCGTTCGAGCAGCAGGCCGTGAGCCAGAACGGTTCGACGGCGTACATCTCGGTCTCCTACAAGGTCAACTCCATGGAGCTGACCGACGCGACCCGGGAATCCCTGGAGGACGCGGGCAAGGACGCGCAGAAGAGCGGAATGAAGGTGGAGATCGGCGGTGACGCCCTCCAGGTCATGCCGCACACCGGGACCGCCGAGATCATCGGTGTCGTCATCGCCGCCATCGTCCTGGTCATCACCTTCGGCTCGCTGGTCGCCGCCGGACTTCCGCTGGTGACCGCGCTCGTCGGGGTCGGTATCGGGGTCTCCACGATCACCGCGCTGGCCAATGTGCTGGACCTGGGCTCCACCACCTCGATCCTCGCCATGATGATCGGGCTCGCCGTCGGCATCGACTACGCCCTGTTCATCGTCTCCCGCTACCGCGCCGAACTGGCGGAGGGCCGGGAGCACGAGGAAGCCGCCGGGCGGGCCGTGGGAACGGCGGGATCCGCGGTCGTCTTCGCGGGCCTGACCGTGGTGATCGCCCTGGTGGGCCTGGCCGTCGTCAACATCCCGATGCTGACGAAGATGGGCTTCGCCGCCGCCGGCACGGTGGCCATCGCCGTCCTCATCGCCCTCACCCTCGTCCCGGCCGCCCTCGGCTTCGCGGGCAAGCGGATCATGGGCCGCAAGGCGCGCAAGGCCGCCGAGGTGGAGAAGAGGCCCGAGGCCAAGCCGAACATGGGCACCCGTTGGGCGCGGTTCGTGCTGCGCAAGCCGGTCTGGGTGATGCTCGTCGGCGTGCTCGGCCTCGGCATCATCGCCGTACCCGCCGCCTCGCTGGAAATGGGTCTGCCCGACGACGGCGCCCAGCCGAAGTCGACCACGCAGCGTCAGGCGTACGACATGCTCTCGGACGGCTTCGGTCCCGGGTTCAACGGTCCGCTGCTGGTCGTCGTCGACACGAAGAACAGCTCGGACGGCAAGGCCGCCGCCTCGCGGGTCGCCGAGGAGATCGAGTCGATCGGCGTCAGCGCCGTCATTCCGCCCGCCTTCAACAAGGCCGGCGACACCGCGACGATCACGGTCATCCCCAAGGACCGGCCGTCCTCCCACGCCACGGAGGAGGTCGTCCACGACATCCGTGACGCGGGTCAGGACGTCAGGTCCGACACCGGCGCGGAGGTGCTGGTCACCGGCGCCACCGCGATGAACATCGACTTCTCGCAGAAGATGAACGACGCGCTGCTGCCCTACCTGGCGCTCGTCGTCGGCCTCGCGTTCCTGCTGCTGATGCTGGTCTTCCGCTCGATCCTCGTCCCGCTGAAGGCGGCCCTGGGCTTCCTGCTCTCGGTGGTCGCGGCCCTCGGCGCGGTCGTCGCGGTCTTCCAGTGGGGCTGGCTCGGCTCGCTCTTCGGTGTCGAGCAGACCGGTCCGATCATGAGCATGATGCCGATCTTCATGGTCGGTGTGGTCTTCGGCCTCGCGATGGACTACGAGGTCTTCCTCGTCACGCGGATGCGTGAGGCGTACGTCCACGGCGAGAGCCCGGGCCAGGCCATCGTGACCGGCTTCAAGCACGGCGCACGGGTGGTCACGGCCGCGGCGGTGATCATGATGGCGGTCTTCTCCGGCTTCATCGGCTCCAGCGAGCAGATGATCAAGATGATCGGCTTCTCGCTCGCCATCGCCGTCTTCTTCGACGCCTTCGTGGTGCGGATGGCGATCGTGCCCGCCGTCCTGGCCCTGCTCGGGAAGCGGGCCTGGTGGCTGCCGCGCTGGCTGGACCGGGCGCTGCCCAACGTGGACGTGGAGGGCGAGAAGCTGCAGAAGCAGCTGACCGACGATCCCGGCTCCGAGCAGGGGCCCGGGGACGGCGGCGAGGGTGAGCGCGAGCTCGCCCGCGTCTGACCCGTCCGTCCCGGCGGTGCCCTCCCAGCTCCGGGGCCGCGTCTGAGCGGAGCGTGGCCCCGGAAGCGCCGGTTACCTGTGGGGACGGGGACCGGGGCACAGCGAAAGCCCCCGTGTGAACTGCACGGGGGCTTTCCTCTTGCGACGTTCCTCTTGTCGAGGACGGGCGAGGCGCGGGCGGGGCGCCGCACGCGGTCAGCGCGCCGCCGGGTCGCGGAGGAACAGCGACTTGGACCACAGGTAGCCGAGCACCACGAGGCCGACGCTCCAGCCGGCGGCCAGCCAGCCGTTGTGGCCGATCTCGGTGCCGAGGAGCAGGCCGCGCAGGGTCTCGATGACGGGGGTGAAGGGCTGGTACTCGGCGATCGGCTGGAACCAGCCGGGCATGGTGTCGGCCGGGATGAAGGCGCTGGAGATGAGCGGGAGGAGGATCAGCGGCTGTGCGCTGTTGGCGGCGGCCTCCGCGTTCGGGCTGGCCATGCCCATCCCGACCGCGATCCAGGTGAGCGCCAGGGCGAAGAGCGTGACCAGTCCGAAGGCGGCCAGCCACTCCAGGGCGGTGGCGTCGACGGAGCGGAAGCCGATGGCCACGGCCACGGCTCCGACCAGGACCAGGCTGGCGAGGATCTGCAGCACGCTGCCGACGACGTGCCCGGTGATCACGGAGCTGCGGTGGATCGCCATGGTGCGGAAGCGGGCGATGATGCCCTCGGACATGTCGGTGGAGACGGACACCGCGGCCCCGATCACGGTGGAGCCGATGGTCATCATCAGGATGCCCGGAACGATGTAGGCGATGTAGTCGGAGCGGTCCCCGCCGCCGATGCCCGCGCTCATCACGTCGCCGAAGATATAGACGAAAAGCAGCAGGAGCATGACAGGCGTGAGGAGCAGGTTCAGGGTGAGGGAC
The DNA here is from genome assembly GCF_044768525.1 of Streptomyces sp. NPDC091287. Classification (NCBI taxonomy): domain Bacteria; kingdom Bacillati; phylum Actinomycetota; class Actinomycetes; order Kitasatosporales; family Streptomycetaceae; genus Streptomyces; species Streptomyces sp. NPDC091287. Next base: position 148,318 of record NZ_JBIVUV010000008.1, read on the forward strand.
GGGTAGCGCCGGGCGTGCAGGAGGTTGCGGCGCAGCATGGTGTTGGTGTCGCGGACGGCGAGGGCGAGGGTGCTCATCGGAGGTTCTCCTTCGGCTGGTCGGCCTGTGCGGGCACGGTGGTGGAGGCGGTGAGGGCGAAGAACACGTCGTCGAGGTCGGGGGTGTGGACGGTGAGTTCGTCGGCTTCGATGCCGGCGGCGTCCAAGTGGTCGAGGATGGAGCGCAGTTCGCGCTGAGTGCCGTCGCTGGGGATGGAGAGCGACAGGGACTCGTCGTCGGGGGCGGCCTCGGTCAGCGCGGAGGCGGCGCTCCGGTAGGCGTCCGGGTCGGTGAAGCGGAGCTTGACGTGGCCGCCGGGGACGATGCGCTTGAGCTGCTCGGCACTGCCCTCGGCGGCGATCTTCCCGTTGTTCAGAACGGCGATGCGGTCGGCGAGTTCGTCGGCCTCTTCCAGGTACTGGGTGGTGAGGAAGACGGTGACGCCGTCGGCGACCAGGCCGCGGATGATGCCCCACATGGTGTGGCGGGATCGCGGGTCGAGGCCGGTGGTCGGTTCGTCGAGGAAGATGATCCGCGGGGAGCCGACCAGCGTCATCGCGATGTCCAGACGCCGCTTCATACCGCCGGAGTAGGTGGACGCGGGCTTCTTCGCGGCCTCCACCAGGTCGAAGCGCTCCAGGAGTTCGGCGGCGACGCGTCGTCCCTCGCGCTTGGGCAGGTGGTGCAGGTCCGCCATGAGCAGCATGTTCTCCTCGCCGGTGATCAGCCCGTCGACGGCGGAGAACTGGCCGGTGACCCCGATCGCGGCGCGGATCGGCTGGGCGTCGGTGGCGAGGTCGTGCCCGCCTACGCGGATCTCGCCGGAGCCGGCGCCGGGGGAGATGAGGGTGGAGAGAATCTTGACCGCGGTGGTCTTGCCGGCGCCGTTGGGGCCGAGCAGGGCGAAGACCGTGCCGGCGGGGACGGTCAGGTCGATGCCGTCCAGGACGGCCTTGTCGCCGTACGACTTCCGCAGCCCGTTCGCTGCGATGGCCGGATGGGTCATGGTCGTTGCTCCTCGAAGAGTGTGTTCGCGGGGTGCGTTCGGAGGCGTTCGGATGGTGTGTTCGGGGGTGTGTTCGCGGGGTGTGTTCGGGGTGCCGGCCGGCGGTCAGAGGCTGCGGGCGGTGATGTCGCCGTGGGTGGTGGTGGCGCGGATGTCGAGCTCGGCGGTGCCGTTGTTCTTGAGGGCGTTGCTGACGCGGCCGTGGTCCGTGCCGGCGTCCAGGGCGGCCGAGACGCCGGCGGCGGCCGTGACCGAGATGTCGCCGGACCGGGTGCGGAGCACGACCGCGCCGCGCGTTGCTTCGGCGATCCGGATGTCGCCCCGTGTGGTGCTGATCTCCGCGGGGCCGCCCAGCCGGCCGACCTCGACGTCGCCCTCGATCGCGCTGAGGCGGAGGCTCGCCGCCTCGTCGATCTTGATCCGGCGGTACGCGCCGTCGAAGGCGACATCGCCGAGGCGTCCGACGCCGCGGAGTTCGGCGGCGCCCGAGCGCGCCTCGACGTGGGACCCGGCGGGCAGTTGGACGGTCACCTCGACGGAACCCGAGTCGCCGAGGATCCGGTTCCCGGCCGCCGGGACCGCGATGCGCAGGACGCCGTCGCCGTAGGTGACCTCGATCCCGTCGGCGGCCTTCACGTCCCGGCTCCTGGAGGCGTCGGCGGGCCGGACCTCGACGGTGGCGTCGGCCCGGTCGGCGGCGATGAACTGGACGCGTCCGGCGGGGATGTCGAGGACGGCGGTGACCGGGGCGGTGGTGTCGAACTTCTGCATCGTGCTCTCCTTGCGCTCGTCGTTTCCGATGAGGGAAAAGCTACGTTGCATTTACGGATCGCTCAACGGGTTCGTTGCAAGCAATCCTTGTATTCGCAGGTCAAGGCAACTATTTCGTTGCACTGCTCTTCGCGCTTAACGCAACGTCAGCTAGCAATGCGTTGCAACGGGTTGGGGGTGAACGCTATAGTGGGGGCTCCCTGGACCACGAAGGAGAACCGCGATGCCGGGAGGCAGGCTCACTCAGCAGGAACGTCAGCAGATCGCGCTGGGGCTGGCCGACGGCCTCGCCTATGCGGAGATCGCCAGGCGCCTGGACCGTCCGACCTCGACCATCACACGTGAGGTGATGCGCAACGGCGGCCCTGCCGCCTATCGCGCCGATCTGGCTCACCGCGCCACCGAACACCGTGCGCACCGGCGGAAGCAGGCCGCCCCCCGGGAGCCGCAGGTGTCGGCGCAGCCCTACGGGCGCGACGCCGAGGCCGTGCGGGAGTACGAGGAGCAGTTCACCACCGTCATCATGGGTTCGGGCATGCCTTTGATGATGTCCCGGGTGCTGGCCTGCCTCACCCTCACCGACTCGGGCAGCCTCACCGCACCTGAACTCGCCCAGCGCCTCCAGGTCAGCCCGGCGTCCATCTCCAAGGCGATCGCGTTCCTCGACAGCCAGGGCATGGTCCGCCGGGAACGCGACGAGCGCCGGCGCGAGCGCTACATCGTCGACGACGACATCTGGTACCAGTCGATGATGGTCAGCGCCCGGGCCACCGCCCAGCTGGTCGACTCCGCGCGGGAGGGTGTGGGCGTCCTCGGCCCCGGCACTCCGGCCGCCATCCGCCTGGAGAACGTCGCCCGCTTCCTCGACTTCGTCTCCGAGGGCATAGCGCGCGCCGCCGAGCAGGCCCGCGACATTCTCCATACGGCACCGGCACCGGCACCGGCACCGGCACCGGCACCGGCACCGGCACCGGCACCGGCACCGGCACCGGCACCGGCACCGGCATCGGTCGTGGCGCCGGACGGGTCTTCGACTGCGGCGCCGGGCGCGACTTCGGGCGGCCCTGCCGGGCAGGGTTCAGGGCGCGGCTGAGCCGCCCTCCCGGTGCTTGCCGTCGCGCTCGTCCTGGCGCTCGTCCTGGCGGCCCTTCCGGTGGTGCTTCAGCCGCGGGCGGGCTGCGCGCCCCGCTCGGGCTGCGTGCCTTGTTCCGTCTGCGCGCCCCGCTCCGGGCGGGTGGTGCGGGACGGCGGCTGCGGCTGGGATTCCCGGCCGGCGTCCGGTGGGGTGGCGGGGGTCTGCGCGCGGGTGCGGGCGAGGAAGCGGATCAGCGTCCGGATCTCGAACTGGAACACCTCGACCCCGTCCGTCGAGTGCAGCTCCACGATCAGCTGCGTACGGCCGCACGGCCAGACGCGGACGTCGCCGCGCTCGATCGGGGTCCGCAGGCCGCGCTCCAGGAGGTCGCGGCCGAACGCCCAGTCGGTGCCGTCGGGCAGTCCTATGTGGACGGTACGCCGCTCGTCGGCCGGGTCGTAGCGCAGATTGACGGGGACCGGGCGGGTCAGGGGGCCATCGGTGATGAGCCGGGCACGCGCATGTACTTCGATCACAGGGGACATGGACCGGCTCCTCCTATATGTATAGCTCTGCCCTCTAATGTCCCATATTTCGCGGCAGCGGCGCGGCGAGATCCGCTCCACTTGCTGTGTTTCCGCTCTTGCGTACAGTTCGCAGGACGGCACTACTATTGATGGGTTCATGACCCCGCCCGCAGGACCTCGTCCGCACGGGCGTGGAGACCGTGCGGACCCCGCAGAAAGCGGAGCCTCCCATGCATGTACCCGATGGTTTCATCGATGCACCTGTCTCCGTGGCCGCCGGGGGGATCGCAGCCGGCGCGGTGGCCATCAGCCTGCGCGGCGCGCGCCGTGAGCTGGACGAGCGCACCGCCCCGCTCGCCGGGCTGGTCGCCGCCTTCATCTTCGCCGTGCAGATGCTGAACTTCCCCGTCGCGGCCGGCACCAGCGGGCACCTCATGGGCGGGGCGTTGGCCGCGATCCTGGTCGGTCCCTACACGGGGGTGCTCTGCGTATCGGTGGTCCTGCTGATGCAGGGCATCTTCTTCGCCGACGGCGGCCTCACCGCCCTCGGCGTCAACATCACCGTCATGGGCGTGGTCACCGTACTCGTCGCGTACGGTCTCTTCCGGCTGCTGACCGGGGTGCTCCCGCGCACCCGCAGATCGGCCACCGCCGCCGCGTTCGTCGCCGCCCTGGTCTCCGTACCGGCCGCGGCCGCCGCCTTCACGCTGCTCTACTGGATCGGTGGCACCACCGACATCCCGATCGGCAAGGTCTTCACGGCCATGGTCGGCGTGCACACCCTTATCGGCATCGGCGAGGCGGTCATCACCGCGCTGACCGTGGGCGCGGTCCTGGCCGTGCGCCCCGACCTCGTCCACGGTGTCAGCGGCCCGGCCGCCCCCCTCAAGCTCCGCATCGACGGCGAGTTGGTCGACGCCCCCGCAGCCACCCGCGATCCCGAACCGGCGGCCCCGGCCCGCTCCACCCGTGGGTTCTGGATCACCGGACTGGTCTCCGCGTTCCTGCTCGCCGGGGTCGTCTCCTTCTACGCGTCGGCCGACCCGGACGGCCTGGAGAAGGTCGCCGCCGACCAGGGCATCGACGAGAAGGCCGAGGAGCACGGCGCGGCCGACTCCCCGCTCGCCGACTACGGCGTCGGGGACATCGCGAACGCCCGCCTCTCCGGCGGTCTCGCCGGAGTGATCGGCGTCAGCGCCACCGTCGTCGTCGGTACCGGAGTGTTCTGGGCGGCCCGCCGCCGCCGCGAGGACGACCACGGCACCGCCCCCCACGGCCACGCCTCCGACCACGATTCCCACCGGGACCCCGGCCCCGACCGCGATCACGGACACGTCTGACATGGGCGCGGGCCACGCCCACAAGCTCTACCGGCACGCACACTCGCCGGTCCACGCCCTGCCCCCGCACTGCAAACTCGCCGCCGTCTTCTGCTTCGTCCTCGTGGTCGTCTCCACCCCGCGCGAGGCGATGTGGGCCTTCGGGCTGTACGCGGCGCTGCTGGCCGCGGCCGCCGCCGTGGCCCGCGTGCCTGCCGGCTTCCTGCTGAAGCGGCTCGTCGTCGAGGTGCCGTTCGTCGCGTTCGCCCTGCTCATGCCGTTCGTGGTGCCGGGCGAGCAGACGAGTGTGCTCGGCGTCTCCGTCAGCGTCCCCGGCCTCTGGGGCGCGTGGAACGTCCTGGCCAAGGCCACCCTCGGTGTCGCCGCCTCGGTGCTCCTGGCCTCCACCACCGAACTGCGCGCCGTGCTGCTCGGCCTCCAGCGCCTCAAGCTGCCGCCGCTGCTCGTGCAGATCGCCTCGTTCATGATCCGGTACGGGGACGTCGTCACCGACGAGATGCGGCGCATGTCGATCGCCCGCCGCTCCCGGGGCTTCGAGGCGCGCGGCGTACGGCAGTGGCGGGTGCTCGCGGCCTCGGCGGGCGCCCTGTTCATCCGCTCCTACGAACGCGGCGAACGCGTTCACCTCGCCATGGTCAGCCGTGGTTACACCGGCACCATGCCGGTCATCGACGAGGTGACCGCCACCCGCGCCCAGTGGGCGTACGCGGCGGCACTCCCCGTACTCGCCCTCGCCGTCTGTCTGCTGGGATGGAACCTGTGACCTCCTCCATGGATGACGCCCCGTCGCTGGAAGTCAGCGGCCTGGCCTACGCCTACCCCGACGGCCACCAGGCCCTCTTCGGGGTGGACCTGACCGTCGGGCGCGGCGAACGCGTCGCGCTCCTCGGCCCCAACGGAGCGGGCAAGACCACGCTCGTCCTGCACCTCAACGGCATCCTGGACGCCGGCTCGGGCACGGTGCGCGTCGCCGGACTCCCGGTCGCCAAGCGGAATCTGGCCGAGATCCGCCGCCGGGTCGGCATCGTCTTCCAGGACCCCGACGACCAGCTGTTCATGCCCACCGTCCGCGAGGACGTCGCGTTCGGCCCCGCATCGGCCGGACTGCGCGGCCCGGAGCTGGAGGAGCGGGTGGTGCGCGCGCTGAAGCAGGTCGGCATGGAGGAGTACGCCGCCCGGCCGCCGCACCACCTCTCGTTCGGGCAGCGCCGACGGGTCGCCGTGGCCACCGTCCTCGCGATGGAGCCGGAGATCCTCGTCCTGGACGAACCCTCCTCCAACCTGGACCCGGCCTCCCGCCGCGAACTGGCCGATATCCTGCGCTCCTTGGACGTCACCGTGCTGATGGTCACGCACGATCTGCCGTACGCCCTGGAGCTCTGCCCGCGCGCCGTCATCCTCAGCGAGGGCGTCATCGCCGCCGACGACCGTACGCGGGACCTCCTGTGCGACGAGAAGCTGATGCGCTCCCACCGGCTGGAGCTGCCGTTCGGCTTCGACCCGCGCTCCGTCAGCGTTCCGTCGGCGTAAACAGGTCGTGACAGCACGGTGGTCACGGCGACCCGCCCCCCGAACACCCTGCCGGAACGTGCACCATGGGGGGATGAGCGGGAGCGCGGGAGTGAGCACGACGGCGGGCGCGGAAGCGGAATTGGAATCGGGATCGGGATCGGGATCAGGCACGGGGGCGGAGCCGGGCACGGGAGCGGAGCCGGGCACGGGGGCTGAACCACGCACGGGATCGGGATCGGACAGGGGAACCGAACCACACACGGGAGCCGACGTGACCGTCGCCGAAGCCGTCACCGAAGTCGTGGCCCAAGCCTTCACGGTGGACGTACGGGGCACGGTCGCGCCCGGTTTCGAACCGGTCGCGGAGGCGTTCGTCCGTAACTTCGAGCAGCGCGGGGAGCGCGGCGCGGCCGTCGCCGTCTACCGCCACGGGCGCAAGGTCGTCGACCTGTGGGCCGGTACGCGCGACGTCGACGGCACCGAACCGTGGGCCGTCGACACCGTCCAGATCGTCCGCTCGGCGGGCAAGGGCATCGCCGCCGCCGTCCCCCTCCTCCTCCACCAGCGCGGGCAGGTCGACCTGGACGCCCCGGTCTCCACCTACTGGCCGGAGTTCAAGGCGAACGGCAAGGAACGCGTCCTCGTCCGCGACCTCCTCGCCCACCGAGCCGGGGTACCCGCCCTGGACACCGCCCTCACCCCCGCCGAGGCCGCCGACGGGGTCTCCGGGCCCGCCGCCGTCGCCGCCCAGCGCCCGCAGTGGGTGCCCGGCACCGACCACGGCTACCACGCCCAGACCTACAGTTGGCTGATCGGCGAACTGGTCCGCCGCGCCACCGGCCGCACCATCGGCCGCTGGATCGCCGAGGAGATCGCCCGCCCGCTCGGCCTCGACTTCTGGTTCGGGCTCCCGGCCGACGAGGCCCACCGCATCGGCCGCATCGGCCCGGTGGAGCCCCCGGCGGCGGCCACGGCGTCGGGCGCCCTGCGCGTACGCCCCAAACGCTCCGTCGTCGAGGCCTACCGGGACCCGGACTCCCTCACCCGCAGGGCGTTCGGCGCGATTGACCCGTTCCCCGACGAGAACGATCCCGCCTACCGCGCGGCCGAACTCCCCGCATCGGGCGGCATCGCGACGGCCCGGGGCCTGGCCCGCTGCTACGCCGCGATGATCGGCCCCGTCGACGGCCACCGCCGCCTGTTCGCCCCCGCCACGCTCACCCTGGCCCGTACGGAGGAGTCGGCGGGCCCGGACCGGGTGCTGGTCGTCAACACCCGCTTCGGCCTGGGCTACATGCTGCACGGCCCGGCGGCGCCGCTGCTGGGCCCCGGATCGTTCGGCCACCCGGGCCGGGGCGGCTCGCTGGGCTTCGCGGACCCCGAGTCCGGCATCGCGCTGGGCTATGTCACCAACGGACTCCAGAAGGGAGTCACCGCAGACCCCCGTGCCCAGGCCCTGGTCAGGGCAGTACGGTCGGCGCTATGACACCAGCACCCGCGCAGACCCCAGCCCGGTTCGCCGGATACAGCGTCCTGATCACCGCCGCAGGCCAGGGCATCGGCGCGGCAACGGCCCGCCGCCTGGCGGCGGAAGGGGCCTCCGTCCTCGTCACCGACCTCGACGCGAAGCGCGCCGCCCACACGGCGGCGGCGATACGCGAGGCGGGCGGCACCGCCGAGTCCCTCGTCTGCGACGTGGCCGACCGGGCGGCGGTCGAGGCGGCCGTCGCCCACGCCGTCGCCGCCTTCGGCCGGCTCGACGTCCTGGTCAACAACGCTTACGCGGCGGGCCTGGACACCCCGCTCTTCGAGGACGAGACGGACGAGGTCTGGGAACGCGACCTGGACATCACCCTCTCCGGCCCGTTCCGCTGCGCCCGCGCCGCGCTGCCGCACCTGGTCGCCTCGGGCCGGGGCGCGATCGTCACCATCGGCTCGGTCAACGGCGAACAGGACTTCGGCGGCCACGCGTACAGCGCCGCCAAGGCGGGCCTGACCAGCCTCACCCGTACGCTGGCGGGCCACGCCGGACCGCGCGGCGTACGCGTCAACCTGGTCGCCCCCGGCACGATCCGCACCGACGCCTGGGCGGGCCGCGACGCCGAACTGGACCGGGCCGCCGCCCTCTACCCGCTGGGCCGCGTCGGCACTCCCGAGGACATCGCGTCCGCCGTCGCCTTCCTCGCCTCCGACGACGCGGCCTGGATCACCGGGACGACGCTGCGCGTGGACGGCGGGATCCTCGCGGTGAACACGGGCTTCCGGCAGGCGATGACACAGCCGTAAGGGCGCAGCCGTAAATCCGTGGTCGGGCACCGCCCGGGGGCCTACCCTGCGCGGATGATCGACCACGGACACACGGACAGGACCGGCCGCCCCGTCACTCTGCGCGAGGTGGACGCGGAAAACTGGCGGGCGGTCGCCGACAGCGCGCCCCACGACGACCAGCGCGACTGGGTCCCGGCCCTGGCCGCCCGCTACCTGCTACTGAGCAGCCGCGAGAACACCTGGACCTCGCTCGCCGTCTGCGCGGGCGACGAGGTGGCCGGGCACATCATGTGGGCCCGGGACGAGGACGGTTCGCACTGGATCGGCGGCATGCTGATCGACGCCGCCCACCAGGGCGCGGGCATCGGCCGGGCCGCCGTACGGACCCTGGCGTCCTGGCTCTCCACCCGCGAGGACGGCACGGCGGTGCGCCTCTCCTACGCCCCGGAGAACCAGGCCGCCGCGCACCTGTACGCCTCGCTCGGCTTCCGCCCGACGGGGATGGAGGAGGACGGGGAGGTGGTGGCGGAGTGGGGGTAGCGGCGGGGCGAGGGGGGGAGGCTCCGGCTTCCGGCGGCTCCCTGGGAAAGCGCTCGCGTGCTGCTCGCGCCCCCCTGTACTGATTCCGCGCGCTCTATTTTGCCGACAGGGTGTCGGTATCTACTGGGTGCATGACCATACTCACCGAACGGCCGTTACCGGCCGTCGGCCCGGACGGCGTCAATCCCTCGCGTGCCCGGTCCGCCGTGCGTGCCCTCTACACCCGCCCCGCGCTCACCTCCGCAGACCTGAGTGCCCCGCTCCTCGCGCTCCCTGACGGGCACCCAGGGGCCGGACGGCTCCCTGGGGCGGCGCGGCTTTCGGACGTACGGCGGACCGTGGCCCGCTGGAGGGGGCTCGGCATCGGGGGCGTCAAGGCCTTCGCCCTTGGCCACGACCGCGACGACGCCGGGTCAACAGCTCTGGCCCCAGGCAACCTCATGGTTCAGGCGGTCTCGGCGATCAGAGAAGCCACACCGGACATGGCCGTGACCACAGAAGTGTGCGGCTGCTCCTGGACCAGCAGTGGCGAGTGTGTGTTGCGCACCGCCGCCGGAGGCATCGACCTTGACGCGACTTACCGGCTGATGGGTGAGATGGCAGTCCAGCACGCCGAGGCCGGAGCCGATGTCGTATCGCCCACCGCGATGCTCGACGGCTCGGTGCGCGCTGTCCGTGCCGCCTTGGACGACAGTGGGCTCCGTGACGTTGGCGTGAACCCCAACCTGGCGATCCACACGACGCTGTACGGGCCGTTCAAGGCCTTGATGGCCACAGACCCGGCCGCCGGTCACCGGCGTGGACTTCAGCTCGAACCGGGCCGGGCCCAGCGCGACACCGTGGTCCAGGCCCGGCGTTGGATCGCCGAGGGCGCGGACTCACTCACCCTCCAGCCGGTCATGACGGCGGTCGATGTCCTCATACGGCTCCGGGCTGACCAGGAGGCACCGCTCGTCGCGTACTCCACCTCCGGCGAATGGCCTGCGCTGAGAGAGCTGGGCTCCGAGGGCATGACCGAGTACCTCTCCATGCTCTGCCGCGCGGGCGCGGACCACGTGCTGACGTTCGCCGCCGAGCAGGTGGCCACACACCTGGAGCGCAACCGTGGATGACCGCCCGTACTTCCGCCCGGCCGCCCTTGACGCGATTCTCGCGGATGCGACCCGTCTCGGATTCGCCATGTCGTGCGAGGACCGGACCGGGTCCCTCCTCGCCACGCTCGCCGCGTCCAAGCCCGGTGGGCACCTGGTCGAACTGGGAACGGGGGTCGGCGCCGGGGCGTCCTGGCTGCTCCACGGCCTGCGCCCCGATGCCCGTCTGACCACTGTCGAGATGGACCCCGAGCACCAGGCTGTTGCCGCCGGTCACCTGGGCCACGACGCCCGCGTGTCCTTCGTGACGGCAAACGCCGAAGCTTGGCTCGACAGCTACGCCGGACCGCCTCTCGCTCTCGCCTACGTTGACTGCCGCCCCGGAAAGTTCCATCGCCTGGACGACCTCATCGGACTGCTGGAGCCTGGCGGCCTGTACGTCGTCGACGACCTGTTGCCTCAGCCCACTTGGCCCAGCGACCACCAGGCACGGGTCGACGACTTTCTCGCACACCTGCCCGAGCGGTCCAACATGCTTGGAACCAGCGCAACATGGGCATCGGGGCTTCTCGTCGGAACCCGTATCTGACGGTCTATCGTGAGTGTCATGTCCGCCGATCTGATCCGCATCGTGTCCCGTGACTCGCCCATGGCACTCGCCCAGGTGGAGCGCGTTCGCGCCGAGTTGGCCGCCCTCCACCCCGACACCCGTACGGAGGTCGTCCCGGTCAGGACGACGGGCGACAAGTGGATGGGTGACCTCAGTGCGGTTGAGGGCAAGGGCGCGTTCACCAAGGAGGTGGACGCGGCTCTCCTCGCCGGGGAGGCCGACCTCGCGGTGCACTGCGTCAAGGACATCCCGGCGGACCGGCCGCTGCCCGCCGGCACGGTCTTCGCCGCCTTCCTCCGGCGCGACGACATCCGTGACGCGCTGATCCACCCCGGCGGCCTGCACCTCGACGAGCTTCCCGCCGGGACACGTATCGGGACGTCGTCCGTCCGCCGCGCCGCCCAGCTTGCCGCATCGCACCCGCACTTCCGCTGCGTACCGATGCGCGGCAACGCCAACCGGCGGCTGGAGAAGCTTGCCGCGGGTGACGCCGATGCGCTGCTCCTCGCGGCCTCCGGGCTGGAGCGCATCGGCCGCCCCGACGTCATCACCGAGATCCTGTCGCCCGAGGTGATGTGCCCGCCGATCGGTGCGGGGGTCCTCGCCCTGCAGTGCCGTGAGGGCGACAGCGACCTCATCGACGCCGTGAGCGGGCTCGGCGACCCGGCGGCACACCGTGAGACGACCGCCGAGCGGATGTTCCTGCACGTGCTGCAGGGGCACTGCAACAGCCCCATCGCCGGGTACGCCCAGGTGGAACGGAACGGCGACCTGTCGCTCCGGGCCAAGGTCTTCACCCCCGATGGCAAGACCGTCCTCAACGCCCACGAGTGGGCCGGGGCGCTGGACCCGGCCACCCTGGGCACCTCCGTCGCGGTCAGCCTGCTGCGCCAGGGGGCGAGGGAACTGATCGACGGCATCGCCCACTGACCGCCTGCCCACCCGGATGCCTCAGCCGCGACACCTCAGCCGCGTCCGGAGCCGGGATGTGACCGTCTCCGGGGTGCCGGGCAGCGCCGCCGCGAGCGTGAGGGCGGCCTTCAGGTGTTCGGCCGTGGCGGTCCGGTCCTCGTGCACCGCCCGTACGAGCCGCGCGTCGTCCATCGGGACCAGGCAGTACCGCCAGGCCGGGTGGCCGTGCGACCTGGCGTAGCGGGCGGTCAGCAGCTCAGCGGGGGTCAGCGCCTCCGGCCTGCGGAGAAGGATCATCGCGAGCCCCGCCTGCCGGACGAGATGGCAGATCTGCTCGGGCTCGGCCTCGTTGCGGCGGTGGTCGTCGTGGACCTGGTAGATCAGGCCGTACACGAGCAGCGCCTCGCGTTCGGTGAGCGGGCTCGGCAGCCGGACGTCCCGCCAGAACGCCTCGACGGCGGCCGCGTCCACCGGGGGCCGTGGCCCTGACCCGTCCGTGGAGGTCGCCAGCCGTACGGCTCCGAGGGCGACGGCCGACTCGGAGAGCCGCCGCCGGTAGTCGAGCCCGTGGTGGAGCCCGTGGTGGAGACCCGGCGCAGCCTCCGGGCCGCCGACAGTCCGGACCGCTCGCTCCACGGCCTCGACGGTCTCGCCGTCCGTCCATTCCAGCGTCCACCGTCCCGTATCCGGGTCGCGGACCGCCTCGACCTCTGCCCCCAACTTCCCTGCTATCAGGGCCGCGAGGGCATGGTGCAGGCTGTCGTCGCGAGGCGGTGCCCCGTCTCTGTCCGGCACGGTGCCCACCTACTGCTCAGCGCTCAGGACCATCAGCATCGTGGGGTCGGCCACGGGGGCGAACCCGACCTTGGCGTACAGCTCGTGGGCGTCGAGCGTGGCGAGGAGAGTCCGCTTGAGCTCGTACGGGGCGAGGTGGTCGCGCACGGCGGTCGCCAGCCGTACGCCCAGGCCCTGGCCGCGATGCGCCGGGTCCACGTAGACGTCGCAGAGCCAGGCGAAGGTCGCCCGGTCCGTGACGACCCGGGCATAGGCGACCTGGGCCCCGTCGGGGCCGTAGACACCGAAGTTGAGCGACCCGCGCATGGACCGCTCGACGAGGTCACGGCTGCGGCCGAGTGCCCAGAAGGCGTCGGTGGAGAGCCAGTGGTGCACCAGGCCGACGTCGATGCGGTCCGGGTCGGTGTCGATCTCGTACCGGTCTGCGCCCTGGTCCAGGTTCCCGTTCCCGTTCTCGTCTTCGCTGCGCGTGGTGGACGTCATGGGCTGGGATCGTAGCCGCGCCCGGGCGCGCGGTAGGAGGCGGGCAGTGCTTGGCCGACTGGTTTCGTGGCGGGTCGTGGGCTTGAAGAGGTGACGGGTGCCTCCGACACTGTCGGTATGTGGAGGCGCGCACGAGCGATCGGGGACAAAGATGTCGCACGTCAGATGCGGAAGGTGTTCGGCCAGTTCCCGGCAGAGAGCCGCCGTGACCCGGCGGAGGTCGCCCGGGCGTACGGACAGCTCATGTTCACGCCGGAGCGTTTCGGGAGCCTGGGCTTCGGGCGCACGCAGATCAGGGGCGAAAAGAAGTTCATAGGGAAGAGCTTCAATGTCGGACTGAGGGTCGAAAGTAGCGAATTGGAGCAGCTCACGAAACGCGCTACTCTGGTGTCGGATTGTCTTTTATTGTCTCATGGCTCGGACGCCTCCTATTGTCACCTAGGCGAAAGGAGGCATACCGACGTCGAGGCCAGTGATGATACTTATCATGCCAGAGGGAGTGATACCCAAATCATCCGCTACGGGATTCACTGCCCAGATTTGGACGCTCTTGGCTCCTGGCTCCTGAAGGCCGAGGGGTTAATCAAGGAAGGGCTCGCCTGGTACCTTCCGAGCTACTCCACGAGTACAACATTTGAATCATCGGGCTCTGGGAGGCCCTTCAGTCGGAGTGCGCACCCTGTGAGTCAGGTCGCCGCCGTCGATTACATCATCAGGGGTGGCAGGGTGATCGATTCATCCGAGTCCAATCCTGTGAAGGACCGCCTGGTCCGTCTCGTGCTCCAGGTCGATCTGCCTTTCATTGAAGGAGTCACTCTGGAGGACTTCAGCAAAATCACCGTCGATGAATTCGATTCGTACAGTGGATTTCGCAACTTCTTGCGCACAAGCTTCCTCTCCATGGATGAGGCGCTCAATGCGGAGCAGTCCAAAGTCGAACTGGCAAAGCTGACCCTGGAAATCGAAGATCAGGTGCGGGTGATGCAGGCCGAGCTCCAGGCTGCCAGAAGAAGAAGATCTCTGAGCGTGGTCGGTGCCACCGTCGCTTCTACGGCTGCTTTGCTCGTCGCCGTGGAAGGATCAGTGATGGAACGCGTGCTCACGACTCTCGGATTGACCACGGCCGGAACCTTCTGGGGAGCGATTCAGGAGAGGGTCGAGAACGGCCCCCGTGCAATTCAGAACGGGCAGTGGTATTACGTCTGGGTCCTGGCCCGGAAGAGCAGGTCCTTGTGAGGCGGGGTTCAGGTGGGCGGGTCGCTTCTCCCGGTCAGGCGGCGGTCTGTACGTCCTCAGTGCGGTATTCGCGGTAGGCGCGGTCTTCCCGGCAGTCGCGGCAGTGGCCCGGGGTGGGGGAGCGGAAGGCTCGGTCGCAGGCGTCGCAGGTCTGGAAGGGCGTGACGGTGATGTGGGGGCGGCGGGCGAGTGCGGCGAGTTCCTGGATGCCGGGGGGTGGCGGTGGGAGCAGTTCGGTGAGCCGGTGTTTGAGGAGCAGGGCGGGGCGCCTGAGGGGGACGGGCGGGTCGTCGGTGAGGGCGTGGCGCATGGCGTCGGGGTGGGCCCCGCGTTCGAGCCAGGCCGCGACGCCGGGGACCAGTTGACGGACGTCGTCCTCGGTGAGCATGAACCGGGGTGCGTGGTGGTGCAGGTCGCTGAGGAACGCGGTGGCCGCGCAGTCGAGTTCCGGGGTGGGTTCGTTGGGCCGGGGGAGGGGTCGGGGCGGCGGCTTGGGCGCGGTCGGGGGCGGTACGAGCGGCAGCGATGGCGGTAGCGGTACGGAGGGTGAGGCCTGCGGCGGCGGGGGCGGTACGAGGAGGGGTGCGGGCGTTTCCGGTGCGGGCGTCTCGGACGGTCCGGGCAACTCGGACGGCATGGGCTGTTCGGGCGGCATGGGCTGTTCGGTCGCCGGTGCCGGTGCCGGTGCCGGTGCCGGTGCGGGTACGGGTACGGGCGTGGGTGGTTGGGGCGGTGTCGGTGCGGCTGCCGGGCTGCGGGGGTGCAGCAGCGCGGTGGGCTGGTTGCAGAAGACCGTGCGGGTGATGACCCGGCCGCTGGGCAGTCGTTCCCGGACGCGTTGCAGGTAGCCGAGGGCTTCCAGTTCGCGCAGGCCGGCCGCGATGCGCTTCTCGCCTTCCCGGCAGCGGGCGGCGAGTGCCTTGATGCTCACTTCCACGCCCTGGGGCAGCGACTGGATGCGTACGGCGATGCCGATCGCGGTGCAGCTGAGGTCGGGATGCTGGGCGAGGTGGTTGCCGACGACGGTGAAGCGGTCGGTGTGCGGGATGACGATGTGGATCACGCCGGAGGTGGGCAGTGGTCCGGGAACCTCTGCCAGGGCGCGCGTGAGCGCAGTATTCTGCTGGGTATCCATCGGGAAGCTGTCTCTTCCTTGGTGGTCAGGCCCTCGGTTGGGATTGCAGTCCCGGTCGGGGGCCGACGTATGTCTGGTGGGGGTGTTGCTGGCGTGAGCATATGCCGGACAACCCGCCCGAAAGCGAGCCCAGTTGGAAAACCTCACCCGTGTGGGTGACGAGCTCCTGGGATGCGTCAGGTGGTCGCCGGGGTGGGTCGGGTGGGGTTGTTTCTCTTGGTTCTTTGAGTAGTTGACGTCGCGCTTCACCGGGTCGCGGACGAGAACGATCCGGTCGGGGTTCTACCGGGACGTACCGGGTCGCGGCGGCGCACGACCCGGTGGGCGCCGTCACCGTACGAGGTCGATCTCCGCCCACACGGTCTTACGGGGAACGGGCCCGGCGGTAACGCCCCAGTGGTCGGCCAACGCCTCCACGATGAGCAGGCCCCGCCCGGTCTCCGCGTCGTCCTCGGGCGGCTTGACGGCCCCCGGGCCGGGCGGAATGCTGTCGCCGCGCGTGTCGGTGACCTCGATCCGCAACGTGTCTCCGCTGATAGTGAGGCCGAGTTGGAAGTCCCGACCCTTTACGCGCCCGTGCACCGTGGCGTTGGCCGCCAGCTCGGCGACGATGTGCGCCGCCGTCTCCGCCTCCGACGGGAGTCCCCACGCGCCGAGATGGGCTGCGGTGAGCAGTCGGGCTAGCCGGGCCCCTCGACGGGTGGGGGAGAGCAGCACGGTGAACGCCCGGTCGATGGGGAGCTGTTGGGTGCGGGGGATTTCTTGATTCATGTCACTCAGCGTGGCCGTCTCTGCGTACCGTGCCCAGTGACCGAGCCCTTGCGTACGGTGAGTGTCCGGGGCTTGTCCGGTGTTGTCCCGGCTGTCTCCCGTGACGTGGGGGAAGGGGCGCGGTTGGGAATAGAACGGCAGACGCGTTGGAAACGGGGGCTCGCATGAGCGTGGTCGGTGACGGTACGGAGTGTGCGGACGGCGGGGTGGACGAGCCCGGCTGGGACGTCGATCCCGATGACGAGTCGGGTGCGGCTGTTGTCGCGGCGGTGGGCCGCCAGATCAAGACTTGGCGCGAGGCGGCGGGCCTCCGGGCCGGCGAGCTGGGCTCCGCCATGGGGTACGGCGAGGATCTCGTCTACAAGGTGGAGGGCGGCCGGCGCATCCCCCGCCCTGAGTTCATGGATGCGGTGGACCTGGCGGTGGGGGCGGGTGGGAAGCTCGCGGCGATGAAGTCCGACCTGGCGGAGGTGCGGTACCCGAAGAAGATCCGGGAGCTGGCGAAGCTGGAGGCCGCAGCGGTGGAGCTCTCGGCGTACGGCAGCCACAACATCCATGGCCTCTTGCAGACCGAGGAGTACGCGCGGGCGTTGTTCGGGATGCGTAGGCCCGCATTCTCGCAGGACGAGGTGGAGAGGTTGGTGGCCGCTCGCGTGGCCCGGCAGTCCATCTTCGGCCGCTCGCCTGCACCGGAACTCAGCTTTGTCCAGGAAGAGGTGACACTGCGACGCCACCTTGGAGGCAGAATGGTGTGGCGTCGGCAGCTGGAACGGCTCCTGGAAGTAAGCGAACTGCGCCATGTCGAGATTCAGGTGATGCCGACCAGTCGCGACGAGCATGCCGGAATGGGCGGTGAGATGCAGGTGCTGAAGTTCAAGGACGGATCGGCGGTGGGGCGCTCCGAGGGTGACTTCGGAAGCCGACCGGTCTCCGACCCGAAGCACCTCCGGATCATCGAGCTGCGGTGTGGCATCCTGCGGGCGCAGGCTCTCAACCCGAGGGAGTCGAGAGCCTTCATCGAGCAAGTACTGGGAGAGACATGATCAGCGAGACCTCTGCCGGGGACGCTTCCAAGCTGGAGTGGGTCAAGAGCAGCTACAGCGACAGCAGCAACAGCAACGAGTGCGTCGAGGTCGCCACCGCCCCGGACGCCGTCCACGTACGCGACTCCAAGAACGTGCGGGGTCCTCGTCTCGCCGTCGCGCCCGCCGCGTGGGCGGGGTTCGTCGCGTACGCCGCCGCGCACTGACCTCGCGGTCCGATCGCCAGGTGCGCGCCCTCCGATACCGGTAACGCCCCGACCAGGACGGCCTCATGACTTCCGTGTACCGGAGCGAGCAGGCGCGAGCGGAAGTGCGGCGTTGGTGCGTGCATCGGATCGACGGCTCGGACCTGGCCCGTGCCTGTAGTGACGTGGTGACCTCGGCAGGGGTCACCGGAGTCGTGACCGCAGGGCCGGAGCCGCGTGACGGGGAGCCGAGTGTCGTCCTGCTGCCGGGGACGAACATGAACGCCGCTCTGTGTCTGCCGGTGGCGGAGGCGATCGCCCGGGAACGGCATGTGGTCCTCCTGGATCTGCCCGGCCAGCCGGGGCTCAGCGCGGACGGACGGCCTCGTACCAAGCGCTCGTCCTGGTACGGGAAGTGGCTGACCGAGGCTCTTGAGTCGGCGGTGCCGGGGCCGGTCGTCGTCGTGGGGCATTCCCTGGGCGGCGCGGTCGCCCTCGCCTGCGACGCCCCGCAGATCGTCGGCCGGGTGCTGCTCTCCAGCGCCGGCATCACGCGTCTGCGGGTTCCCGTCCCCCTCTTGGCCGCCACCGTCCCCTGGCTCCTGCGGCCCACGGTCGCGCGTTCGACGGCGCTGGTGCGTCGCATGGCGGCTCCGGGGCAAGGGCATGTGGCCGACGGCCTGGGGGAGTGGATGGATCTGGTCGGGCGCTGCTGCCGTACCAGCCTCGCTCCGCCTCCACTTCCGTCCGGTCTGCTCGAACTGCGGCGCTCCGTGCCCGCGTTGGTCGTCGCGGGGCGATTCGACCCCTTTCTGCCCCCGCGCCACCTGGGTCCAGCCGCCCGGCGTCGGCTCGGGGCGGAGTTCAGGGTGATCGAGGGGGCGGGGCACCTTCTGCTGGAAGAGTCGCCGGAGGCGGTCCTCGTCGCGGTGCGGGAGTTCTGCGCGGCCGTCGCGACGGGTTGATGAGCCGCGTCGGTCCGTCTACGCGGCGGCCGGCGGGGTAAGCGAGGCGGGAAGTCCCCCGCCGACCGGAGGACCCCCGGCCGGAGGGCCCCGGCCGGAAACACCCCCTCCGACCTGCCCATAGGTGTCCGATAAACGTATCTGCGGTTCCGTATAACGATGACGTCACCCACCCAGCATCTTCACGCTCACTATCCGGAAAAGTGACCTGCGTCACTAAAGATCAGGTAAACGGCGTGGTACAAATGCCCAACTTCGTAGGCGGAACCCTCGCCGAAGCGGAGTGCCGGGACCGCCCCGGTGACAGGCCAGAGCGACCGTCATCGTCGTCCACTCCATGGGACGCGCCGGGTCGCCGACCGGACAACGACGTTCGCTCATCCCTTCAGAAACGTCCCCCCATCGCACACCGACCGGCGAAGACACCCCACCTGTCCGCCGTTCCCGCGTCATCGAGGTAGCCAACGTGTCACTCGAATCCATAACCGAGAACGTCGACGAAGCCGTCAGCGGGTTCTTCGAACCGATAGCCAAATGGCTCGGCGAGATCGTCTTCTACGCCGTCCCCGTCGGCGGGACGGACCTCCCGCTCATCGTCGCCTGGCTGGTGGTGGCGGGCCTCGTCTTCACCGGCTGGTTCGGATTCGTCCAGGTACGCAAGTTCCGTCTCGCCATCGACGTGGTGCGCGGCAAGTACGACGACAAGGACTCGGCGGGCGAGGTCAACCACTTCCAGGCCCTGACCGCCGCCGTCTCCGGCACGGTCGGCCTCGGCAACATCGCCGGTGTGGCCGTCGCCGTCTCCATCGGCGGCCCCGGAGCCACGTTCTGGATGATCCTCTGCGGTCTCCTCGGCATGGCCACCAAGTTCGTCGAGGTCACCCTCGGTGTGAAGTACCGCGAGGTCCACGCCGACGGCACCGTCTCCGGCGGACCGATGCACTACCTGCCCAAGGGGCTTGGCGAACGCTTCGGGAAGAACGGCAAGACCTTCGGCAAGGTCCTCGCCGTCCTCGCCTCGATCATGATCCTGTTCTTCGGGCTCTTCGGCGGCAACCTCTTCCAGGTCAACCAGTCCTACGCCCAGCTCGTCTCCGTCACCGGCGGCGAGGACGGGGCGTTGGGATCCTCCGCAGGCGCCCTCTTCTTCGGCGTCCTCGTCGCCGCCCTCGTCGGCATCGTGCTCCTCGGCGGCATCCGCTCCATCGCCTCGGTCACCAGCCGGCTCATCCCCGCGATGGCCGGGATCTACATCGTCGCCTGCCTCGTCGTCATCCTCGTCAACGTCACCGCCGTGCCCGGCGCGGTCGGAACGATCATCGAGGGCGCTTTCAACCCCGAGGGCGTCGCGGGCGGTGTGCTCGGCGCATTGATCATCGGCTTCCAGCGCGCCGCGTTCTCCAACGAGGCCGGCCTCGGCTCCGCGCCGATCGCCCACTCCGCCGTCAAGACCAAGCACCCGGCCAGCGAGGGCCTGGTCGCCCTGCTGGAGCCGTTCATCGACACGGTCGTCATCTGCACCATGACCGCGCTGACCATCGTCGTCGCCAACCCGGCGAGCTGGGGCGAGGCGCGCGACGGTGAGTCGATCGGCGGCGTGACGATCACCTCGGACGCCTTCGAGACCGTGCTGCCCTGGTTCCCGTACGTCCTGACCGTCGCCGTGCTGCTCTTCGCGATCTCCACGGTGCTGACCTGGGGCTACTACGGCCTCAAGGCCTGGACGTACCTCTTCGGCCGCAGCCGCACCAGCGAGATCGTCTTCAAGTCCCTCTACACCCTGCTCGCCGTCTCCGGGTCCCTGCTCACCCTGCAGACCCTCATCGACCTGGCCGACGCGGTGCTCTTCTCCCTGGCCGTCGTCAACATCATCGGCCTCTACCTCCTCGCGCCCGTCGTCAAGCGCGAGCTGAACACCTTCCTCGAATACGTCCGCACCCGGAAGGCCGGCGGAACGGACGGGGACGACGGGGACAAGGACGAGGTGGCGGCGAAGGCGAGCGTTTGAGCCTGCCTGCCTGGCCCGCCTGACCTCCCTGCCTGCCTGCCTGCCTGCCTGCCTGACCTGGCGGGTCTGGTCGGCCCGATCCCTCCTGGCGCCTCCCGTCCTGTGCGTACGCAGGGCGGGAGGCGTCACGGCGGGAGGCGTCAACTCGTGTGCAGCATCAGGCCGATGCCCACCACCATCAGCCCCGCCGCCGCGATCCTCGGGGCCCCGAAACGCTCCTTGAAGAACAGCGTGCCGATCGCCGCGCCCACGATGATCGACGACTCGCGCAGCGCCGCGATCGGGGCGAGCGGGGCCTTCGTCTGGGCCCAGAGGACCAGCCCGTACGCGGCCACCGAGAGGGCCGCGCCGAGCAGGCCGCGTACCGCGTAGGGCCGTAGCTGCGGGAGGAGTTCGGCGCGGCGGCGGTAGTACGCGTACGCCGGGATCGCCAGGCCCTCCAGGACCATCAGCCACGCGACGTAACCCAGCGGGGTGCCCGAGGCGCGCACGCCGACGCCGTCGACCGTGGTGTACCCGGCGATGGCCAGACCGGTGCCGAGGGCCGCCACGATCGCCGGCCAGTGCGGGCGCTTGCCCGAGCCCCGGATGCCCCACAGTGCCAGCCCGACCAGCCCGGCCGAGGCCACCGCGACGCCGGCCGTGGCCCAGCCGTCCGGGCGCTCGCCGACGAACACCGCCGCCAGGACCGTCACCACCAGCGGGGCCGTGCCCCGGGCGATCGGGTACATCTGCCCGAAGTCGCCGAGCGTGAACGAGCGCATCAGCAGCAGCATGTACAGCACGTGCAGAGCGGCCGAGGTCGCCAGGTACGGCCAGGCCTCCGCCGCCGGGAACGGGGCGAAGAGGGCCATCGCCACGCCGATCAGCAGACCGCCGCCGGAGATCAGCGTGAACGAGACCAGCTGATCCTTGATCGCGTGCGCGATGGCGTTCCAACTGGCGTGCGTGACGGCGGCTATGAGGACCGCGAGGGCGACCAGAGGGGTCACTTGGCGGGCTCGCGCACATCCGCGACCGTCGCGCCCGCATGGGCGATCAGCGTTTTCGGGTCGAGCTGGAACACCGTGTGCGGGGTGCCCGCCGCCGCCCACACCACCGCGTGGTCCAGGAGTCGTCGGTCGGCCAGGACACGGGTCCTGGTGGCGTGGCCGAAGGGCGGTACGCCCCCGATCGCGTAACCCGTCGTCTCCCGGACCAGGTCCGCGTCCGCCCGCTTGACCTTCCGCGCGCCCAGTTCACGCCGCACCAGCTCGACGTCCACCCGCGAGGAGCCGTCCATCAGGACCAGCACCGGGGCGCCGTCCGCCGTGAAGACCAGCGACTTGACGATCTCGCTCAGCGAGCAGCCGACCGCCGCCGCGGCCTCCGCCGCCGTACGGGTCGCGTCGGGGAAACGGCGCACCTCGACCTGGAGGCCCAGCTCGGCCAGCGCCTCGGCGAACCGGGGATGGGCGTGGGAGACGGGGGCGGCGGGAGTGGTTTCGGTGGGTTCGGGAGTGCTCATGGCTGCACGCTAACGGTCGGTGCCGTATGCATGCGAGGGGGTTCCGGGTGGCGGGCGCGAGGCGGCCTCACTCCGTCCGGTGGGAGCCCGGGGTGTGGCCGAACGTGCGGCGGAAGACCTCGATGAAGGCGCTGGTGGACGACCAGCCGCACTGGTGCGCCACCGCGGTCACCGGCGTCCGCTCGGTCAGGAGGATCAGGGCGTGGTGGAGGCGGAGCTGGGTGCGCCACTGCGGGAAGGTCATGCCGAGGTCGCTGCGGAACAGCCGGGACAGGGTCCGGTCGCTCGCCCCGACCCGGCGGCCGAGTTCGGCGAGCGTACGGCTGTCGCCCGGGTCGGCCAGCAGGATGGCGCACAGGGCGCGCAGCAGCGGGGCGGTGGGCGTGGGCAGGTGCAACGGCTGCTGGGCGGAGGCCCGCAGCTGGTCGAGGAGCACGGCACGGAGGCGGGCCCGTTCGGGGCGGTCGCCGCCCTCGGCGCGGGTGTGGGCGATGAGCAGCTCGCGCAGCAGCGGGCTGACGGCCAGCACGGTCGGTGTGTCCAGGCCGAGCGGATTCTCGGTGACGGGCAGCCCCACCAGGTGCAGATCGAGTTCGCCGTAGGCCCGGTGCGCGTGCACGGTGCCGGCGGGCACCCAGATCGCGCGCGTGGCCGGGGCGACCCAGGACCCCGCGTCGGTCGTGACGGTCAGCACCCCGCGGCCCGCGTAGACGATCTGGTGGTCGTCGTGCCGGTGGGCGTCGATCGAGCCGCCGGGAGCCAGCCGCCGGGTGCGGGTCGGGGCCACCGGATCGTGGCGGACGGAAGCCTGCCGGATGGCATTCTGGCGGATGTTCGTCATCATGTGGCAGTTTATCGAAAGCGCGACAGCGCCGCGGGCCGGAACATGGCGGGATGCCAAGGAACACGCCGATCGTCCTGCTGTCCGTGGGCCATGCCTGTGTCGACATCTACCAGGGCTCCGTCGCGGCCCTGGTGCCGTTCTTCATCGCCGAGCGCTCCTACTCCCTCGCGGTCGCCTCGGGCATCGTGCTGGCCGCCTCGCTGCTGTCCTCCGTGGCGCAGCCGCTGTTCGGCGTGCTCACCGACCGCTGGGCCATGCCGTGGCTCCTGCCGGTGAGCACGCTGCTCGGCGGTCTCGGCATCGCGCTCAGCGGCCTGAGCGGCTCCTATCCGCTCACCCTGGTGTTCGTCGCGCTGTCGGGGATCGGGGTGGCCGCCTACCACCCCGAATCCGCCCGGGTCGCCCGGATCGTCGGCCGGGGCAGCCACCGGGCGATGGGCTGGTTCTCCACGGGCGGCACGGTCGGCTTCGCGCTCGCCCCGCTCATGGTCGCCGCCGTGATGAGCGTCGGAGGGCTGCGCTGGACGCCCCTGCTCGTGCTGCCGGCCCTCGTCGGCGCCGCGTTGTGCCTGCCGGTCGTGCGTGTCCTTCAGCAGCGGCAGACCGCCGGGCCCCGGACGGCGACGCCGCCGACCGGGAGCGACGACGTCGCCTCCTTCGTGAGGCTGTCCCTGGCCGTGGTCTTCCGGTCGATCGCGTTCATCGGC
Source organism: Streptomyces sp. NPDC091287 (assembly GCF_044768525.1). Classification (NCBI taxonomy): domain Bacteria; kingdom Bacillati; phylum Actinomycetota; class Actinomycetes; order Kitasatosporales; family Streptomycetaceae; genus Streptomyces; species Streptomyces sp. NPDC091287. The sequence continues at coordinate 171,688 of NZ_JBIVUV010000008.1, forward strand.
CTGAGCACTTTCATCTCGCTGTACGTCCGCCAGCGCCTGGGCGGCGGCATCGCCGTGGGGACCGCGGCCCTGTTCGTGCTCTACCTCGGCAGCACGGTCGGCGCGGTGCTCGGCGGGTCCCTGGCCGCCCGGTGGGACCGGGTGGCGGTCGCGCGCTGGTCGTACCTGGTCACGGTCGCGGCCGTCGCGGGCGTGGTGTGGGTGCCCGGCCCGGCCGTCTTCCTGTTTCTGGCGCTGACCTCGGCCGGCCTGTACGTGCCGTTCTCGCTTCAGGTCACGCTCGGCCAGGACTACCTGCCCTCCCGCGTCGGCACCGCCAGCGGTATCACCCTCGGTCTGACCGTCAGCATCGGCGGCCTGGCCAGTCCCGCCGTCGGGGCGCTCGCCGACGCGACGTCCCTGCAGACCGCCTTGGCGCCGCTCGTGGCGATGCCCCTGCTGAGCTGGCTGCTCTTCCGCACCCTGTCCGAACCGGGTGTGCCGGGGGCCGAGTTGCCCGGGGCCGCTGCCGCCGCGCGCTCCGGGAGCGGGGCGGCGAAACCCGGATGATCCGGGGCGGGGGGCGCTCCTACGCTCGACCCATGGACATGGACATGGGCAGGCAGGACGGGCAGGGCGGGCAGGGCAGGCAGGGCGAGCAGGGCGAGCAGGACGGGCAGGGCGAGCAGAGACGGCACATCGACCACCTGCTGAACGTGGTCGACGTCGAGGCGACCTGCTGGGACGGGCAGCCGCCGCCCGGCCAGGTGAGCGAGATCATCGAGATCGGCCTCACCGTCGTCGACCTGCGCGCGGGCCGACGGCTGGCCAAGCACCGGCTGCTGGTCCGGCCCGCGCGCTCGAAGGTCAGCCCGTTCTGCACGGAGTTGACCGGGCTGACGCAGGCGGAGGCGGACGCCGGTATGCCCTTCGCCGAGGCCTGCCGGGTGTTGGCGGCCGAGCACCGTACGGGGCTTCTGCCGTGGGCGAGTTGGGGCGACTACGACCGTAACCAGTTCACGCGCCAGTGCCGGGCGACGGGCGCGGAATACCCCTTCGGGCAGCGGCACACGAATGCCAAGGTCGCCTTCACCGCTGCGTACGGACTGCGCCGCCGCCCCGGCATGGCCCAGGCGCTGGAGGTGGCCGGCCTCCCGCTGGAGGGCCGCCACCACCGGGGCGACGACGACGCGTGGAACATCGCCGCCCTGGTGCTGGACCTGGCGGGGCGGGGGGACTGGCCGGCGGGGTAGGGCCTTGGGCCCGGCCTCAGCCGCCCCCTCAGCCGCCCGCCTTCAGCACCTCCGCCACGACCGGGCCCGCCGCGTCGCCGCCGTGCCCGCCGGTCTGGACGACCGCCGCCGCGGCGAGGTCGTCGCTGAAGCCGGTGAACCAGCTGTTGGAGGTGTCCTGTCCGTCGACCTCCGCCGAGCCGGTCTTGGCTCCCTTGTCGCCGCCCACCGAGGCCATCGCCTCCGCGCCGGTGCCCCAGGCGGCCGTGGCGCGCATCATCGTCGTGAGCTGCTGGGTGACGGACGGCGACAGCGATCGCGAGGCCGTCGCCAACTGCCGGTTGTCCAGGGACTGCGGGACGATGACCGGCTGGCGGAACGTGCCGGTGCGGGCGGTGGCGGTGATGGACGCCATGTTGAGGGCGTTCATCTGGACCGTGCCCTGACCGATGTACTGGGCGGCGGCCTCACCCTGCACTTCCTCCGGCACACTGCCGTCGGTCGTGACGACACCGGTCTTCCAGTCCAGACCGATCCCGAAGACCTCCCGCGCCTCCTTGGCGAGCGCCGAGTCGTCGTCGACGTCGTCGATCAGCTTGACGAAGGCGGTGTTGCACGACTTGGCGAAGCTCTGCGTGAACGTCGAACCGTCCGGCAGGGCGAAGTGCTTCAGGTTGTGGATCGTGCGGGTGTAGTACCTGGCTTCCTTGGGGCACTCCGCCGCCCCGTTCGCCGTGACCAGACCCTTCTCCAGCAGCATCGCCGCCGTCATGATCTTCAGGGTGGAGCCGGGCGCCTGCTTCCCCTGCATCGCCGCGTTGAACCCGGTCGCCGGGTTGTTGGCCACCGCGCGGATCGCCCCGGTGGACGGCTTCACCGCGACCACGGACGCCTTCGGGAACTTCTTCACCGCCCGCTCGGCCGCCGCCTGCGCGCCCGCGTCAATCGTCGTCTGCACCCTGCCCGGCTTGCCCTTGGCCAGCGTCAGCAGGTTGACGTCCGGCTGGGTCTCGTCGGCGGGCTCGATCCACGTCTCGATGCCGGGCGAACCGCCCGCGCTCTCCCCGTACTTCTCGCGCAACGTGTCCAGGATCGGCCCGAGCGAGGGGTACTTCTCCTTGGTCAGTACCTTCCCGTCGTGGTCGACGGCCTCGATCGTCGGCGTCGAGGACTCGCCCGTCCTCAGCGTCGCGCCCTCCGTCAGCTGCGGGTGCACGACCGTCGGGGCCCAGTCGACGAGGGCCTTGCCCGTCGTCAGGCCGCGCACCACGGTCAGCTCCGATGCGTACGAAAGGGGCTTGGACTTCCCGTCGTACGAGACGGTCGCCTTCACCGTGTAGGGCACCTTCGTGCCGACGGCCGGGCCCGGGGTGATCTTCACCTTGCCGATGCGGGCGTCCTCACCGTACGAGGAGAGCACCGGCTCCGCGCCCGCCTCGTTGTTGGTGAGGAGCGACGCGGCCGTGGCGTCGCCGGACGCCCACGCGTCGAGGAAGCCCTTCGACGTCTCCGCTATCTCCTCCGCGCTCGGCGGCCCCGTCTTCACCTTCGACGACTCGGACGCGCTCCGCGTACCGCCGTCCCCGCTGCCCGTGTCCCCGAGCATGCTGTACGCCCCGTAACCGATCCCTCCGGCCACCAGGACGAACGCTCCGCCGATCACGGCGACCTTCGCTCCACTGCGCATCTCGCAGTCCCCCTCCCCAGGAGAGCCCCCTGAACACGTTCAAGGGGCAACCGTGAGGAACCCTAAAGGCTTGTGGCGGACGGTGAGAACGTTGTTACCGGACCGGAATGCTTGGCCGGAAAGCGCTCTCCGCAGTGTGGCGGTGGCCCGTCGTGGGCAGACTGGCCGGGAATGCGCGGGGGAGCGAGCGTCGGGGGGCGTGCGGCATGGGCATACGTGGGCGTGTGGCGGTGGACCGGTGACGGCGTATCACATCAAGCGTCTGCCACCCGAGATCCTGCCCGACGGCGCTTCCACCACCTGGTCCGTGACCGGAGGCGGCACGGTCTCCCGGCTGTCCGGCGGCGTCGCCGTCTGGCCCGCCGCCGGTGTTGGGGTCGCCGGTGCGCTCGCCGAGCCAGACCGTGGTCTCGGGGGCGCTGTCGTCCCAGGCGTTCTGGCCGCGGCTGTACCGGTCGCCGAGGCCGGCCGGGCGGATGTCGGCCGGAGGATCGATACGGGGCGCGGCGAACTCCTCGGCGGTGAGCCACAGGAGCGCGTGCGCGCCGCCGATGAGGTCTTCCAGGTCCCGCTGCTGGGGATGGCGTGCCGCGGCCGTCGCGGCCACCGCGGCGAGGAACGGATCGGCGGCCTGCTCGGCGGTGGGCGCGGTGCCCTCCAGCAGTTCGGCGACGCCTTCGATGTCGTCGGCGACATGGTCGTCGGCGTGGAAGAAGGAGAGGGCCACCAGGTCCTCGCCCTTGCGCCGGTAGTCCTCCGGCAGTTCGAGGGTGATGACATGGGTCATCGGCAGCCCGGTGACGGGGCTCCGGGGCCACGCGGCCGTCCCGATGCCGGGCGCACGACCGCCGCACCACCCGGCGACGCGGGCACCGGGCAGATCGGTCTCGATGGGCTTGCCGGGGCGGATCGTCAACTTGTCCGCGGATTCCCCGAACCCCAGTTCGTACGCCTTCACTGTGTGCCTTCCGTTCGACTGCGACGGCGCTCAACGTACGCGAGGGCACCGACACCCCTGGCCGTGGTTGCCGACAACAGGCAGCCGGGGCCGGTGCGGCAGTGCCGACATCACCCCCTGAAATCGCCTCGGTCGCCCGCCTACCCTGCTCGGAGACGAGGAAGCGGAACGTCGGCTGGGCGCCGACGGGCAAGGGGGGGCGAGCCAGATGGACGGCGAAGCGAGCGGGGGCGCGTCCGCGGTGCGCGCCCCGGCGAACACGGGTGCGGCAGGCAGCGGCGCGAACGGGCTGGGGCCCCGTGCGTCCATGCTGATGTCGTTGGCTCTCGGCCTGCTCCTGGGGGCGCTGTCGGCGCTGGTGATGTTTCCGGCGGCAGAACACCTGCGCTCCCTCCAGGACGGCGAGCGGGCTCAGGCGACCCTGCACACCAGCGGCGCGTGCATGGCGGGCCAGTGCGAGGTGAAGTTCGAGGCCGGCGGGCGGACCGTGGTGGCGGACCTCCCGGTGGGCAGCGGAGGCGGCAAGCGGTCCGTCGGCGCAGCCATGACCGTCCGGTACCAGGCGGACGACCCGCAGGTGGTCGTCCGAGAAGACGACCTCGGGGGTGGCGGCGCGGCCCTACTGGCGTGGATGTCGGGCGGGTCCGCCGCGTTCTTCCTGGTGATTTCGGGGGCGGCCGCGATTCTTCTGGCGCGACAGCGGCGGTCGTGACGGCGATGATGTGTAAGCGATGTGTGAATGCCGAATTGCGGGGCACCAGGACCTTCGCAACGAGGTTCTGGCGACATTCGGAACCGGGCGGTACCGGTGAGGTGGCACTGAGGCCGTTGTGAAGCGCAGGCGCATACGCGTCTGAACTGACTTGACGATGGGAAACGAAAATGATCATTCTTGGGCTTATTCTGCTGATCATCGGCCTGCTTGTCGGCATGGGGCTCCTGACGACCATCGGCGGCATCCTCATTCTGGTGGGTGCCATCCTGTGGATCCTGGGTGCGACCGGCCGCGCGGTGGGCGGGCGAAAGCACTTCTTCTAACCTTCGGGTTCAGAGGAGAGAGCCGGGAAGTCTGTCGACCGGACGGAATCCTGTGAAATGCGGGCGGGGGGGGGGGGGGGGGGGGGGGGGGGGGGGGGGGGGGGGGGGGGGGGGCGCCCCCCCCCCCCCGGGCCCCCCCCCCCCCCCCCGCCGGGGGGGCGGCCCCCCCCCCCCCCCCCCCCCCCCCCCCGCCCGCATTTCGACTTCCTGCCCGGTCACGTCGGGGTGCCTACACCCACGTGTCCAGCCACATCCGGTCCCGCCACAGGTCCTCCGGGATCGATGTCCCCGTGTACAGGGGCCAGAAGTAGATGAAGTTCCAGACGACCAGGAGCACCAGCACGCCCACCGCGATCGCCCCCAGCGTGCGGCGGCGTTCGCCGGTGGGGTCCTGGGCGGTGAGGCCCAGTTCGGCCCGGGCGCCCGTGCCCGCCGCCGGGCCCGCGATCGCGCCCAGCATCATCGTCACGGCCAGACACAGGAACGGGACGAAGACCACCGCGTAGAAGAGGAAGATCGTCCGCTCCTGGTAGAAGAACCAGGGCAGCCAGCCCGCCACCACACCGCAGGCGATGGCGCCCGCCCGCCAGTCGCGGCGGAAGAGCCAGCGCCAGACGACGTACGCGAGGGCGAAGCAGGCCAGCCACCACAGCAGAGGGGTGCCGATGGCGAGGACCTCGCTGGCGCACTTGCCGGTCGCCGACTCCTTGCAGCCCGCCTGCTCCTCGTAGTAGTACGACACGGGCCGGCCCAGCACGAGCCAGCTCCACGGGTTGGACTCGTAGGTGTGGCCCGAGGTCAGGCCGACGTGGAAGTCGTACACCTGGTTCTCGTAGTGCCACAGGCTGCGCAGCCAGTCCGGGAACAGCCAGCTCCAGGAGGAGTCCTTGCCCTCGGTGGCCGCCCAGTTCCGGTAGTAGCCCTTGTCCGTGACGATCCAGCCGGTCCACGACACGACGTACGTGACGATCGCGACCGGCACCGTGGAGAAGAACGCGGGGATCAGGTCGCGGCGCAGCACCGCCCGGTACGGGTGCACGGCCCCTGCCGTGCGGCGCGCCCCGACGTCCCACAGGACCGTCATCAGGCCGAACGCCGCCAGGACGTACAGGCCGTTCCACTTCGTGGCGAAGGCCAGGCCCAGCATCACGCCCGCCGCCAGCCGCCACGGCCGCCACCCCAGGCGCAGGGTCTCCGCGATCCGGGCGTCCGGGCGCAGCACCCCCTCCTCGTCGACCGGCAGCGCGTCGGCCAGTCGGCGGCGGGCATGGTCACGGTCGGCCACCAGACAGCCGAACGCGGCCAGCACGAAGAACATGACGATCAGGTCGAGCAGCGCGGTCCGGCTCATCACGAAGTGCAGGCCGTCCACCGCGAGCAGCAGCCCCGCCAGGCAGCCCAGGAACGTGGAGCGGAACAGCCGCCGGCCGATCCGGCAGAGGAGGAGAACGGAGATGGTGCCGAGCACCGCCACCATGAAGCGCCAGCCGAACGGCGTGAAGCCGAACAGCTGCTCGCCGAGCCCGATGATCCACTTGCCGACCGGCGGATGCACCACATAACCCGGGTCGGTCGGGATCGGGACGGAGGAGGGGTCCTTCAGGATCAGTTTGTCGACGTCCTTGGGCCAGGACCCCTCGTACCCCTGGTTGACCAGCGCCCACGCGTCCTTCGCGTAATACGTCTCGTCGAATATCACCGCGTGCGGCTGGTCCAGCCGCCAGAAGCGCAGCAGCCCGGCGACCAGCGTCACGAGCAGCGGACCGCCCCAGCCGGACCACCGCACCAGCCGGTCGGCCACGTGCGGCGGGATCGCGAGCACCGACCACACCTGCCGTCCCGGCCGGGTGTACGGCGGGTCCAGCCGGTCGCGGAGAGAGATCTCCGGACGGGGAACATGGCCGAAGCGGCGCAGCCGCCGTTGCCAGGAGGTCGGCTGTTCGCCGAGCGGGTCCCCGGCGTCTTGGCCCCGCTGGGTCTCGGGTGCGGTACTCGTCACCGCGCCATCGTAGGGAACGCATCTGTGCGAAGGGCGCTGCCCGTGCTGCGAGGATGGCTGATGTGACTGGAACGACTGGAACGCTCGTGCTCGCAGGGACCCCCATCGGTGACGTGTCGGACGCCCCGCCACGCCTCGCCGCCGAACTGGAGCGGGCCGACGTCGTCGCCGCCGAGGACACCCGGCGGCTGCGCCGGCTCACCCAGGCGCTCGGCATCCACACCTCGGGGCGTGTCGTCTCCTACTTCGAGGGGAACGAGTCGGCCCGTACGCCGGAACTCGTCGAAGCCCTGACCGGCGGCGCGCGTGTCCTGCTCGTCACGGACGCGGGCATGCCGTCCGTCTCCGACCCCGGCTACCGGCTCGTCGCCGCCGCCGTGGAGAAGGACATCCGCGTCACCGCCGTCCCGGGGCCCAGCGCCGTACTCACCGCGCTCGCGCTCTCCGGGCTGCCCGTGGACCGGTTCTGCTTCGAGGGGTTCCTGCCGCGCAAGGCCGGGGAACGGCTCTCCAAGCTCCGGGAGGTCGGGGACGAGCGGCGCACCATGGTCTTCTTCGAGGCCCCTCACCGGCTCGACGACACCCTCGCCGCGATGGCCGAGGTCTTCGGCGCCGAGCGCCGCGCCGCCGTGTGCCGGGAGCTGACCAAGACGTACGAGGAGGTCAAGCGCGGTCCGCTCGGCGAACTGGCCGTGTGGGCCGCCGACGGCGTACGCGGGGAGATCACCGTCGTCGTGGAGGGCGCCACCGACTCCGGCGACGAGGGACTGGACGCCGAGGAGCTGGTGCGGCGCGTGCGCGTGCGCGAGGAGGCGGGGGAGCGGCGCAAGGAGGCGATCGCCGCTGTCGCCGCCGCCGCGGGGCTGCCCAAGCGGGACGTCTTCGACGCGGTGGTGGCCGCCAAGAACGCGGAGAAGGCCGCTCCGCCGAAGCCATAGCGCTTACGGCGTCTCGGTCAGTCGGCCGTTGCGCTTACGGCGTCTCGGTCAGTCGGCCGTTGCGCTTACGGCGTCTCGGTCAGCCGGCCGTAGCGCCTACGGCGTCTCCGTCAGGCAGTCCGTAGCGGCCTACGGCGTCTCCGTCAGCAGGCCGTACGCCGTCGCGACGAACGTGTCCGCCCGGTGCACCCGCCGCGTCGCCGTCGCCGCCACCGCGAGACCCGTGCCCGGGCGGAAGCCCAGGAACGCCTGCTGGCCGAGGGTCGCTCCCGCGTGGAAGAGGACCGGGCCGTACGGGGACGGGTGGTGGAACCACGTGAGCGTGTGGGTGTGCGCGTGCCGCAGGCCCCGCCGCAGCAGGGGGCGGGACACGTCGGCGAGCGCGGCGACCAGCGTCGGGTCCCGGGGGTCGGGCCCGCCCGGACGTTCCTCCAGGTGCGCCTCCAGGAACGTCAGCAGGTCCAGCGGGGTCGCCCGGACCGCGCCCGCCGCCGTGAAGCCCCCGGTGTCCAGCGCGGGCACCGGCGTCCCGTCGCGGCGGTGGCCGACCGCCTCCGTGCCCTCCGGCCCCGGGCGCACCCGGGTCGCGTCCAGCCGCAGCGGGGCCAGCACCTGCTGGTGCAGCAGGACCTCCCACGGGGTGCCGGTGGCCGCCGCCAGGGTGTGGCCGAGGACCGAGACGGCGAAGTTCGAGTAGTGCCAGCGGGTCCCGGGCCGGTGGCGCGGGCGGGCCCGCAGGAAGGCCCGGACCACCCGGTCCGCCGGGTAGCCGCCGTACGGGTCGGTGGACCACCGGGGCACCGCCTGCGGGTAGAAGTCGGCAGGCAGGCCCGGCAGCCCCGAGGTGTGGGTGAGCAGATGGCGCAGGGTGATCCGGCGCACCGCCGGGTGCACCGGGAAGCCCGGGGCCAGCAGGTCCGCCGCCCGGTCCGCGTACCGCACCCGGCCCTGCGCCACCAGTCGGGCCAGCAGCAGCCCCGCGTACGGCTTCGACGCCGAGCCCAGCTCGTGGCCCAGCAGCTCACGGGGGACCGGGCCGGGCTCCCCGCTCCCCCCGGTGTGGACGGTGCGCACCCCGTTCCGGCTGACCGCGAGCACCAGGTCCGGGGCGTCGACCGCCCGGGCCGCCTCGGCGAGGAGGCGTACGGTGGCCGAGGAGTCGGGCGTGTCCACGCGGACCGCCGTCGCGTCCGTCATGCCGGGGCCGGGGCGGCGGAGAGGTCGGACAGCGCCCGGGACATCGCGAGCGCCGAGGCGAACGCGGCGACCAGCGTCGGGTGGTAGACGAGGTCGAACACCGCCTCCTCGTCGCCCTCCGGCATCCCGCCGACCACCGGCATCGCCCCGTCCGGCTGCTGGGCCTGCGCGAACCCCTGCCAGGCCGCCGGGTCCAGCGTCGGTTCGGGGAGGCACGCGTCGACGACCAGCAGCTCGCCCAGCAGGTCCCACCGTTTCAGGTCCAGCCAGTCGTCCAGCCAGACCGGCAGCCACAGCGCCAGGTACTCCGCGATGTCGGCGGGCAGCCCGGCCGGCTTCTCGCCCCAGTCGGTGAGGTGGAACACCGTGTGCGTGATGTCGTAGCCGATGTGGCCCTCGACCGTCCACGGCTCGGCCCGCCGCGCCAGCCAGGTGTGGGCCAGCGCCGCCGTCTCCGGGATGCCCGGCTCCACCCCGAAGCGCCGCTCGATCGCGCTCAGGCCGAGCCGCCGCACCGGCAGCACCTCCAGCGCCGCCCAGCTGGCCAGCCGGTGGTTGAGCCGGATCGCGGACTCCAGGTCCGGCTGCCGGTAGCCCAGCTCCCGGAACGGTACGTAGACCTCCAGCGGCACCGGCGACAGCGGTTCGCGCCGCTGGCCCTCCAGCAGCCGCGCACCGGAGTCCAGCAGCTCGTGCCAGGCGTGGTCCAGGAGCTTGTGGGCCAGGGAGGACTGCTGCGAGCCGGCCACGCCCTCGCGGAAGATGACCTTGCCGATCAGCGCCAGCTCGCCCAGCGGCTTGAAACGGTCCAGCATCCCCGCCTCCGGGGACGGGTCGGCCTCCAGCCGGAACCCCTCCCGGTGTTCGTACAGCCAGCCCAGGGCCTTCGCCCCCACGTCGTGGATCTGCTGGATGCCGCTGCTCATGCGGTCCGCCTTTCCCGGCCGGGCACGGCCTCGCCGGTCCCGGCCGCCCCGCGCAGCGACCTCAGGGACAGGGCCGCGGCGAAGGCCGTCACGAGGGTGGAGTGGTAGCAGTCGATGAAGGGGTACGGCTCCGGGGCCGTCGTGTCCCGCACCGGCGAGCCGGTCTCCGGCACGCAGCCGGTCCCGTGCTGTACGTCGGCGAGCACCGGCCACACCGCGTCCAGCAGCTCGACGGGCCCGGGGGCCGGCAACGACGCCGCCACCGCCAGCAGCTCGCCGGTGAGGTCCCACTGGCCGCTCTCCACGCAGCCGTCGGCCCACGCGGGCAGCCAGGTCCGCAGATAGCCGTCGATCCTCGCGGGGACCCGCTCGGGCATCCGGCCCCAGTCCGTGAGGTGGAAGACGGTGTGGGTCAGCGCGTAGCCGGAGGGGCCCTCGAACATCCAGGGCTCCGACAGGCCGCCCAGCCAGGTCCGGGACAGGACCGCGCCCGCGTCCGTGTGGGTCACCACGCCGACCCGCCGCTCGGAGTTGACCAGGCCCAGCTGCCGGTTGGCGTGCTGCTCGGTGTGGGCCCAGGCGCGGGTCGCGGTGAGCGGGCGGGCCAGGGCCTCGAAGCCCTCGTGGCGCAGCCCGTACCCGGCGAAGGCGGCGTAGATCTCGTACGGGTACGCGGCGAACGGCTCGGCGCGCAGCAGCTCCAGCAGCAGCTCGCCCGCCGCCACCTGCTCCCAGGCGTACGTGACGAGCTCCCCGGCCAGCTCGTGCTCCGGGGTGCCGGGGGCGGTGGTGCGGCGGATCGTGGAGCCGAGCTGGGCCAGTTCGCCCAGTGGCTTCAGCGTGGCGTTGACCTGGGTGTGGGGTTCCAGGACGTCGTCGGGGAGCGTGAAGTCCGCCCGGTGCGCGTCGGTCCAGGCGAGGGCGGAGCGCAGGACGCCGGGGAGGACCGCGAGCGCGGCGCCGGGGGCCGGGTGCTCCCGGTGGGCCGTGGACCCCGGCCCCGGGCGTCCCCGCGGACCCCCGGCCGGGCGGTCCTGGGAGGGGCCCTCGGTCGCGGTCGTGGTCACCGTGCCCTCGCTTCGGCCATCAGCCGGGCGGCCCGCACATGGAGGGTGACCCGGGAGTCGTGGCCGCCCATCAGCTCGACGAAGTCCAGGCCGCGTTCCAGGCCCAGCGTCGACGGTTCGCCGCCGATGGCCGCGAGCCAGCGGCCCGCGCCCGCCGCCTGGAGCCAGTCGCGCCGCCGGACCGCGCGGACGAAGCCGCGCGACAGGTCGACGGCCCGGTTCGTCGCGGCCTGCCGCACGGCCGATGGGGCGGCCGGCACGGCCAGCGGCGCGAGGACCGAGAGCTGGTGGGTGAACGCCTGCCAGGGCGCCCCCTCCAGCCAGGCGGCGTCGGGCTCCGCGTACGTCGCGGGAGCAGCCGCACCCGGTGGGGACGGCGCCATCCGCTGGAGCGTGGAGATCATGTGCCAGTGGCTCCAGGCCGTCGCGGCCGGAGCGTCGGGCTTGGGCGGGAACTCCCGCACCGCCCGGTCGAGCACGGCGACGTCACCCGGATGCGGATGACGTCCGTAGAGAACACTGGGCAGCAGCAGGTCGGCCCCGATGACCCGTGCCGCCGCGATTCCGGTCCGATTCTCCTCGTCGATTCCCGCCGCGCCGCACACCGTGGCGAGGTGGTCCCCGCTCCGAAGAGCGAGGACCACCTCTGTTGCCAGGTCATGCACGGCGCCCGCGAGGGGCGACGAAGCATGTGTCTGGTCCATGTGCCGTCGACTAGCCCTTCTTCGGGCGCGGGGTCGGAGGCGAGAGCAGCAGCGCGCCGCCGCCCGCGAGAAGCGCGAGATAGGCGCATTCGCGGGAGTCGCGGTACAGGCCTTCGACCTCGCCCGGGTTGAGGGCGGCGTCGAGGTCGAGCTCGACGTCGGTGGCAGTGGTGTCCGTGGTGAACATGGGTTGTTCCCCGTCCTGTGGGAAATGGGGTGGACGTAATGAGTGAAAAGGAGGAATGGGGGCGCCGCAAATCGGCGTGCGACATCCGGGGAAATCGCGATTTCAATTGAATGGTGAATTCATGGGGTGCGGGCGGGGGAAAAGCCCGAGAATTCAGGGGAGGGAGGCGGGTGGGCGGGGGTGGTGCGCCGGGCGCATTCACGACCGGGGCACGGCGCGCTCGGGGGCGCTCGGTGGTCCGGCGGTCACGCACCGCCCTCCCTTGGTCCAGTCCACTGCCATGCGTCGGCAAAGGGCCTCCAAAGGAGGCCAAGAACGCACCAATATTGGCTCCGAGCTGGTGCGTCCGTACGGGTGCAGGTGTCCACTGGAGGGGACGGGCCACCTGCTCGAAAACCCTCGGGCGGGCCGCCCGCCCCCGGAGCGCGTGACCCGCGGCCAAGAGGAGCAGGCATGAGCGAGATCGCAGCCACCACTGTCCATGAGGCGTATGCCTTCGCCTGCATGAAGTGCGGGTACGGCTGGGAGCAGTCCTACGAGATAGAGCACCATGTCGACGTCCACGGTCACGCCTTCGTCGTCTACACGGCGGGCGGCGAGCGCGTGCCGTCCCCGCTCTCCACGCCCACCTGCACGAACTGCGGCGGACACGTGGTGCGCATTATGCGGGCGGGGCGGGTCGCCGGCGTCCAGGAGCTGCTGCGGAAGCAGCGGATGCCGCGCGCGGCGGAGGCCGCCGCGAAGGACCGGACGGTGTCGACCGCCGCCGCTCCGGCCCGCCACTGGCGCCTGTCCGACCTGCTCCACCCCTTCCACCGCAGGTGACACGGACCAGCCACCGCGGGTGACGTGATCCTTCCAGTGCGGATGGGGTGGGCCTTCCGTCGCGGATGACGTACCCGGGTGGCTTCCGCAGCCGACGATCGTACGAGGGTGGGGCCCTCGTACGATCGTCGGCATGAGCCGTACCGAAGCCCCGCCGCTGCCCGAGCCCCTGCGGGTTCCGGTCGCCGACTCCCACACGCACCTGGACATGCAGGACGCCACCGTCGAGGAGGCCCTCGCCCGGGCCGCCGCGGTGAACGTGACGGCCGTCGTCCAGGTCGGCTGCGACGTGGCCGGCTCCCGCTGGGCCGCCGACACCGCGGCCGCGCACCCCGCCGTCCACGCCTCGGTCGCCCTGCACCCCAACGAGGCCCCGCGCATCGTCCACGGGTACGTCGAGGGCACCGGCGGCACCGCACGGCAGGGGGCGAGGGAGCCCGGCGGCAGGGCGGCGCTGGACGAGGCGCTGGCGGAGATCGACGCGCTGGCCGCCCTCGACCACGTACGCGGGGTCGGCGAGACGGGCCTGGACTTCTTCCGCACCGGACCCGAGGGCGTCGCTGCCCAGGAGGAGTCCTTCCGGGCCCACATCGAGATCGCCAAGCGGCACGGCAAGGCCCTGGTCATCCACGACCGCGACGCGCACGAGGACGTCCTGCGGGTCCTGCTCGACGCGGGCGCGCCCGAGCGGACCGTGTTCCACTGCTACTCCGGCGACGCCGACATGGCCCGGATCTGCGCGCGGGCCGGGTACTTCATGTCCTTCGCGGGCAACGTGACCTTCAAGAACGCCCAGCCGCTGCGGGACGCCCTGGCCGTCGCCCCGACCGAGCTGGTCCTCGTCGAGACGGACGCCCCTTTCCTCACCCCCGCCCCGTACCGCGGGCGCCCCAACGCGCCCTACCTCATCCCGGTCACACTCCGCGCCATGGCCGAGGTGAAGGGTCTGGACGAGGACGTGCTGGCCGCCGCGATCTACGACAACACCGCGCGCGCGTTTGATTTCTGACCGCCGACCGGACCGGTGCGGGCACGCTGCGTAGTCGTGTCGCTTTGGAGAGTCACCGCCGCTCCGCTATCGTCCCCGCGCACGACGGGGCGGCAGCGGGCGGATCTTCGGGAGCGGCGTGAACGGCGTGAACACTTCGCAGGACAGGCGTCTCGGCGCGTTCCACGAGCAGCTGACCGTGGCCGACGGGGTGTGGGCGGCGGCCCCCGCCGCCCACACCCCGACGGTGGTCGACACCCCGCTCGCCCCGCCGCCGCCCGCGTGGCCCCGGCAGGGCCCCACCCGGGCCGACGCCCGGCGGGCCGCCAAGCGCCGCCGGACGCTCGTCGCGAACCCCGGGAGTCTGCGGCGCCTCGTCCCGAAGGCCCTCGTCGTCGCCTTCCTGGCCGGCGGCACCACCGCGTTCGTCGCCCACGACAAGGCCGTCCGCCTGAGCGTCGACGGCACACCCCGGACCCTGCACACCTTCTCCGACGACGTCACCGGGCTCCTGGAGGAGGAGGGCGTCACCGTCGGCACGCACGACGTCGTCTCCCCGGCCCCCGGCACGGGCCTCGACCACGGCGACGAGGTCGTCGTCCGCCACGGACGGCCGCTCACCCTCACCCTCGACGGCGTCCGCCGCCAGGTCTGGACGACCGCCGACACCGTGGCGGGGGCCCTGCGCGCCCTCGGGGTCCGGGCCGAGGGCGCGTACCTCTCCGCCGCCCGCTCCGCACGCATCGCCCGCACCGGCCTGACCCTCACCGTCCGCACCGAACGCGCCGTGACCTTCATGGCCGACGGCCAGGAACGCACCCTGCGCACCAACGCCGCCACCGTCCACGAGGCCCTCGCCGAGGCGGGCATCACCCTGCACGGCCACGACACCACCTCCGTCGACCCCGCGAGCTTCCCGCGCGACGGCCAGACGATCTCCGTCATGCGGATCACCGACACCCGCGAGGTGCACGAGGAGACGGTCCCGTACGCCGTCGAACGGAGCGAGGACCCCGAGCTGTTCCGGGGCGCCGAGGTCATCGAGCGGGCCGGCCGCAACGGGGTGCGCCGGGTCACGTACGCGGTCCGGACCGTCAACGGCGTCCGGCAGAAACCGCGCAGGACCGCCGAGGAACTGGTCCACCTGCCGGTCAGCCGCGTCGTGCGCACCGGCACCCGGCAGCGCCCCGCATCGGTCGCCGGGGCGGACGGGCTGAACTGGTCCGCGCTCGCCGCCTGCGAGTCCGGCGGCCGTCCCGGCGCGGTGGACCCGAGCGGGACGTACGGCGGGCTGTACCAGTTCGACACAGGGACCTGGCAGTCCCTCGGCGGCAGCGGCCGCCCCCAGGACGCACCCGCCGCCGAGCAGACGTACCGGGCGAAGAAGCTGTACGTGCAGCGGGGGGCGAGTCCGTGGCCCCACTGCGGCCGTAGGCTTACCGGGTGAGCAGCACAGAGCCCGACGCCCTCCTGGGCCCCGCAGACATCCGCGACCTGGCCGCGAAGCTGGGCGTACGCCCCACCAAGCAGCGCGGTCAGAACTTCGTCATCGACGCCAACACCGTCCGCCGCATCGTGCGCACGGCCGAGGTCCGCCCGGACGACACCGTCGTCGAGGTCGGCCCCGGGCTCGGCTCGCTGACCCTGGCGCTGCTGGAGGCGGCGGACCGGGTGGTCGCGGTCGAGATCGACGACGTGCTCGCGGGTGCCCTGCCCGCCACGGTCCAGGCGCGGATGCCGGAGCGGGCCGACCGCTTCACCCTCGTCCACTCCGACGCGATGCTGGTCACCGAACTGCCGGGCCCCGCGCCCACCGCGCTCGTCGCCAACCTCCCGTACAACGTGGCCGTGCCCGTCCTGCTCACCATGCTGGAGCGCTTCCCCAGCATCGAGCGGACCCTCGTCATGGTCCAGGCCGAGGTCGCCGACCGGCTGGCCGCCCGCCCCGGCAACAAGGTCTACGGCGTGCCGTCGGTGAAGGCCAACTGGTACGCGGAGGTCAAGCGCGCCGGGTCCATCGGCCGCACCGTCTTCTGGCCCGCCCCGAACGTCGACTCCGGGCTCGTCTCCCTGGTCCGGCGCACCGAGCCCATCGCCACCACCGCGAGCCGCGCCGAGGTCTTCGCCGTCGTGGACGCCGCCTTCGCCCAGCGCCGCAAGACCCTGCGCGCGGCCCTGTCCGGCTGGGCAGGCTCCGCGCCCGCCGCCGAGGCGGCGCTCGTCGCCGCCGGGATCTCCCCGCAGGCGCGCGGCGAGGCGCTGACGGTGGAGGAGTTCGCGGCGATCGCGGAGAACAAGCCGGAGGCGTCCGCATGAGCGCCGCCGTCACCGTCCGCGTCCCCGCCAAGGTCAACGCCCAGCTCGCCGTGGGCGCCGCCCGCCCCGACGGCTTCCACGACCTGGCCAACGTCTTCCTCGCGGTCGGCCTGTACGACGAGGTCACCGCGGCCCCCGCCGACGAGCTGCGCATCACCTGCTCGGGTCCGGACGCCGCCCAGGTCCCGCTGGACACCACCAACCTCGCCGCCCGCGCCGCCCTCGCGCTGGCCAAGCGGTACGGCATCGAGCCCGCCGTCCATCTGCACATCGCCAAGGACATCCCGGTCGCGGGCGGCATGGCGGGCGGCAGCGCCGACGGGGCCGCCGCGCTCGTCGCCTGCGACGCCCTGTGGGGGACCGGCGCGAGCCGCGACGAGCTGCTGGCCATCTGCGCGGAGCTGGGCAGCGACGTGCCGTTCAGCCTGGTCGGCGGGGCCGCGCTCGGCACCGGACGCGGCGAGAAGCTGACCCCGATCGAGGTGGGCGGAACCTTCCACTGGGTCTTCGCGGTGGCGGACGGCGGGCTCTCCACGCCCGCGGTGTACGGGGAGTTCGACCGCCTCACGGCCGGCACCGAGGTCCCGGAGCCGGCCGCGTCCCCCGCGCTCCTCGCCGCCCTGCGCTCCGGCGACTCCGGCGCACTCGCGAAGGCCCTGGGCAACGACCTCCAGCCCGCCGCGCTCTCCCTGCGCCCCTCCCTCGCCGAGACCCTGGCCGCGGGCACCGAGGCGGGGGCCCTGGCCGCCCTGGTCTCCGGGTCCGGGCCGACGACGGCGTTCCTGGTGGAGGACGAGTCGGCGGCCGAGAAGGTGGCGGCCGCACTGCTGACGTCCGGGACCTGCCGCAACACGCGCGTGGCGGCCTCGCCCGCGCCGGGGGCGCACGTCATCTGAACTCCCTGCCCGGCGTACTCATCCCGGATCTGAGTACGGTCGCGCTGCCGCGCCCCGCCCGGCGCGCGCGACCGTACGTCCATGGGATCAAGTGTTCGTGAACTGGCCGGGGCGACGCCCGCCACCCGGGACCGCTACGTCGACCTCCTACGGGTCGCGTCGCTCGGCGCGGTCGTGCTCGGCCACTGGCTGATGGCCGCCGTCACCCCGGACGGGGTGGGCAACCTGCTCGCCGTCGTCCCCGAGCTCCAGCCGCTGACCTGGCTGCTCCAGGTCATGCCGGTGTTCTTCTTCGTCGGTGGCTTCTCCCACGCGCTGTCCTACCGCTCCCTGCTCCGCAAGCGCACCGAGGGCTCCCAGAGCTCCCAGGGCTCCGAGGACTCCGTCTACTCCGCGTTCCTCCGCGCCCGCCTCCAGCGGCTGCTGCGCCCGACCATGGTCTTCGTCCTGGTGTGGGGTGCGGCGGCGCTGCTGGTCCAACTCCTCGGCGCGGGCGGCGGACTGACCGGCGTCACCCTGCGCATGGTGACCCAGCCCCTGTGGTTCATCGGGATCTACCTGGCGATGGTCGCCTTCACCCCGCCGCTGCTGAAACTGCACGAGCGGTACGGCTGGGGGGCCTTCGCCGGACTGGCCGGGGCGGCGCTCGCGGTGGACGTGCTGCGCTTCGCGGCCGGAGTCCCGTACGTCGAGTTCCTGAACTTCGCGTTCGTCTGGCTGGCCGTCCACCAGCTCGGCTTCCTGCGCGCCGACGGCCGCGTCCGCCGCCCCGCGCTCCTCGCCGGGGCGGGCCTGGTCACCGCCGGCGCGCTGGTGGCGTTCGGGCCGTACCCGCTGTCCATGGTCGGGATGCCCGGCGAGAAGGTCAGCAACATGGCCCCGCCGACCCTCGCCCTGCTCTGCCACGGCCTCTGGCTCGTCGGCGCGGTCGAACTCCTCCGCGCCCCGGCCGCCCGCCTGCTGGAGCGCCCCCGGGTCTGGCGCACGGTGGTGGCGGCCAACGGGGTGGCGATGACCGCGTTCCTCTGGCACCTCACGGCGATGTTCGGGGTGTACGGGGTGCTGCTCGGCCTCGGCGTCGAGCTGCCCGTGCCGGCGTCGGCCGCCTGGTGGGCCCAGGTCCCGCTGCGGCTCGCCCTCGCGGCGGCCCTCACCGCGGGGCTCGTCGCCGCCTTCCGCGCCTTCGAACGCCCGGTCTCCGGGACCTCCGGGGCCTCTACGACACCCGGAGCAGCCGGGGCCGGCCCCCTCGCCGCCCTCGGCGCGACGCTCTGCCTGCTCGGCGTGCTGGGCCTGTCGATGGTCGGCTTCGGCGGCCTGCTGGACGGCCGTACCGCCCTGCTGATCGTGATCCCGGTCAGCGCCCCGGCCGCCGTCGCGATGACACTGGGCGGCTGGCTGCTGGTGGAGCGGGCGGGGCGGGGCGGGCGGTAGGGGGCAGGCTTCAGCGGCCGTAGTGGTACCGGCAGGCGGCGATACGGACCTCGTCGTCGGCCACCTTGCAGATGAGCCGGTGTTCGTCGGTGATGCGGCGCGACCAGTACCCCTGGAAGCCGTGTTTCAGGGGCTCCGGCTTGCCCATTCCTTCGTTGCCGTTCCGGGCGATGTCCTGGAGCAGTGTGTTGATCCTCTTGTGGATCTTGCGATCCTGGTTCTGCCACCAGACGTAGTCGTCCCACGAGGACTGGTCCCACACGAACTTCACTCCGCGAGCTCCCGCACCGTGCCGCCGCCGTTCTCCAGGCGGTCGATCGAGGAGAGCAGCCGACGGGCGTTCTCCGGGCTCCGGAGCTGGTACGCGGTCTCCTTGAGGGACTCGTACTCATCGAGCGCCACTATCACCACGGGCTCGTGCCCGGCACGCGTGACCACGACCTCCTCGCGGTCGTCCACGACGGCGCTCAGGGTCTCGGCGTACTTCGCCCGCGATTCCGTATAGGTCATCGTCCGCATGCCCTGCTCCTCTGCACGTCATCTCCGTACGTCATTCTGTACGTACAGGAAATTGTACGGACCGCTGGTCGTGCGGGCAAGGCCGCACGACCGGACCCCCCGCCACCGCGCCGTACCCTGGGAAGGTCGATCAACCCCCTAGGCAGGAGTGAAATGGCCGTCAATCTGGTCAATGTCGAGCAGGTCAGCAAGGTGTACGGCACCCGTGCCCTGCTCGACGGTGTATCCCTCGGGGTCTCCGAGGGCGACCGGATCGGTGTCGTGGGCCGCAACGGCGACGGCAAGACCACCCTCATCCGGATGCTCGCCAAGCTGGAGGACGCGGACACCGGCCGCGTCACCCACAACGGCGGGCTGCGACTCGGCGTCCTCACCCAGCACGACTCCCTGGACCCGAAGAAGACCGTCCGCCAGGAGGTCATCGGCGATCTCGCCGACCACGAGTGGGCGGGCAGCGCCAAGATCCGCGACGTGCTCACCGGGCTCTTCGGCGGCCTCGCCCTCCCCGGCTTCGAGCACGGGCTCGACACCGTCATCGCCCCGCTCTCCGGTGGCGAGCGCCGCCGTATCGCGCTGGCCAAGCTCCTCATCGACGAGCAGGACCTGATCGTCCTCGACGAGCCCACCAACCACCTCGACGTCGAGGGCATCTCCTGGCTGGCCGGCCACCTGCGGACCCGGCGCTCCGCCCTCGTCTGCGTCACCCACGACCGGTGGTTCCTCGACCAGGTCTGCACCCGCATGTGGGACGTCCAGCGCGGCACCGTCCACGAGTACGAGGGCGGCTACAGCGACTACGTGTTCGCCCGCGCCGAGCGGGAGCGCATCGCCGCCACCGAGGAGTCCAAGCGGCAGAACCTCATGCGCAAGGAGCTGGCCTGGCTGCGCCGCGGCGCCCCCGCCCGTACCTCCAAGCCGCGCTACCGCATCGAGGCCGCCAACGAACTCATCGCCGACGTGCCGCCGCCGCGCGACACCAGCGAGCTGATGAAGTTCGCCAACGCCCGCCTCGGCAAGACCGTCTTCGACCTGGAGGACGTGACCGTCCAGGCCGGGCCCAAGACCCTCCTCACCCACCTCACCTGGCAGCTCGGCCCCGGCGACCGCGTCGGCCTGGTCGGCGTCAACGGCGCGGGCAAGACCTCGCTGCTGCGCGCGCTCGCCGAGGCCGCCCGCACCCAGGGCGACGAGCAGCCCGCCGCCGGGAAGGTCGTCGTCGGCAAGACCGTCAAGCTCGCCTACCTCTCCCAGGAGGTCACCGAGCTCAACCCGAACCTCCGGGTCCTGGAGGCCGTCCAGCAGGTGCGCGACCGGGTCGACCTCGGCAAGGGCCGCGAGATGACCGCCGGTCAGCTCTGCGAGCAGTTCGGCTTCACCAAGGAGAAGCAGTGGACGCCCGTCGGCGACCTCTCCGGCGGTGAGCGCCGCCGGCTCCAGATCCTGCGGCTGCTGATGGACGAGCCCAACGTCCTCTTCCTCGACGAGCCCACCAACGACCTCGACATCGAGACCCTGACGCAGCTGGAGGACCTCCTCGACAGCTGGCCCGGGTCGATGATCGTGATCTCCCACGACCGGTTCTTCATCGAGCGGACCACCGACCGGGTCATGGCGCTCCTCGGCGACCGCGCCCTGCGGATGCTGCCGCGCGGCATCGACGAGTATCTGGAGCGCCGCCGGCGGATGGAGGAGGAGTCCACCCCCTCCGCCGCCGCACCCCGTACGTCCACCGCGGCCGCCGCGGCCCCGGCCGTCTCGGCGCAGGAGGCCCGCGCCGCGAAGAAGGAGCTCCAGAAGGTCGAGCGGCAGCTCGACAAGCTCTCCACCCGGGAGACCGCGCTGCACAAGCAGATCGCCGACAACGCCACCGACTTCGAGAAGGTCGCGGGCCTCGACGCCGAACTGCGCGAACTCGTCACCGAGCGGGACGAGTTGGAGATGCGCTGGCTGGAACTGGCCGAGGACGTCTGACGGACGGCGGTGCGGCAGGTGGTAGAACGGGACGGCAGGGACCGTACGTTCGAGGGGGACCACACTGATGTCGCAGCCGCCGCCGCATCCGCCGTCGCAGGGCGGGCCGGGGGAGCAGGAGGGCTTCGGCGCTCCGTACGAACCGCAGCCCGGTGCGTACGGGAACCCCGTGCCGCCCCCGTACCAGCCGCAGCCCCAGCCCGGCCCGTACGGTCAGCCGCCCACGGCGCCGTACGGCTACCCGCAGCCGCAGCCGCAGCCGCAGCCGCAGCCGCCCACCGTGTCGTACGGCCACCCGGGGCCCCGGCCCTCGCCCTCCGGCGGGCGCTCGCGGGGCCGGGCCGCGGGTCTCGTCGCCGCCGTGCTCGCCGGGGTCCTCGTCATCGGGACCGGCGTCTGGTTCGCGGTGGGCGGCGATGACGGCACCGACGACAAGAAGCCCCTCGCGAAGGAGAGCACCTCCCCGAAGCAGCCCGGCGCCGGGCCGGGCCCGAGGACGGCGCACGCCCCGGGGGCCGCGGAGATCAACAAGGGCCGCAAGGAGGGCGAGGCGAAGGCCCGCTGGGTCCAGAGGAACGGCGTGGACCTGCCGGGGGGCGGCGCCTCCGCCCTCGGCCCCTGGGTCGTCGGCGATGTCGTGGCCAAGGCCATGTACCGCACGGCGTCCGGCTATTCCCTCGACGACGGCGCGCGGAAGTGGAGCCTGCGGCTGCCCTCCGACGTCTGCGCGGCACCCACCCGGCCGACCGCGGACGGGAAGATCGTCGTCGGGCTCCTGACCGACACCTCCACGGAGAATTCGGTCTGCGACAAGCTCCAGATGATCGACCTGGCCACCGGTGAGGCGGGCTGGTCCGCGACCTTCGAACGGGCGCCGACGCAGGACGGGCTCGCGAACATCGTCATGGCGATCAGCGGCGACGTCCTGACGATCGGGCGCGTCGGCCGCACCGATGCCTACCGGGTCAGTGACGGCAAGCACCTGTGGGACAAGCTTCCCGGCCCCTGCCAGTCGTACGGTCTCGCCGGCGGAGCCGCCCTGCTCGCCGCTGTCAGCTGCCGTGATCAGCCGGCCGGAGAGTCCGAGGCCGACGATGCCATCGAGGAAGTGCGGCGCATCGACCCGTCCACCGGCCGGACCCTGTGGACCTACAAGCCCGGGAAGGGCTGGCTGATCGACCAGTTCCACTCCGTCGACCCGCCGGTGATCTCGCTCCGCAAGGGCGGGGCGGTGGAGGGCAAGTGGGCGATCACGGTCCTGAACGCCGACGGAACCTTCCGCTCCCGGCCCATCGCCGGTGACGACGTCCCCGAGGCCCGGTGCACCGGCATGCGGCGGAACGTGGGCGCGAACCTCGACACCTGCGTCGGCGTGGCCGCCGACGCCGACACGCTCTACACCGCCACGAAGCACCGGTTTGCGGACGGGGTGCTGACCAACGACGTCGTCGCCTTCGACATGAGCACCGGCAAGAAGAAGTGGAAGGTCCCCGCACCCGCCGGCCAGACCCTGATGCCGCTGCGCGTCGAAGGCGGCAAGGCGCTGATCTACCTCAGCCCGCCCGGCGCGAAGAGCGGGACCAAGGGCGTCGGCGGCGGCATCGTGGCGCTCGGGCAGGACGGCGGCGCGCCGCGGCAGGTCCTGCGCCACCCGGCGTCGGCCGCGGTGACCGAGCGCACCTTCACCGATCCGCTCGTCCTCTACACCGGCGGCCGCTCGCTGCTCATGCTCACGTATGTCTCCGCGGCCACCGACGAGGAGGAGATGAAGCTGCCGACGATGATCGCCTTCGGTGACTGACCATCACCTCCCCCCGGGCGTAACGGAGGCATCACAAGGCGGTTCTCCCTTGGGAACAGGGGTTGGCCCGAACCGGTTCCCGGTGGCGGGCGGGTGGTACAAAGAAGCCCCGCCCGACTGTCGTAACACCGCGGAAGCCATGCCCGATTCGCTCCTTTCCGAGGGGAATTGACCCTCTTGGGAATGCGGGGGAGACCGATTCGCGCACCGGGCCGCACGAAGGGGGACGTGCTGATATGAGCCAGCCGCCCAGCCAGCAACCGCCGCAGGGAGGCTTCGGGGCTCCGCAGGAGCCGCCGAACGGAGCTCCTCAGCAGCCCCAGGACCAGCCGAACCTGGCGAAGCCGCCGCAGACGCCGCCCGGTCAGCCGCCCCAGGGGCCGCCCCCCGCGCAGCCGCCGGCGCCCCCGGCCGACCCGCCGCAGACGCCCCCGCCGGGCACCCCGGCGTACGGCTATCCGCAGCAGCAGCCCCCGGCCGGGCCCGGCTACGGCTATCCGCAGCAGCCCGGCCAGGCCCCCGGCCCGTACGGGCAGCAGGCCCCCGGACCGTACGGCCAACAGCCCGGCCCCTACGGTCAGCAGGCCCCGGGCCCGTACGGCCAGCAGGCCCCGGGGCCGTACGGCCAGCAGCCCCAGCCCGGCTACGGCTACCCGACGCAGCAGCACCCCGGCGCCCCCGCCCCCGGCGGACCGGGCTCCGGCCCCGGCGGGCTCCTCAAGAACAAGACCGGCATCGTGGTCGCGGCGGCGCTCGCCGTGGTCCTGGTCGCCGGGGCGGGCACCTGGTTCCTCGTGAGCGACGGCGGGGACGACCCCAAGAAGCCCGTCGCCGGCACGAGCAACGACCCCAAGCCCCCCAGCGAGTCGCCGACGGTCGACGAGGGCGACGGCAACGGCGACGGCCGCGAGGGCAACGACGACCTCAACGCCGGGCGCAAGCCGGGCGAGGCCAAGGTCGCCTGGCTCCAGAAGAACGACGTCGACCTGCCGCGCAACGGCGCGTCCGTCGAAGGCCCCTGGTTCACCGGCGACCTGGTCGCCAAGGCCATGTACCGCGGCGTCTCCGGCTACTCCGTCGCCGACGGCAAGCAGAAGTGGACCCTGGCACTCCCCGCCGACGTGTGCGCCACGCCCAACACCGCGACCGCCGACGGCAAGCTCGTCATCGGCGTGAAGGACGGCACCACCGACCGGGCCAAGTGCTCCGTCCTCCAGATGATCGACCTCAACACCGGCAAGGCCGGCTGGAAGAAGACGATCAAGAAGAACGGCACCTGGGACTTCCTGTCGGACATCGGTCTGGCGATCAGCGGAGACACCGTCACGGTGGGGCGCACCGGCAACTCCAACGCCTACCGCGTCAGCGACGGCAAGGAGCTGTTCGGCAACCCCGAGGGCAACTGCAAGCCCTTCGCCTTCGCCGGCGGCGCGAAGCTGATCGCCGCCACCAGCTGCCGCACCGACGACGCCAAGAACCCGCAGCACCAGGTCCAGGAGCTGGACCCGGTCACCGGCAAGGCCAAGTGGACGTACCAGCCGAAGCGCGGCTGGGAGGTCACCAAGGTCTACTCGGTCACCCCGCTCGTCGTCAGGTTCGACAACGAAGCGAAGAAGCAGTACGCCATCGCCTCGCTCACCGAGAGCGGCAAGCTCCGCTCGCAGCTCGCACCCGCGCAGGGCGACAAGCTCACCGTCGACTGCGGGGGCAGCTTCGCGATCTTCGGCGAGAAGCTCGAAGGGTGCAGCGGCGTCGCCGCCGACGCCAACACCTTCTACATCGCGACCGAGGACGACAGCAGCGGGACCTCCCGGACGAACAAGGTCATCGCCTTCGACCTGAACACCGGGAAGCCCAAGTGGGAGGCGCCCGCCCCGGCCGAGCGTGTTCTGAAGCCGCTGGGCATGGAGGGCGGCGACGTACTGCTCTACATGCGGCCGAAGTACGACACCGCCGGCGCACTCGTGACCCTGCCGCCGACCGGCGGCACTCCCAAGACGCTGCTCCAGCACCCGGCGTCGGCCGGCCGGATCGAGAACGGCTTCTTCTCGTCCAAGGTCCTCTACCAGGACGGCCGCTCCTACATCTTCAGCAAGCGTGTGAGCGCGAGCAACGACAAGGAAGAGCTGGAGCAGTCGACGATGCTGGTGTTCACCAAGTGACGGTCCGCCACGGCATCCGACCGCGGTCGGCCCCTCCCGGCCTCACGCGCCCCCACACCCACTCGTCTCCCGAGGTACGCACGCCATGACCCAGCCGCCCCAGCCACCGCAGCAGCCGCCCAACGAACCGCCGAACACGCCCCCGGCACCGCCCGCAGGCCCGCCCTCCGGTGGGTTCGGCGCGCCACAGGACCCGCCGCCGGGAGGGTTCGGCCGGCCGACCCCGCCGCCCGCGGACCCCTTCGGCAAGCAGCCGCACCAGCAGCCCGCCGCCCCGCAGGACGCACCCGCCGGGGGCTACGGCACCCCGCCGCCGGCCGGTGGCTACCCCACCCCGCCCGCGCCGCAGCCCAACGGATACGGCTACCCCCAGGCCCCGCAGCAGGGTTACGGCTACCCGCAGGGGCCCGCCGGACAGCCCGGGATGCCCCAGCAGGGTTACGGCTACCCGACCCAGCCGATGCAGCCGCAGTACGGGGCCCCGCAGCCGGCCGGCGGCGGCGGCAAGAAGTTCTCCACCCAGATGCAGATCATCGTCGCCGCGGCCGTCGCCGTGGTGCTGATCATCGGCGGCGGGATCATCTACGCCTCCACCGGCGACGACAAGGGCGGCACGGACGAGGCCTCCTCGTCCGGCGCCACCGGCGGCGAGGCCAAGGGCGGCGAGGGCGGCCTGGCCGGCGGCGAGGAGAAGGCGCCCGCCAACACCAAGTCCAAGGTCGCCTTCCAGTTCCCGGAGCCGGTGGTCACCGACATCACCACGGTCGCGGGCTCCTGGGTCACCGACAAGGCGTACGTCAAGTCCGGCATCGCCGAGGTCACCGGCTACGACCGCGACAAGGGCACCAAGCTCTGGTCCTTCCCGCTGGCCGGCGACATCTGCACCGTGTCCCGGCACATGAGCAAGGACTACAAGGCGGCCATCGTCTTCCAGGAGACGAAGGCGACCAAGGAGAACAAGTACCCGTCGTGCAACCAGGTCGGCGTGATCGACCTGAGCGCCGGCAAGCTCCTGTGGAGCAAGAGCGTCACCTCCGCCACCGGCGGTGACCGGCCGATCCGCTTCGACGAGGTCACGCTCAGCGGGACCACCGTCGCCGCGGGCGGAACCTCCGGCGGCGCGGCCTTCAAGCTGGCCGACGGCGCCGAACTCTGGAAGCCGAAGGTCGGCGCGGACGGCTGCTACGACCGTGGCTACGCGGGAGGCGAAGCCCTCGCCGTGGTCCGCAGGTGCGGCACGTCCGACAGCCCGCAGCTCACCGTGCAGGCGCTGAACCCGGCGACCGGCGCGCCGTTGTCCTCGTACCAGATGCCCGCGGGCGTCGAATACGCGAGCATCGTCTCCACCAAGCCGCTGGTGGTCGCGGCCGACGTCGGCGACACCGCCGGCGACGGCAGCAGCATCTCCGACTTCTTCTCGATCGACGCGGCGACCGGCAAGCTGATCGTCCGGATCCCCGCCGACGCGGACAAGTACGCGGCGGAATGCGGCTCCACCGATGTCGAGCAGTGCAAGCACATGGCCGTCGGCAACAACCGGCTCTACCTGCCGACCGAGAGGCACGACGGAACCAGCGAGTACGGCGACACGAACGAGATCGTCGCCTTCGACCTGACCACCGGAAAGCTCCTCGGCGGCCGGGCGGACGCGGGCGACCGCCACACCCTGACCCCGCTCCGGATGGACGGCACCAGCATCATCGCCTACAAGGAGGGCCCGTACGACAAGGGCGGCCAGGTCGTCTCCATCGACGGCGAGACCCTCAAGCAGACCCTCCTGATGGAGAACCCGAGCGACGAGACCGTCCGGGAGGCGGAGAAGCGGTTCTCCATCGACACGGGCGAACTCCTCTACACCGACGGCCGGTTCTACATGGCGAGCAGCTCGGTCCACAAGCCCAGCACCGTCAACCCCGACGAGAAGCGCTACCTCGTCGTCGCCTACCGCACCGACTGATCACCGCGCTCCCCGGGGAGCGCCCGCAGTGCCAGGCCCCGCCGGTCGATCACCTCACCGGCGGGGCCGATCGTTTTCCGCCCGTGAAGTGATCGCGAAGTGCCGGTCAACGAGCCATGAACGCAGGTCGACGAGGCCCGAATGGCGCAGGATTCGGCATTCCGGGGGGCTTCTCCCACGTAAGGGCCGCGCGGTGTCGAACGAGCGTGTAACTTGCCGGGGCAGGAGTCCGGGGGGCCGGGCGTACAGGGGCTTTGGGGGTGAGGACCGTGGGTGTGCGGCTCATAGTGGTCGACGATCACCGGCTGCTCGCCGAGGCACTCGCCTCGGCGCTGAAACTGCGCGGGCACCGGGTGCTCGCGGCGGCGGCGCCGACGTCCGGGGCAGCGGAACTGGTCGTCAGCAGGGCCCCGGAGGTCTGTCTGTTCGGTACGGCCTCGCCCGCCGCCCCCGGGGTCTTCGACCCGATCACGCGCATCGGTCAGGAGCGCCCGCAGGTGGCGGTGGTGGTCCTCGGGCCGGTGCCCAGCCCGCGCGGGATCGCCGCGGCGTTCGCCGCCGGGGCCGCGGGGTACGTCCGGCACGACGAGCGCATCGAGGGCGTCGAGCGGGCCATGCTCAAGGCGCGGGCGGGGGAGAGCGCCATCGCCCCGCAGTTGCTGCGGGGGGCCTTCGCCGAACTGCTCAACCCGGCGGCCCAGCCCGACGACGAGGGGCGGCGGCTGCTGCGGATGCTGACCCCGCGCGAGGCGGAGGTGCTGGTGCGGGTCGCCGAGGGCGAGGGCACCCGGCTGATCGCGGCCGGCATGGACATCGCCCCGAGCACCGCCCGCACCCACGTCCAGCGGGTCCTGATGAAGCTCGGCGTCGGCTCCCGCCTGGAGGCGGCCGCCCTCGCGGCCCGTACGGGACTGCTGGAGCGGGCCGCGGACAACTGCGGTACGCCGCGGGGGCCGTACATCCCCGGACAGCGCGGGTGACGTACGGCCCCTGCGGGCACGGCGGACGAGCGGTGGGGCGGGTCAGCCCGCGTCGGACTCCGGCTTCCGGGCCGGGTCCGGGCCGGAAGCCCGGTCCGTTTCCGGGGCCGCCGGGGCCTCGGCCGGGCGCAGCTTCATCCAGACCAGGAAGAACAGGCCGAGCGCCAGCATGGCGAGGCCCGTCCACAGGTTGATGTGGACGCCCTCGGCCTTCTTCAGGTCGGCGTCGGACGGGCTGATGCCCGCGATGGTGACGATCACTCCGTAGACCACGAACAGGCCGCCGATGATCCGCCGGATGTCGAAGAGACGGGCGGCGGTGGCGGACTTGCGCTCCAGCTCGGAGACTTCCTTGTGCAGGTCGGACATGTGCGGTTCGGACATGGTGAGTTCCTCCGATCAGAGCGAGTAGGGGATGTAGCAGACGGCGGCGAGGACGACCGCGCCCCAGCCGAGCAGCGCGGGCTTGCGGTACCAGGCGCTGTCGGCCTCGTCGGCAGCCTCGTCGGGGTCCGGTGATTCGGTCCCGTACACCAGACCGGCCAGTTCCGCTTCGGGCTTCGGCGCGGTGAAGAGGGTGACGGCGACCATGACGACGGCTCCGGCGACGAATCCGACGATCGCGGAGACGAAGTTGGCGCCCTGGTCGGACGGGATGTCGATGATCCCGCCCTTGTAGATCCAGAAGTAGTTGATCATCGCGGCCCCGGTGCCCGCGACCAGGCCCCAGACACCGGACTTCATCGAGGCCCGCTTCCAGAACATGCCGATGATGAAGACGACGAACATCGGGACGTTGAAGAACGAGAACAGCGTCTGGAGGTAGCTCATGATGTTCGAGAAGCTGGCGGCGATGAACGCCGTGCCGATCGAGGCCAGCACACCGATCGCCGTGATCAGCCGCCCGAAGCGCAGGTAGTAGGCGTCCGGCTTGTCCTTCACCACGTACCGCTGCCAGATGTCGGTGGTGAACACCGTGTTGAACGAGGACACGTTGGCCGCCATGCCCGCCATGAACGCGGCGAGCAGACCGGTCACCGCGATGCCGAGCACGCCGTTGGGCAGCAGCTCCTGCATCAGCAGGGGTATCGCGTCGTTGTACGTGAGGTCGGAGTCCGGGGTGCCGATCTTGGGCACGATCACGGCGGCGACCAGGCCCGGGATCATCACCGCGAAGACGATGAAGATCTTCGGGAAGGCGGCGATCAGCGGGGTGCGCTTGGCGGCGGAGAGGTTCTTCGCGGACAGGGCGCGCTGCACCTCGGCGAAGTTCGTCGTCCAGTAGCCGAAGGACAGCACGAAGCCGAGACCCAGGATGATCGTCAGCCAGTTGGCGCCCAGCGGGTTGGCGTCACCGATGCCGGTGCCGCCCCAGGCGGTCATGAAGTCCCCGCCGTGCTGCTTCGTCAGCGAGTCGCTCATCGCGTCCCAGCCGCCGACCCGCTTCAGGCCGAGGACGGTGAGGGGGATCAGCGCGGCGAGGATGACGAAGAACTGGAGCACCTCGTTGTAGATCGCCGAGGAGAGTCCGCCGATCGTGATGTAGACCAGCACGAACAGGCCCGCGACGACGATCGCGACCCACTGGGGCCAGCCGAGGAGCGCCTCCACGACGATCGACAGGGCGTAGAGGTTGACGCCCGCGATGAGGATCGCCGCGAAGGCGAAGAGCACGGAGCTGAGCAGGTGCGCGGACTTGTCGAACCGCTGGAGCAGGAACTCCGGCACGGAGCGCACCTTGGAGCGGTAGTAGAACGGCATCATCACCAGGCCGAGGAAGACCATGGCCGGGATCGCGCCGATCCAGTACCAGTGCACCACCGCGACGCCGTACTGGGCGCCGGTGGCCGCCATGCCGAGGATCTCGGTGGCGCCCAGGTTCGCCGCGACGAAGGCGAGCCCGGTCACCCAGGCGGGCAGAGACCGTCCGGAGAGGAAGAAGTCGAGGCTCGTCCTCACACTGGCACGGGCCGCGAAGCCGATGCCGAGCACGACGACGAAGTAGATCGCCAGGATGGCGTAGTCGAGCCCGTTCGTGGGGAGCCGAAGCCCTTCGGCAAGTGTGTGCATGGGGGGTACTCGCTTCGTTGCGCGAACTGAACCCGTCGGAACTTACGCCTCTGTGTTCGAGAAATGAACAGCTTCATTGGGGTTCTTTGTTCGATCGTGATCGAGTGCGGGTGAATGTCCGGTATGCCGCACCCGGGGCGCGGGTGCTCATGGCCATTGACGCTAGTGTTTGCTTGTGATTTGTTATGTGCGATTATGTTGGGAGGATCTGGTGGAGGACCCTGGTGAAGAAGACGGTTACGACCCTCGCCGACGGCCGTGAGCTGATCTATTACGACTCCGCGGACGACACCGTCCGCGACGCCGTCGACCACCGCCCGCTGGACCCCGTCTCGACCTCGTCCGAGATCCGCCGCGACCCGCTGCTCGGTGACGCGGTCGCCATCGCCTCGCACCGCCAGGCGCGCACCTATCACCCGCCGGCCGACGCCTGCCCGCTCTGCCCCACGCGCGACGGACGCGCCGGCGAGATCCCCGACAGCGACTACGACGTCGCCGTCTTCGAGAACCGCTTCCCCTCCCTCGCCGGCGACTCCGGCCGCTGCGAGGTCGTCTGCTTCACCTCCGACCACGACGCGTCGTTCGCCGACCTCACCGAGGAACAGGCCGCCCTCGTCCTCGCCGCCTGGACCGACCGCACCGCCGAACTCGCCGCACTCGACCAGGTCACCCAGGTCTTCTGCTTCGAGAACCGGGGCGCCGAGATCGGCGTCACCCTCGGCCACCCGCACGGCCAGATCTACGGCTACCCCTTCGTCACCCCGCGCACCGAGCTGATGCTCCGCTCGGCCTCGCGGCACCGCGAGGAGACCGGCCGCAACCTCTTCGACGACGTGGTCGCCCGCGAGGAGAAGGACGGCTCACGCGTCGTCCTCGCCACCGACCACTGGACCGCCTTCGTCCCGTACGCGGCGCACTGGCCCTACGAGGTCCACCTCCACCCCCGCCGCCGCGTCCCCGACCTGCGGGAGCTGGACGAGGAGGCGCGGACAGAGTTCCCACAGGTCTATCTGGAACTCTTGAGGCGCTTCGACCGGCTCTTCGGACCCGGCGAGCCGCCGACCCCGTACATCTCCGCCTGGCACCAGGCGCCGTTCGGGGTCCCCGGACGGGAGGACTTCGCCCTGCACCTGGAGCTTTTCACCATTCGCCGGACCTCCGGCAAGCTGAAGTTCCTCGCGGGGTCCGAGTCCGGCATGAGCGTGTTCATCAACGACGTGCCGCCGGAGGCCGCGGCCGAGCGACTGCGAGAGGTAGCGAGCAAGTGAGCGATTCCCCGAATGCCGGCAAGCTCCCGAAGAAGTACCTGGTCACCGGCGGCGCCGGCTACGTCGGGAGCGTCGTCGCCCAGCATCTGCTGGAGGCCGGGCACACGGTGACCGTCCTGGACGACCTCTCCACCGGCTTCCGGGCGGGCGTCCCGGCCGGAGCCGCGTTCATCGAGGGCCGCGTCCAGGACGCCGCCCGCCATCTGGACCCCTCCTACGACGGCGTCCTGCACTTCGCCGCCTTCTCCCAGGTCGGCGAATCCGTCGTCGACCCGGAGAAGTACTGGGTCAACAACGTCGGCGGCACCACCGCCCTGCTCGCCGCGATGCGCGAGCACGGCGTGCGCACCCTCGTCTTCTCCTCCACCGCCGCCACCTACGGCGAACCGGTCTCCAGCCCCATCACCGAGACCGACCCCACCGCCCCCACCAGCCCCTACGGCGCGTCCAAACTCGCCGTCGACCACATGATCAGCGGCGAGGCCACCGCCCACGGCCTGGCCGCCGTCTCGCTGCGCTACTTCAACGTGGCCGGGGCCTACGGCAGTTGCGGAGAACGCCACGCGCCCGAGTCCCACCTCATCCCGCTGGTCCTCCAAGTGGCCCTGGGACAGCGCGAGTCGATCTCCGTGTACGGCGACGACTACCCCACCCCCGACGGCACCTGCGTCCGCGACTACATCCACGTCGCCGACCTCGCCGACGCCCACCTGCTGGCCCTTCAGGCCGCCGCCCCCGGCGAGCACCTCATCTGCAACCTCGGCAACGGCAACGGCTTCTCGGTCCGCGAGGTCATCGAGACCGTCCGCAAGGTCACCGGCCACCCCGTCCCCGAGACCGCCGCCCCCCGCCGCGGCGGCGACCCGGCCGTCCTCGTCGCCTCCGCCTCCACCGCCATCGAGCGCCTCGGCTGGCAGCCCTCCCGCGCCGACCTGGCCGGAATCATCGCCGACGCCTGGCAGTTCGCCCGCCGAGAGGACACGACCACCCCATGACCGAGACCACCGCTCCGTCCACGCCCCTCGCGGAGCCGGACGGGACCGACCCCGCCGCCACCTTCGCCGAGCTGTACGGGGGCGAGCCCGACGGCATCTGGGCGGCACCCGGACGAGTGAACCTGATCGGCGAGTACACCGACTTCAACGACGGCTTCGTCATGCCGCTCGCCCTCCCGCACACCGCCGTCGCGGCCGTCTCCCGCCGCGACGACGGCATCCTGCGCCTGTACTCCTCCGACGTCCCCGGCGGCGTCGTCTCCCTGCGCGTCGACGAACTCGCCCCGCACTCCGGCCACGGCTGGGCCGCCTACCCCGCCGGGGTGCTCTGGGCGCTGCGCGAGGCCGGACACCCGGTGACCGGGGCGGACATCGCACTGACCTCCACCGTGCCCACGGGCGCCGGACTCTCCTCCTCCGCCGCCCTGGAAGTCGTCACCGCGCTGGCCCTGAACGACCTCTTCCACCTCGGCCTCACCGGACCCGAACTCGCCGTCGTCGGCCGCCGCGCCGAGAACGACTTCGTCGGCGTGCCCTGCGGGATCATGGACCAGATGGCCTCGGCCTGCTGCGTCGAGGGCCACGCCCTCCACCTGGACACCCGCGACCTCTCCCTGCGCCAGGTCCCCTTCGACCTGGCCGCCCAGGGCCTGACGCTGCTGGTCGTCGACACCCGGGTCAAGCACGCACTCGGCGACGGGGCGTACGCGGAGCGCCGCGCCGGCTGCGAGGAGGGCGCCCGGCTGCTCGGCATACCGATGCTGCGCGACCTGCCGTACGCCGGTCTCGACGCGGCGCTCGCCACCCTCGCCGACGCCGGGGCGGACGAGCCCGTGATCCGTTACGTACGCCATGTCGTCGGCGACAACCGCCGGGTCGAGCAGGTCATCGCCCTGCTCGACGCGGGCGACGTCCGGGCGGCGGGCCCCGTCCTGAACGAGGGCCACCGCTCGCTCCGCGACGATCTGCGGGTCTCCTGCCCCGAACTGGACCTGGTGGTCGAGTCGGCGAACGAGGCCGGGGCGCTCGGTGCCCGAATGACCGGCGGCGGCTTCGGCGGCTCGGCGGTCGTCCTGGTGGAGGAGGCGGCGGCCCACGCCGTCGCCAAGGCCGTCAGCGAGGCGTTCGCGGCGGCCCGACACACGGCCCCGGGGATCTTCGACGCCATCCCGTCGGCCGGGGCGCGCCGACTGCGCTGAGCCCGCCGCGGAGCACCGCGCTCACAACTCCTTGACCAGGATGAACTCGGTGACGCCCGGCGGGTAGTCCGCGACCCGGCCGATCTCCTCGTACCCCTGTCCGCGGTAGAAGCCGGGGGCCTGGAAGTCCCAGGTCTCCAGCCGCGACCGGGTGCAGGCGCGCTCGGTGCGGGCGGTCCGTTCGGCCTCGGCGAGCAGACGCGCGCCGAGGCCGGAGCCCCGGTGCGGGGCGTCGACCCAGAGCAGATCGACATGCAGCCAGTACGCCCAGGTCCGCCCGGTCAGCCCACCGGCCAGGGCCCCGTGCTCATCCAACGCCCAAACCTCCAACGGAACTTCGTGCTCGGCGGAGGTGGAGAGCAGCGCACGCAGGCCGGCCGCGGCCGCGATGTTGTCCTCGTGCAGACGCCCGCTCAGCAGAATACGACGTTCTTTGTCTACTTCTGTCTCAAGACGGAACATGAAGCACACCCTAAACACCTGAGGCAACCAGTTCGGTGAATCGCCTTCCCCCCGTGGCCCCCACCCGTACGCTGATGCTCAGCACCGGTGGGGGCCGGTGCTCATTCAGGGGAGCGAGAGAGCCGGGTACGGCGCCCGGGGGCGGGGCGGCAGGCGGTGCGAAGGCGGCGGCCGGAGCACAGCGGGCCGCGCCGATGCCTCCGGGCGCCGTACCCGCAGCTGTCCGCCCCCACCGATGGGGGTTCTGTGGCGCGCATCCGGGTCCTGGTGGTCGACGACCACCGCATCTTCGCCGAGTCGCTCGCGGCGGCCCTCGCGGCCGAGCCGGACGTGGACGTGTCCGCGGCGGGCAGCGGCCCGGCCGCGCTGCGCGCCCTGGAGCGCGCCGCCGCCGAGGGGCGCGGTTACGACGTGCTGCTGGTGGACGCCGAGTTGGGCGCCCTGACGGCCGGCGGCGCGCACGCCGTCCCCGCGCCCCGGCAGGAGGAGACGGGCGTCGTCGACGGCATCTCCCTGGTCGCCGGGGTCAGTTCGGGCCGGCCCGCCGTCCGGTCGGTGGTGCTGGCCGAGAAGGACGACCCGCGGGCCGCCGCACGGGCGCTCCAGGCGGGCGCCTCGGGCTGGGTGGCCAAGGACTGCTCGCTGCAGCGGCTGCTGGCGGTGATACGGGGCGTGCTGCGCGACGAGACGCATCTGCCGCCCGCGCTGCTCACCGGCGTACTGCGGGAGCTGACCGCCGCCCGCAAGCACCGCACCGAGAGCGAGCGACTGGTGGAGTCGCTGACGCCCCGGGAGCGGGAGGTGCTGCGCTGCATGGTGGCGGGGCTCGGCCGCAAGGCGGTCGCCGAGCGGCTGTTCCTGTCCCCGCACACGGTGCGCACCCATATGCAGAACGTGCTGGGCAAGCTGGGGGTGCACTCGACGCTGGCCGCGGTGGCGCTGGCGCGCCGGGCGGGGGTCGGCCCCGCCGAACCGCCGCTACGTGGGGATGTTGTCGAACGGGGCGGTCAACTGGCGCAGTAGCCCGGCCAGTTCGCCGCGCTGGTGGCGGGAGAGCTCGCCGAGGATGGCGCGTTCCTGGTCGAGCAGTCCGGCCAGCGACTGGTCGGCCTTGTCGCGTCCCTCGGCCGTGAGCCGGACGAGGACGCCGCGCCGGTCGCTCGGGTCGGGCAGCCGCTCGACGAGGTTCTTCTTGGTCAGCCGGTCGATGCGGTTGGTCATCGTGCCCGAGGTGACCAGGGTCTGGGTGAGCAGTTGCCCGGGGGAGAGCTGGTAGGGGGCGCCGGCCCGGCGCAACGACGTCAGCACGTCGAACTCCCACGGCTCCAGATGGTGCTCGGAGAAGGCTATGCGGCGGGCCCGGTCGAGGTGGCGTGCCAGGCGGGAGACGCGGCTGAGCACCTCGAGTGGTTCCACGTCGAGGTCGGGGCGCTCTCGGCGCCATGCAGCGACCAGTCGGTCGACCTCGTCCTCCATGTCGATCAGTGTAGAGGGTCCCTCGACATGAAGTCTCTTGAATTCAAGTGTCTTGACATCAAGAGATTCTCGGCGTGATCCTGTTTCCCATGACCGCACCCGACCAGCCCTCCTGGGACCCGCAGCAGTACCTGCGCCACGCGGACCACCGCACCCGCCCCTTCCACGACCTCCTGGCCCGCATCGGCGACCTCCCCGGCCACCCCGCACCCCGCATCGCCGACCTCGGCTGCGGCGCGGGCAACGTCACCGCCCTCCTCGCGGACCGCTGGCCGACCGCCCGGATCACCGGCTACGACACCTCGCGCGAGATGCTCGCCGAAGCCGCCGCCCACGCCCGGCCGCCCCTGCTCGACTTCGCCGAGGCCGACGCCGCGACCTGGACGCCCACCGAGACGTACGGTCTGATCGTCTCCACCTCCGCACTCCAGTGGATCCCCGGCCACGCCGAACACTTCCCCCGCTGGCTCGACGCCCTCGCCCCCGGCGGCACCCTCGCCTTCCAGGTCCCCGGCAACTTCACCGCCCCCAGCCACACCCTCCTGGCCGCCCTCCGCGAATCCGACCGCTGGCGCCCCCTGCTCCACGGCATCGGCGACCGCACCGCCTCCGCCCTGGACCCCACCGACTACCTCACCCGCCTCCGCGACCTGGGCTGCACGGCGGACGTCTGGGAGACCACCTACCTCCAGACGCTGGGCGGCGACGACGCGGTCCTCGACTGGGTCAAGGGCACCGCACTGCGCCCCGTCCTCACCGCCCTGGCCGACGACCCGGCGGCCCGCGACGCGTTCCTCACCGAATACCGCGACCTGCTCCGCGAGGCCTACCCGCCCGGCCCGTACGGCACGGTCTTCCCGTTCCGCCGCATCTTCGCCGTCGCCCGCAAGGAGCCGGAGGCGTAACCGGCGGGCTTTACAGCTCCTTGAGCGCGTCCGCCGAGACGTCGATGTCCACCGGGAACGGCACACCCGTCTTCAGCCGGTCGTGATGGATCCCGGTCAGCGCGTACGCCTTCGTCACCGGGTCCAGCTCGTAGACCCGCACGACGGGGTGCTGGTCGGTGCCGGTCATCTCCACCAGCCAGAAGTGCGGGATGCCGGCGGTCGCGTACTTGTGCGGCTTGGCCTCACGGTCACGGGCCTCGGAGTCGGGGGAGACGACCTCCACGGCGAGGAGGACGTCGGCGGCCTGGTACCGCGTCACGTCCAGCCCGGTGACCGCCTCGGTCCGTACGACGGAGACGTCCGGCTCGGGAGCGTTCCGCCGATCCAGCACCACGGTCATCTCCCGGCGCACCCTCACCTCCGGCGGTGCCGTACTGCGCAGTCCCGTCACCAGCAGATCGATCATCGTGCTGTGAAAGTCTCGCTGCGGACTCACGAAAACCAGGCTCCCGTCGATCAGCTCTGTGTGCGGCGGGAGATCGGGCAGCGTGAACAGATCGTCCACGGTGTATCCGTCCTGCGGGGGCACCGGCCAGCGGGAGCTGTGCGCGGTGGTCGGCTCGGCGGTCATGGTTCCTCCCATGGACGAATCCTCTGCCCTCCCGACCACACTACGGCCGGAAATCCGCACCCGTCATGACAACGAGTGACCTGTGCGAACAGGTTTCGAAGATCAGTTCTTCCGGTGCCCTATCAGCCGAGGCTTCGCCTCCAGGTTCTCCAGCCCGTGCCAGCACAGATTCACCAGATGGGCGGCGACCTCGGCCTTCTTCGGCTTGCGCACGTCCAGCCACCACTGGCCCGTCAGCGCCACCATCCCCACCAGCGCCTGCGCGTACAGCGGGGCCAGCTTCGGATCGAAGCCCCGGGCCTTGAACTCCAGGCCCAGGATGTCCTCCACCTGCGTGGCGATATCACTGATCAGCGAAGCGAACGTGCCCGTCGACTGCGCCACCGGCGAATCCCGCACCAGGATCCGGAAACCGTCCGTGTACGACTCGATGTAGTCCAGCAGCGCGAACGCCGCCTGCTCCAGCAGCTCGCGCGGATGGCCCGCCGTGAGCGCCCCCGTCACCATGTCCAGCAACTGACGCATCTCGCGGTCGACCACCACCGCGTACAGGCCCTCCTTGCCGCCGAAGTGCTCGTACACCACCGGCTTGGACACCCCGGCACGCGCCGCGATCTCCTCCACCGAAGTGCCCTCGAAACCCTTGTCGGCGAACAGGGCGCGCCCGATGTCCAGCAGCTGCTCGCGGCGCTCCTTGCCCGTCATCCGGACCCGCCGGGCCCGGCGGGATGGGGAGGTCCTGCTCTTCTCGCTGCTCGTGCTGCCGTCGGTCGCCACGTCGTCAATCATGCCGCGTCGGCCGGAACGGACATGCGCCGGGAGTCGATACGCTCTACATCCGGCCACCGCACATCCGTGGCCCAGCCCGCCATCTCGAACCAGCGGATCAGCCGGGCACTGGAGTCGATCTGCCCCCGCATCACACCGTGCCGGGCGCTCGTCGGGTCCGCGTGGTGCAGGTTGTGCCACGACTCGCCGCACGACAGCACCGCCAGCCACCACACGTTCCCCGACCGGTCACGGGACTTGAAGGGCCGCTTGCCCACCGCGTGGCAGATCGAGTTGATCGACCAGGTCACATGGTGCAGCAACGCCACCCGCACCAGCGAACCCCAGAAGAACGCCGTCGCCGCACCCCACCACGACATGGTCACCAGGCCGCCGACCAGCGGCGGAATCGCCAGCGAGACAATCGTGAAGGAGAGGAAGTGGCGCGAGATGCCCCGGATCGCCGGGTCCTTGATCAGGTCGGGGGCGTACTTCTGCTGCGGCGTCTGCTCCTCGTCGAACATCCACGCGATGTGCGCCCACCACAGCCCCTTCATCAGGGCCGGCAGGCTCTCCCCGAACCGCCACGGCGAATGCGGATCACCCTCCGCGTCCGAGAACCGGTGGTGCTTGCGGTGATCGGCCACCCACCGCACCAGGGGCCCCTCCACCGCCAGCGAACCCATCACGGCCAGCGCGATCCGCAACGGCCGCTTCGCCTTGAACGAACCGTGCGTGAAATACCGGTGGAAGCCGATCGTGACCCCGTGACAGCCGATGAAATACATCGCCACCAGCAGCCCCAGGTCCAGCCAGCTCACCCCCCGGCCCCACGCCAGCGGCACCGCCGCGACCAGGGCCACGAACGGCACCACGATGAACGCCAGCAGCGCGAACTGCTCGATCGCCCGCTTGTTGTCGCCGCCCAGCGTGCCGGGGGGCAACGAGGTCTGGGCCGCTCCGGGAGGCTCGGTCTCGTCGATCACATGGGGGGTTCTCGCCATGGGGGGATACCTCTGAGGGTGAGGGAGAAGACTCGGACGGCCGTGGCTACGGTTCCGTAACCTACGGCTTGGTAAGTATGGCAGTGACGGGCCCCACAACACGAGAGGCCACTCCAACCCGTCCCGCGCGATACCCCCGCCCGCCCGCTGGGTAAGGGGATAGAGGCCCGGGTGTCCCGGGCGGCGACCGCGACCCCCGTCGGGGCAACGGACACGCCGCCTGCGACGACACCTATCCTGGGAGCGTCGGACAGCGCGGTCCGCACCCGCTCGTCGGGGCGTGGCGACAGCACCGCTGCCAGCCGCAGGGCCCCGGACCCCGCCACCCGTCCCCACCACCACGTAACGGGGGGCGGCGAAGCGAACGCACCTCCTCATTCACTGCAAGGAGCCGCACACTGTGAGCAGTGCCGACCAGACCCCTGCCGCCAGCCCCGCGCTGCGCGCCGACATCCGCCGCCTCGGCGACCTCCTCGGCGAGACCCTCGTACGCCAGGAGGGCCAGGAGCTCCTCGACCTCGTCGAGCGGGTCCGCGCCCTGACCCGCACCGACGGCGAAGCCGCCGCCGAGCTCCTCGGCGACACGGACCTGGAGACCGCGGCACAGCTCGTGCGCGCCTTCTCCACCTACTTCCACCTCGCCAACGTCACCGAGCAGGTCCACCGCGCCCACGAGATGCGCGACCGCCGCGCGGCCGAGGGCGGCCTGCTGGCCCGCACCGCCGACCGGCTCAAGGACGCCGACCCCGAGCACCTCCGCGAGACGGTCAAGAACCTCAACGTCCGACCCGTCTTCACCGCACACCCCACCGAGGCCGCCCGCCGCTCGGTCCTCAACAAGCTCCGCCGCATCGGGGCCCTCCTGGAGACCCCGGTCATCGAGGCCGACCGGCGCCGCCTGGACCTCCGCCTCGCCGAGAACATCGACCTCATCTGGCAGACCGACGAACTCCGCGTCGTCCGCCCGGAGCCCGCCGACGAGGCCCGCAACGCCATCTACTACCTCGACGAACTCCACGCAGGCGCCGTCGGAGACGTCCTGGAGGACC
This sequence comes from Streptomyces sp. NPDC091287, assembly GCF_044768525.1. Taxonomy (NCBI): domain Bacteria; kingdom Bacillati; phylum Actinomycetota; class Actinomycetes; order Kitasatosporales; family Streptomycetaceae; genus Streptomyces; species Streptomyces sp. NPDC091287. The sequence continues at coordinate 211,258 of NZ_JBIVUV010000008.1, forward strand.
TCGCCGCCGAGCTGGAACGCGTCGGCGTCGAACTGCCCGCCGGCACCCGCCCCCTCACCTTCGGCACCTGGATCGGCGGCGACCGCGACGGCAACCCCAACGTGACGCCCGCCGTCACCTGGGACGTCCTGATCCTCCAGCACGAGCACGGCATCACCGACGCCCTGGAGATGATCGACCACCTCCGCGGCCTCCTCTCCAACTCCATCCGCTACGCCGGAGCCACCGCGGAACTCCTCACCTCCCTCCAGGCCGACCTGGAACGCCTCCCCGGCATCAGCCCCCGCTACAAGCGGCTGAACGCCGAGGAGCCCTACCGCCTCAAGGCCACCTGCATCCGCCAGAAGCTCGTCAACACCCGCGAGCGCCTCGCCGAAGGCACCCCCCACCGCCCCGGCTGCGACTACCTCGGCACCGCCGAGCTGATCGCCGACCTGGAACTCATCCAGACCTCCCTGCGCGCGCACAAGGGCGGCCTCTTCGCCGACGGCCGGATGGACCGCACCATCCGCACCCTCGGCGCGTTCGGCCTCCAGCTCGCCACCATGGACGTACGCGAACACGCCGACGCCCACCACCACGCCCTCGGCCAGCTCTTCGACCGGCTCGGCGAGGAGTCCTGGCGCTACGCCGACATGCCCCGCGACTACCGGCAGAAGCTCCTCGCCAAGGAACTCCGCTCCCGCCGGCCGCTCGCCCCCACCCCGGCCCCGCTCGACGCGGCCGGCGAGAAGACCCTCGGCGTCTTCCACACCATCAAGCAGGCCTTCGAACGCTTCGGCCCCGAAGTCATCGAGTCCTACATCATCTCGATGTGCCAGGGCGCCGACGACGTCTTCGCCGCCGCCGTCCTCGCCCGCGAGGCCGGACTCGTCGACCTCCACGCCGGCTGGGCCAAGATCGGCATCGTCCCGCTCCTGGAGACCACCGACGAGCTCAAGGCCGCCGACGTCATCCTCGACGAAATGCTCGCCGACCCCTCCTACCGCCGCCTCGTCTCCCTGCGCGGCGACGTCCAGGAGGTCATGCTCGGCTACAGCGACTCGTCCAAGTTCGGCGGCATCACCACCTCCCAGTGGGAGATCCACCGCGCCCAGCGACGCCTCCGCGACGTCGCCCACCGCTACGGCGTACGCCTGCGCCTCTTCCACGGCCGCGGCGGCACCGTCGGCCGAGGCGGCGGCCCCTCCCACGACGCCATCCTCGCCCAGCCCTGGGGCACCCTGGAGGGCGAGATCAAGGTGACCGAGCAGGGCGAGGTCATCTCCGACAAGTACCTCATCCCCGCCCTCGCCCGCGAGAACCTGGAACTGACCCTCGCGGCCACCCTCCAGGCCTCCGCCCTGCACACCGCGCCCCGCCAGTCCGACGAAGCCCTCGCCCGCTGGGACGCGGCCATGGACACCGTCTCCGACGCGGCCCACGGCGCCTACCGCAAGCTCGTCGAGGACCCCGACCTGCCCGCGTACTTCCTCGCCTCCACCCCGGTGGACCAGCTCGCCGACCTGCACCTGGGCTCACGGCCCTCCCGCCGCCCCGGCTCCGGCGTCTCGCTCGACGGCCTGCGGGCCATCCCGTGGGTCTTCGGCTGGACCCAGTCGCGGCAGATCGTGCCCGGCTGGTACGGCGTCGGCTCCGGCCTCAAGGCCCTGCGCGAAGCCGGACTCGACACCGTCCTCGACGAGATGCACGAGCACTGGCACTTCTTCCGGAACTTCCTCTCCAACGTGGAGATGACACTCGCCAAGACCGACCTGCGCATCGCCCGGCACTACGTCGACACGCTCGTCCCCGACGAGCTGAAGCACGTCTTCGACGCCATCGAGGCCGAGCACGCGCTGACCGTACGGGAAGTCCTCAAGGTCACCGGCTCCACCGAACTGCTCGGCACCAGCCCGGTGCTCCAGCAGACCTTCGCCATCCGCGACGCCTACCTGGACCCGATCTCCTACCTCCAGGTCTCCCTGCTGGCCCGCCAGCGCCAGGCGGCCGAGCGCGGCGAGGAAGCCGACCCGCTGCTCGCCCGCGCCCTGCTGCTCACCGTCAACGGCGTCGCGGCAGGACTCCGCAACACCGGCTGACCGTAAGGAAGTACGGAAGTACGGAAGCAGGGAAGTACGGAAGGACCCCCGGGGCGGTCCTGCTACAGCGCGACGAACGTCGCCACCAGCAGGGCCGCCCCCGCCGTACCGACACCCCACGCCGACCGCGACATCCGCAGCCCGCCGCCGATCACGAACGCGGCCAGCACCATCGCCCCGCCCAACGGCACCCACGCATGCAGAAAGCCCGGCACCCCCGTGCGGACCACCGCATCGGAACCGGGCTTCACCACCACGGGGAAACGATCCCCCTCCCGCGCCGCGACCGACCGGTCCACGCTCACCCGCGGGCGCTCCCGCGACACCGCGTCCGGCTCGTACGAACCGGTGCACGTCTCCTCGCCGCACCCCGTCACCGTCACGGTGCCGTGGTCACGCCCCTTGGCCAGAACGATGTGGTGCGCGGTGTTCCACGACGACCACGCACCCGCGACCAGCAGCACCAGGACGACCAGCCCCATGGCCGCCCGACGGCCCGCGAGCGCCGCACGCTGGGAAGAGCTCCGCTTCATGGGGGCCGATCCTTGGCCAGACCCCCACCCGCGGTCAACCTGTGGCCGAAAAACGCCCCACCAGGGAAGGGAATGTCAGGAGTTGTACGCGCTCTGCGCCCGCTCCAGCCCCTCCGCCAGCAGACACTCCACCGCGTCCGCCGACCGGTCCACCAGGAACGCCAGCTCCTTGCGCTCGGTCGACGAGAAGTCCTTCAGCACGAAATCCGCGACCTGCATCCGCCCCGGCGGCCGCCCGATCCCGAACCGCACCCGGTGATAGTCCGGACCCATCGCCTTCGTCATCGACTTCAGCCCATTGTGCCCGTTGTCGCCGCCACCCAACTTCAGCCGCAGCATCCCGTAATCGACGTCCAGCTCGTCATGGACCGCCACGACATGATCCGTCGGCACCTTGTAGAAGTCGCGCAGCGCCGTCACCGGCCCGCCCGACAGATTCATGTACGACATCGGCTTCACCAGGATCACCCGACGGCTCGCCGGACCCGGCGGACCCACTCGCCCCTCCACGACCTGCGCCTGCGCCTTCTGCGCCCGCTTGAACTTCCCGCCGATCCGCGTCGCCAGCAGATCGGCGACCATGAACCCGACGTTGTGCCGGTTCGCCGCGTAGTCGGGACCCGGATTGCCCAGGCCCACGATGAGCCAGGGGTCGGTGGCGTCGGACATCAGCGCTCGGTCTCCTCGCACGCAGGGGATGGCAGGACTAGCACGCATGGCCCGCATGGCCCGCATGGCACGCATGGCCCGCATGGCCCGCATGGCACGTATGGCAGGGGTGGCACGCATGGCAGGCAAACGGGGCGGCGGCTCCCCGGAAGGGAACCACCACCCCGTCAGTCAAGCAGGTGGAACGGTGAGCGGTACGGCTCAGGCCTCGGCGGCGGTCTCGCCGGCCTCGTCCGCGGACGGCTCCTCGGCCTGCGCGGCGACGACCTGGATCACGATGGCGTCCTCGTCACCGGCCAGCACGGAGCCCTTGGGCAGCTTGATGTCCTTGGCCTGGATCGAGTCACCGGCGTCCAGACCCGCGACGGAGACCGTCACGGACTCGGGAATGTGGGTGGCCTCGGCCTCGACGAGCAGCGTGTTCAGCACGAACTCCAGCAGGTTGGCGCCCGGCGCCAGGTCGCCCTCGGCGTGCACCGCGATCTCGACGTTGACCTTCTCGCCGCGCTTCACGGTCAGCAGGTCGACGTGCTCGATGGTGCTGCGGAGGGGGTGACGCTGCACAGCCCTGGGGATGACCAGCGCGTCCTTGCCGTCGATCTCCAGACCGATCAGGACGTTGGCCGTACGCAGCGCCAGCAGCAGCTCGTGGCCCGGCAGCGTGACGTGGACCGGCTCGGCACCGTGGCCGTAGACGACCGCGGGAACACGGTTGGCACGACGCACACGGCGGGCAGCGCCCTTGCCGAACTCGGTACGGACCTCGGTGGCGAGCTTGATCTCAGCCATGGTTGCACTCCTCGTCAGGTGGGTGAGCCGTCGGGAGACGGAACACGAACGGTCACCCGGCCCACGACAGGCCTGCTACGAAGAGCGCGTCGATAACGGACCGCCGTACACACAGGTACGGCCTCCCTCGCCGAGCAACTCGCTGAGTCTACCCGGCGGGGAGGCCGCACCCCAAAGTGGATCACCAGAGGGTGATCGTCACTGCTGTCAGCCCTGCTCCTCGAAGAGGCTCGTCACCGAACCGTCCTCGAACACCTCACGCACCGCGCGCGCGATCGTCGGCGCGATCGACAGCACCGTGATCTTGTCCAGCTCCAGCTCACCCGGGGTCGGCAACGTGTCCGTGAACACGAACTCGCTCACCTTCGAGTTCTTCAGCCGGTCCGCCGCCGGACCCGACAGCACCCCGTGCGTCGCCGTCACGATGACGTCCTCCGCACCGTGCGCGAACAGCGCGTCCGCGGCGGCGCAGATCGTGCCACCGGTGTCGATCATGTCGTCGACCAGCACACAGACCCGGCCCTCGACGTTGCCCACGACCTCGTGGACGGAGACCTGGTTCGGCACGTCCTTGTCGCGACGCTTGTGCACGATCGCCAGCGGCGCGTCCAGCCGGTCGCACCAGCGGTCGGCGACCCGCACCCGGCCCGCGTCCGGCGACACGATCGTCAGCTTGGAACGGTCGACCTTCGCGCCCACGTAGTCCGCCAGGATCGGCAGCGCGAACAGGTGGTCCACCGGGCCGTCGAAGAAGCCCTGGATCTGGTCCGTGTGCAGATCGACGGTGAGGATCCGGTCCGCACCCGCCGTCGCCATCAGATCCGCCACCATGCGCGCCGAGATCGGCTCACGGCCACGGTGCTTCTTGTCCTGGCGGGCATAGCCGTAGAACGGCACGATCACCGTGATGGAGCGGGCCGAAGCGCGCTTCAGCGCGTCCAGCATGATCAACTGCTCCATGATCCACTTGTTGATCGGAGCCGTGTGGCTCTGGATCAGGAAGCAGTCCGCGCCACGTGCCGACTCCTGGAACCGCACATAGATCTCACCGTTGGCGAAATCGAAGGCCTTCGTCGGCACGAGACCGACTCCCAGCTGATGGGCGACCTCCTCGGCAAGCTCGGGGTGGGCGCGGCCGGAGAAGAGCATCAGTTTCTTCTCGCCGGTCGTCTTGATCCCGGTCACAGCACAGTCTCCTCAGACGTGTATCTGGCGCTGCACGCATAGGTCCCGATGTGCAACGAGCCAGCCGAAATGGGTGAGCATCTATCACGGTACGCCGTCACCGGCGCACCTGTTTCCGGTCAGCTTTGCCCGTCGGTCTCCTGCGACGACGCCTGAGCGGCCTGTGCGGCGGCACTGCCCGGCCGCTTCCGGGCCACCCAACCCTCGATATTCCGCTGCTGGCCCCGCGCCACGGCCAGTGAACCGGCGGGCACATCCTTGGTGATGACCGACCCGGCGGCGGTGTAGACCCCGTCCCCGACCGTGACGGGCGCCACAAACATATTGTCCGAACCGGTACGGCAGTGAGAGCCGATCGTCGTGTGGTGCTTGGCGACACCGTCGTAGTTCACGAAGACGCTCGCCGCACCGATGTTGGTGTGATCACCGATCGTCGCGTCACCGACGTAACTCAGATGCGGGACCTTGGTCCCTTCCCCGATCGTCGCGTTCTTCATCTCCACGTACGTACCGGCCTTGGCCTTCGTCCCCAGCCGGGTGCCCGGCCGCAGATAGGCGTACGGGCCGACAAGCGCCCCCGCCCCGATCTCGGCCGAGTCCGTCACGGAGTTGTCCACCCGGGCGCCGGTCCCGACGGTGGTGTTCTCGATCCGCGAGTTCGGCCCCACCTCGCTGTCCTCCGCGAGGTGCGTGGTCCCCAGCAGCTGGGTCCCCGGGTGCACGACCGCGTCCCGCTCGTACGTCACCGTCGCGTCGATCAGCGTGGACGACGGGTCCACCACGGTCACACCCGCGAGCATCGCCCGCTCCAGCAGCCGCTCGTTGAGCAGCCGGCGCGCCTCGGCCAGCTGGAGCCGGTTGTTGATGCCGAGGATCTCCCGGTGGTCGCCCGCCACGGAGGCCCCGACCCGGTGCCCGGCCTCGCGCAGGATGGACAGCACGTCGGTGAGGTACTCCTCGCCCTGGCTGTTGTCGGTGCGCACCTTGCCCAGCGCGTCGCCCAACAGCCGCCCGTCGAACGCGAACACCCCGGAGTTGATCTCCCGGATCGCCCGCTGCTCGTCGGTGGCGTCCTTGTGCTCGACGATCTCGGTGACCGCACCGGTGGCGGGGTCGCGCACGATGCGCCCGTAGCCGGTGGAGTCGGGGACCTCGGCGCTCAGGACGGTGACCGCGTTGGCGTCGGCGGCGTGGGTGGCGGCGAGGGCGCCGAGCGTCTCACCGGACAGCAGGGGGGTGTCGCCGCAGACGACGATCACGGTGCCCTCGACGGCTCCGCCCAGCTCCTCGAGACCCATACGGACGGCGTGACCGGTCCCGTTCTGCTCGGCCTGGAAGGCGGTGCGCACGGGGGCGTCGCCGGCGTTCAGGTGCGCGGTGACCTGCTCGCTGGCATGGCCGACGACCACGACGAGGTGCTGGGGATCCAGCTCACGGGCGGCGGCGACGACATGTCCGACGAGCGAGCGCCCGGAGATCTCGTGCAGAACCTTGGGTGTCTTCGACTTCATGCGGGTGCCCTCACCCGCTGCGAGGACGACGACGGCTGCCGGGCTGGTTGCGCTCACGGATGTGCCCTTCGGCTTCGGGTGGTGGTCATCCGCAGGATACCGGGGGTGTTTCCGGTGGAAACGGGGGCGGGCCCCGACCGGTGTGGTCGGGGCCCGCGAAGTCGCTCCGCCGCTAGGACTCGAACCTAGACCGAACACCTCCAAAGGGTGCCGTGCTGCCAATTACACTACGGCGGAACACGCGTCAGCAGGGCAGAGAGACGTCCTGCCCGAAAACGCTGCCGCCTACTATGCCGCACCACCACCCTTCGATGCGACGGTAGAGGTCAGCGCTTCGCTGGACCTGGATGACCAGACAGCCGCGATAGTCCGTGCCGACGTTCTTGCGGTTGGTCTTCGGGTTGTGCTTCTTGAGCGTGGTCTTGCCGAACGACGCGACATCGGTCCCGGCGAGATCTGCCCAGTAGTCCAGGGCTGAGGGCACATCGGCCGATTCGTGGATCATCACGTGGAAGCGAAGCCGCTCGTGGTCGACCTTGAGAAGGGCGAGCCAGGCCAGGAAGACCTTGATCATGTCGGGGTCGCTGTTCACGAAGGCCACGCGTTCCCGGCGCGCATGAGGCTTGTCCTTAGTGCCCTCGGCCCAATACAGCCCGACGCCCAAGAGAAACAGCTCACGCTCGGACAGGGCGCCGATCTCACGCTCTGCTGCACTCTTGGCCGCCTGGCGCTCTGCCTCGCGTCGTTGCAGAGTCGCTTCCCATCCCCGCCTCGCGATCGCTGACGCTTCTTCCTTTGTGCGTGGCTCGGGCTTCGGCAGATCCCGTACCCACAGTGAGATGGACCCCTTGGAGCACCCCAGCTCCACCTGGATCTGGTCATACGTCATCCCCTGGAGACGCAGTTCCCGGGCCTTCGCCCGTACGTCGTCCTTGGCGCGGGGCCGCTTCGTCCAGTCCGGAGCTGGCTCACCCTCCAGGAGCCGGTTGAGGATGTCGTTGTTGTCCACGTGGAGCCGGTCGCGGATCTGGCGGCGGCTGAGCCCCTCCCGGCGCAGCGCCACTGCCTGCTCACGCAATCCCTCGAAGTCGGCGTACTTGCTTGTGGTTTCCGTCATACGGGGATCGTCGTCCGGAATGCGAACGTCCGGGTCGAAAGCGCGGTCGATTCGCCATTTCAGGCGATCGGCATGTGTTTCGTGCTTGTTCGAATGCGGAACGTGCTGTTGCCGGTCACCCGAAAATGAGATGCGTCCGCCCGTAGGCTGGATGCCATGACCGCAACGGGGGCAGACCGGGAAGCGGCGGGATCGACCACCCGCGGCTACTGGTGGTGGGAGCGGCGACGCAGTGTCGCCCTGGACGTGGGACTGGCGCTGGTATCGGCGCTGGAGTGTGGCCTGGAGGGGGTGGAGTTCGCCCGGAACACCGGGATACCGGTGCCGGTGGGCGTGGTGTTCGGGCTGTTGGCGGGTTCGGTGCTGCTGGTGCGCCGGCGGTGGCCGATCGCCGTGGTGCTCGTGACGATCGCGATGACGCCCGCCGAGATGGGCTTCCTGATGGCCCTCGTGGGGCTCTACACGCTGGCCGCGTCCGAGGTGCCGCGCCGGATCACCGTCGTGCTGGCGGGGATGGCGCTGGTGGGGACGTTCATCGTCACCTGGGTGCGGCTGCGGCAGAGCGTGGCTGAGCAGGCGGACTTCGGGCCGGGGGGCTGGTACGTCCCGCTGTTGTCCGTCTTCATGGCGGTGGGGCTCACGGCCCCGTCTGTGCTGCTGGGCCTCTACATAGGGGCCAGGCGCCGTCTGATGGAGAGCCTGCGGGAGCGGGCCGATTCGCTGGAGCGGGAGCTGTCGCTGCTCGCGGACCGGGCCGAGGAGCGGGCCGAGTGGGCGCGTACGGAGGAGCGGACCCGGATCGCCCGGGAGATGCACGACGTGGTCGCCCACCGGGTGAGCCTGATGGTGGTCCACGCCGCGGCCCTCCAGGCCGTCGCGCCGAAGGATCCGGCGAAGGCCGTGCGCAACGCGGCGTTGGTCGGGGACATGGGCCGGCAGGCGCTGACGGAGTTGCGCGAGATGCTGGGGGTGCTGCGGACCGGGGACGCGTTGACCGCGCCGGCCGCCGCGGGGGCGGTTCCGCTGGCGTCGGTGAGGAAGGCGGCTGTCGCGGCCGCTGCCGCTGCCGCGTCCGAGGACGGGCCCCGGCTGCATGAGCTGGAGGCGTTGGTGGCGCAGTCGCGGCAGGCGGGGATGGTCGTGGAGCTGTCGGTGGACGGTGATGTGCGGCCGTATCCGCCGGAGGTCGAGCAGACGGCGTTCCGGGTGGTGCAGGAGGCGCTGACGAACGTGCACAAGCATGCGGCGGGCGCGAAGACGTGGGTACGGCTCGCGCATCGGGAGGCCGAGGTCGCGATGCAGGTGGAGAACGGTCCTTCGGACTCGGCGGCGGCGGACGCGGGGCTGCCGAGCGGGGGGAACGGGCTTGTGGGGATGCGGGAGCGGGTGCTGGGGCTGGGGGGTGTGTTCGTGTCCGGTCCCACGGACGCGGGGGGCTTCCGGGTTTCGGCGGTACTCCCGGACGCCTCGCGCGACGCCTGAAGCCGGCGATTTCGGGCCGCCCATTTCAGCCCGTCCGGCGTTTGCGGGCCGCCCGCTTCGGCCTGCCTGTGGGCGCCGCCAACTTCGGCCTGCCTGCTTGAGGGCCGCCCATTTCAGCCCGTCCGGCGTTTGAGGACGGAACCCTGGTCGTGGGGAGCGGCGACCCTTCCGTGTCCGGGAAGCGATGGTCCCTCTCGGTGTCCGGGAAGCGATGGTCCCCGTTCGTCCCGAGCGACGGTTCCGTCCTCAAGCGCCGGACGGGCTGGAGGGTGTGGCTGGTTTCGCCTCAAGCGCCGGACGGGCTGGAGGGGCGGCCGGTTTCGCCTCAGGCGCCGGACGGGCTGGAGGGGGTGGCCGGTTCCGTCCTCTGGCGCCGGACGGGCTGGAGGGGTGGCCGGTTTCGCCTCTGGCGCCGGACGGGCTGGAGGGTGTGGCTGGTTCCGCCTCAGGCGCCGGACGGGCTGGAGGGGGCCGGGCAGGCCCGGGGTCAGGCGGAGGTCAGGCGGGCCGGTTGGGTGCCGGTGACCAGGGTGGCCAGGGCCTCGTCGATGTCCTGGCCCAGGAACCAGTCCCCCGTGTGGTCGATGCTGTACACCCGGCCCTCCGTGTCGATCGCCAGGACCGCCTGCTCCTCGCCCTCCGCCCCGAGCGGGCTGACCTCCGTCTCCAGGGCGCGGCCGAGGTCCCCGAGCGTCCGCGCCAGGTGGAGGCCGCTGAGCGGGTCGATGCGCACCGCGGCGGGCGCGATGTGCCGGCCGGGTGCGGACGCGGTGATGTGGAGGCCGCCGAACTCCGCCCAGGCCTCGACCGCGGCCGGGAAGACCGCGTGCTGGTGGCCGGCCGGGGAGGCGTGGGAGCGCAGTGCGTCGGCCCATTCCTCGGCCTGGCGGATGTCCCAGCGCCCGGGCTGCCAGCCCGCGTCGCGCAGGGCGGCGTCGACGGCGACGGGGAAACGGGTGGAGGAGTGCTGCTGACGGTCGTGCATCGGTGGGCGGTCAGCCCTTCTCGGCGGTGGTCGCGGCGCCGGTGGAGGTCAGGTCGACGGGGCGTACGCCGAAGTGGGACAGGAGTGCGGAGCAGGACCGGCAGGGTGGTGCGTAGCTGCCGTGGAGGGGGTCGCCGTCCTCGCGGATGCGGCGGGCGGTGAGCCGGGAGTGCTTGAGCGCGCGGCGCGCTTCCCCGTTGGTCAGGGGTTTTCGCTGGGCGCGTTTGGAGCGCCCGCTCTCGGCGGCGGTGAGTTGGCGTGAGAGCAGTATGGCTTCGGGGCAGCGGCCGGTGAAGCGTTCGCGTTGGCCGCTGGTGAGGGTGTCGAGGAAGTCCTGGACGAGCGGGTGCAGTACCGGTGGCTGGTCCCCCTTGCCGGCGGTGCAGGTCAGCGTCTCGCCGCGTACGGACAGCGCGGCGGCCACGGCGGGCAGAATCCCGTCGCGGCGGTGGATCAGTCGGGGCGTACGGCTGGTCTCGGTGCTGCTCCAGCTGAGGCGCGGATCCCCTGATGTGACGGTTTGTGTGGAATGCATCGTGTTGACGTCCCTCCCTGCAATCCCCCGAGTTGCGGGGACAGCCTGCCAAATGTGCCAGGTGGTGGGGAAGCTGGGTCGGGGAAACGTGTCTGCGTGTCGCCCGAAGGTGCGTGACTGCCGCCTCACCGTCACGCGAATGTGACCGTTCGTGACGGATTCGGCGGGACGGGATCCCCTGTTGCCCCACCGCTTAGGCTGTGCGGAACACCGGACGCAGCAGGGGGCAACAGCCATGACGACAGGTCGGCTCGGGCAGCAAGCCGCGCCACCGAACGCCGCCTACGCCGGGCAGGTCGTGAACTTCCCGGACCCGGTCCGGGCGTCCCGCCACCCCAGAGGGGTGCGGATGGACGGGAGCGGCCACCCGGTTCTTTCGCCGTACGCGCGTGCCGCCGCCGAGATCGCCGATCCGCCTCCGGGCTTCGGCATCGATGAGCTGCGCCTCACCGACTACGTGTCGGCGAACGCGGCGTTGGCGGCGAGCGGTCACGACCTGTGGGACACGATTCCCGCGGTGGCGACCCCGCACGGCTGGACCTGGCATCACGTGCCGGGCGGCCGGCGGATGGAGTTGGTGCCGGTCGAGGTGAAGGCGCTGCTGCGTCATCACGGCGGTCTGGCGGGCACGGATGTGGATCAGCACCGGCGTGGCACCCGCCCGTTGCAGGAGACCCGCCCGGCGCACTTCCGGCTGCCCAAGGGTGCGGCCGCGGTGAGTGAGCAGCAGGTCCAGGGCGTCGAGGAGGATCTCGGCTACCGGCTGCCGGGTGCGTACCGCTCGTTCCTGAAGGCGGCGGGTGGTTCGGCCCCGGTGGGCGCGGCGTTGGACCCGGAGCTGGGGCTGCTGGTGGACCAGCCGTTCTTCACGGTGCGTGACGAGGCCGCGGTGAACGATCTGGTGTACGTGAACAAGTGTCTGCGGGACCACTTCACCAAGGATTTCCTGGGCGTCGCGTTCGTCCAGGGCGGGATTCTCGCCGTGAAGGTGCGCGGTCAGGATCCCGGTTCGGTGTGGTTCTGCCCGTACGACGATGCCCGGGACCAGGACGGCTGGAGTGTCCAGGAGCGTGTGGAGCGGCTGCTGCTGCCCTGCGGTGCGGACTTCGACGCCTTCCTTCAGCGGCTGGCGGGCAATCCGCCGGAGCTGGAGACCGTGGCGAACCTGATGGTGGACGGTGGCTTCGCGCGCGCTGTCCCGGTGGAGGGGTGAGCGCGGTGGTGACTTTCGCGCAGGCGCAGGAGCGGGCGGACGAGTGGGTCAACGGTGACGTGCCCGCGTATCAGCACCGTGAGGTGCGGGTCCGTGAGTTCGAGCTGGGTTTCGTGGTGTGGGCCGAGGACCGGGCGGAGGGCCCCGTGTCGGACGGGGGCCGTCAGCGGCTGGTGATCGCGCGGGACAGCGGTGAGGCGACGTTGTGGCCGGGGTTGCCGGTGGGTGAGGTGATCCGGCGGTACGAGGAGGAGTACGGGACTCCGGCCGGTGCGCCGGTCGCCGCTCCCGAGCCGCCGCAGCGAGTGGATCTGAACCAGACGTCGTTCCTGCTGACGCCGCCGGAGTGGCTCCAGGAGGCGGCGGACAAGCTGGGGATTCCGGATCATCGTGCGGAGCGCCGGGAGTCGGCGGAGGCCGCCGCGGCGGCCTCGGGTGCGCCCGCTGCCCCTGCTGCTTTTGTTCCGGAGCCCGAGCCCCGCCCCGTGCCCTCCGCTGTCGGGGACGCGTCGCCGCCGCTTTCCTCTGCCGCTTCCGCCGGGGGTTCCGCCGCGTCGTGGCCCGCCGCCGGTGGTGGCGACGCCCATGAGCCCACGGCGTCCGACGGCGTGCCCGCGGGGGCGACGCCCTGGGCGGGTACGGACACCAACTCGGACTCCGACGACGGGGCGGTTCCGCTGCCCGCGACGGTGTTCGCGCCGCCGCTGTCGGGCACGGACGACGAGGAGGCGCCGCCGCCGGTCGTCCCGGCGGAGGCGCCCACGGCCCTGATGTCCGGGGGCAGTCAGCTGCCGCGTACGCAGGTGGCGCAGGCGCTCCGGCCGGACCAGGGTCCCCCGGGCGGGGCCGGTGACATCGCGGACGCGGCCACCAGCAAGGCGGTCGTGCCGCCGCGCGGGGCTCGCGGGGGCGGTGCGTCGACCCCGCCGCCGCCCGGTGCCCCGGGGGTTCCCGGGATGCCGCCCGGTGCGACGCCGCCGCCTTCGGGTCCGGGTGCGCCCGGTGCTCCGGCGGGCGGGTACGTCCCGACGCAGCTCGTGTCCCAGCTCGGCCCGCCCGGTGCCACCCCGCCGCCGGGGCCGCCGCCGGGTTCCACCCCACCGCCCGGTCCGCCCGCGCCTCCTGGGCCTCCCGGTTCCACGCCGCCTCCGGGCGGGGGGTTGCACCATGCCGCGACGATGTTCGCCGACGGGAGCAGCATCGGTGCGGGCGTCGCGGGTGCGCCCAGGCCGCCGGGTCCGCCCGGTGCCCCGGGAGTCCCGCAGCCTCCCGGCCCGCCCGGTGTTCCGGGTGCGCCGCAGCCTCCCGGTCCGCCGGGTCCGCCGCCGGGTTCCACGCCGCCTCCCGGTGGCGGGGTGCACCACGCGGAGACGATGTTCGCGGGTCCGGGGCAGGTCGGTCCGCCCGGTCCTCCCGGGGCCCCTGGCGCTTCGCCGGTCGGGGCCCCCGGTCCCGTACCGCAGCCGCCGGGTCCGCCCGGTCCGCCGCCCGGTGGGCACACTCCGCCGCCGGCGGCGTACGGCTATCCGCAGCAGCCCACCGGTCAGCCGACCGTGGGCCCCGGCTACCAGGCCGTGCTGCGGTTCCGGGCTCCGGACGGCAGCGAGCAGCAGCTGATCCGCCGTTCGGCGCCGGGCACCCCGCATCCCGAGTGGCAGATGCTGCACGAGCTGCGGGCGATGAACGTGCCGCCGCAGCAGGTCATCGAGCTGCACACCGAGCTGGAGTCCTGTGAGCTGCCGGGCGGGTACTGCGCCCGGATGATCCGGGAGACCTGGCCGCAGGTGCGGATCACCAGCGTCGCCCCGTACGGCACGGATCACGCCAGCCGTCAGCAGGGCATGCAGCATCTGCTGACGCACCAGGGCGAGCTGCACCAGGTCGCGGACGGCCCGGCGCGGCCCGCGCCGGTGCGGGCGCCGCTGCCGCAGATGCCGCCCGCGCCCGCGCTGCCGCCGGAGGCGGTGGCTGAGGAGCTGGCGCAGGCGTTCGGTCCGCAGGGCATCCTGCGGTTCGACCAGCGTGCGGTGTCCCGTCAGGGGGTGCCGGAGGTTGTCGCGCACACCCTGGTGTGGGCGGGGCTGCCCGCCGATTTCGGGCCGTTCTTCTGGGCGCAGCCGGGTCAGCCGGTGGTGCCGACGCTGGCCGAGCTGGCGGCGCAGCGTCAGGTGCGGCCCGCGCCGGACGCGGGGTCGTATCTGGTGATGGGCACGGACTTCGGCCGGGCGATCTGTGTTCAGTACGGGACGGCGAACATCGTGGCCGTGCCGGTGGAGGCGGGTCCCGGCGGGCAGTCGGTGCCGCCGCAGTTCGTGAACACCGGGCTGCCGGAGTTCGTGCGGTCGATGGCGTTGCTGGGCCGGATGTGGCGGCTGCGGTTCGGGCTGAACCCGGAGCAGGCGGGCCGCTGGACCGTCGATTTCCAGGCACAGCTGGTGGCGCTGGACCCGGCGGCGCTGGCGTCGCCGGAGAGCTGGTGGTCGGTGCTGCTGGAGCAGATGTGGGACGGCCTGATCTGAGCCGTACGCGGAGCTGAGCGACGAGCGCGTACGAGGCGCCCGGACCCGGAAGGGCCCGGGCGCCTCCTTGCGTACCGGGGCGTCCGGCCGATGATCACCGGTTCGCCCGGGTCTGTGATGCCGGTCGCTTCCGGCCTGAATGCCGCTGATCGATTCCGACTTCCGGCATCAATTGCCGCATCCTTGGCGTAACACGGGTGTCGGAGCGTGGCAGAGCGTGTCGGCGGGTCGGAGAGAGGTTTCAGGGATGAGTGCTGGACCGGTGTCCGCGTACGACGTCGTCGGGGTGCGGGGGCGTGGTTACCGTCCGGAGCAGGTGGACCGGGCGACGGCCGCCCTGATCGCCGAGCGGGATGGGGCGCTCGCCGAGCTCGCGCGGCTGACGGGCCGGGTGGAGGAGCTGCTCGCCGAGTCCGCCCGGCTGGCGGAGACCGTCGCGACGCTGCCCGTGCAGGACTACGCGGAGCTGGGGGAGCGGGCGCAGCGGATCCTGGCGCTGGCCGAGAGCGAGGCGGAGGCGCTGGACGCCGCGGCGGTGGCGGCCGGCCAGGCGCTGCGGGACGCGGCCGGGGCGGCGGGCCGGGCGGCCGGGGACGCGGCGCGCGGGGCGGCCGGCGAGGTGCGTGCGGCGGCGGACCGGGCGGCCGACGAGCGGGTGGCCGGGGCGGTCCGGGAGGCGGAGGGCCTGCTCGCCGCGGCCCGGCAGGACGCCGAGGAGGTGCGGGCGGCGGCCGCTTCCGCGATGGCGGCGACCCGTGACCGTACGGCGAGCGTGCTGGCCCACCAGGAGCAGGAGCACGCGGAGCGCCTCAAGGCGGCCGAGGCCGAACTGGCCGACCGGGAGGCGGCGTCGGAGGCCCGGTTCGCGGGGCTGACCGAGCGGGCCGAGGCGCTGCTCGCGGAGGCGGGCCGGGACCTCGCCGCCACGCAGGAGGCGGCCCGGCACGGCCAGGAGGACGCGGAGGCGCGGGCGGCGGAGCTGCTGGCCGAGGCCCGGGTCCGCGAGGAGCGGGTGGTGCGGGAGACGGAGCGGATCCTGCGGGAGCACGAGGAGTGCCGCGAGGAGGCCCAGGCGCACATGGCGCATGTGCGCAGCTCGCTGGCGGCGCTGACGGGACGGGTGGCGTCGGGCGACGGTCAGGAGGACTGAGCGGGTCTGGGTCCCGGCGGATGGCAACGGGTGGCAACTCTTGACGAACGCGTGTTCTCGGGAGGTGATGGAAGCGTTCAGTTCACACGTTTCCGTTCCCCGTTCAGCAGGGAGTGTTCATGTCGGTCCCAGCGCCGGACATTCTGTCACCGGAGTTCGAGAGAGATCCGTATGGGGCATATCGCCTGATGCGTCAGGACACGCCTCTCATGTGGCACGAGGCCACCGGAAGTTACATCGTCTCGCGTTACGAGGACGTCGAGCGCGTCTTCAAGGACAAAGAAGGCGAATTCACCACGGAGAACTACGACTGGCAGATCGAACCCGTACACGGGCGGACGATTCTCCAGCTCAGCGGGCGCGAGCACGCCGTGCGTCGGGCCCTGGTGGCACCGGCCTTCCGGGGCAGCGACCTGCGCGAGAAGTTCCTACCGGTCATCGAGCGCAATTCGCGCGAATTGATCGACGGGTTCCGTGACGCGGGTTCCGTCGATCTGGTCGCCGACTATGCCACCCGCTTTCCTGTCAACGTCATTGCCGACATGCTCGGACTGGACAAGTCCGACTATGAGCGCTTTCACGGCTGGTACACGGCCGTCATCGCGTTTCTCGGCAATCTCTCCGGTGATCCGGAGGTGACACGGGCCGGTGAGCGTACGCGCGTCGAGTTCGCCGAGTACATGCTGCCGATCATCCGGAAGCGGCGGGAGGCGCCGGGCGACGATCTGCTGTCGACCCTGTGCACCGCGGAGGTCGACGGCGTCCGGATGGGCGACGAGGACATCAAGGCGTTCTGCAGTCTGCTGCTGGCCGCCGGGGGCGAGACCACCGACAAGGCCATCGCCGGTATCTTCACCAATCTGCTGCGCCACCCGGAGCAGTTGGCGGCGGTCCGCGCCGACCGCACCCTGATATCCCGCGCCTTCGCCGAGACGCTGCGCTACACACCGCCGGTGCACATGATCATGCGCAAGTCGGCGACGGAGGTGGCGCTCAGCGGCGGCACCGTACCGGCGGGTGTCACCGTCACCTGCCTGATAGGCGCCGCCAACCGTGACGAGGACCGCTACCGGAACCCCGATGTCTTCGACATCTTCCGTGAGGACCTGACCGCCACGAACGCCTTCTCGGCGGCGGCCGACCATCTCGCCTTCGCACTCGGCCGGCATTTCTGCGTCGGTGCTCTGCTGGCCAAGGCCGAGGTCGAGATCGGGGTGGGCCAGTTGCTGGACGCGATGCCGGACCTGCGGCTGGCCGACGGCTTCGACCCGGTCGAGCGGGGTGTCTTCACCCGAGGGCCGCAGAGCCTGCCGGTCCGCTTCACGCCGGTGTCCGGCTGACCGGAACGTCGGCGTCGACCCGAGCGGCCGGATCCACCACGGACTCCGGCCGCTCGCACCGCTCAGCTACGGGGCGGCTACCGCGCCCCGCTCGCCCTCGCTCGCCCCCGGTCGCCCCGCGACGGTCCGCTACTGCGCCATCGGGCTGAACTGGACCGGCAGCGTCGACAGCCCGCGCATCCAGATCGAAGGACGCCAGGAGAGCTCCGTCGGCTCAACCGCCAGCATCAGGTCCGGCAGCTGTTCCAGCAGCGTCTCCACCGCCGTACGGGCCATCACGTCGGCCAGGAGCGGTGCGGGGTAGGGGCAGCGGTGTTCGCCGCCGCTGAACGACAGGTGCGCGGAGTTCTCGGCCCCGACGTACGACTCCGGCCAGATCTCCGGGTCGGTGTTGGCCGCGGCGAGTCCGAGGACCAGGCAGTCGCCCGCCCGGATGTGCCGGCCGCCGAGCTGGGTGTCCCGTACGGCCCAGCGGCCGATGAAGTTCTGCGTCGGGGTGTCGAGCCACAGGACCTCGTTGAGCGCCTCGCCGACGCTGAGCCGGCCGCCGGAGACGTTCAGCGCGAAGCGTTCGTCCGTCAGGAGCAGCCGCAGCGTGTTGCAGATCCAGTTCGCGGTGGGCTGCTGGGCCGCGGCGATCACCGAGATCAGGTCCTGGACGATCTCCTCGTCCGTGAGGCCCGCCCCGTGCGTCACCATGCGGGAGGTGACGTCGGCGCCGGGTGCCGCCCGTTTGTCCTTGACCAGTTGGCGCAGCCGGTCGCCGACGCGGCCGTAGGCCGCCACCGGGTCGTCGCCCTCGCCGGCGTCGAGCGAGATGCGCAGGTCGTCCACCAACTGCTGGGTGTCGGAGCCCGACACGGGCATGCCGCACATCTGGACCACGGCCCGCATCGGCAGGGCGTGGACGTAACTGCTCATCAGTTCCGTCCGGCCGCTTCCGGCGAAGTCCGCGATGAGCCGGTCGGCGATGCGCCGGCAGTCGCGTGCCAGCTCGAACTGGTCGATGCCTTCGAGGGCTTCGGTGATGACGCCGGCCCTGCGCCGGTGCTCGTCGCCCTCGGTGAAGAGCACCGACGGCTGGTAGCCGACGAACGGCATCAGCGGCCAGTCCGGGGGAATGGTCTCCCACTGGTTCCAGCGGCGTGAGTCCCGCGCGAACAGTTCGTCGTGCGTGGTGACGTAGGACAGTTCGGCGTAGCCGAGGACCAGCCAGGCCGGAACGTCACCGTCCAGCAGTACCGGCGCCACCGCCCCGTGATCCCGTCGCAGCGAACGGTAGAGCTCCGTGGGCGTCTGCTGGTAGGAGGCTCCGGACAGCCGCACCGCGCCGGCGCCGCCACCGACCGGGCAGCCGGAGGGGGCCTGGGGATGGAAGGAGGGGCTGGAGGTGCTCATGGTGTCGTCTCCCGGGCGATGGCCATCGTGCGCAGATGGTCGACGAGCGTGATCAGTACGTTCTTGCTGGACCGCCGGACCCGGGCGTCGCAGTCGATCATCGGGATGTGCTCGGGCAGCGCCAGGGCCTGACGGATCTCGTCGAGGGAGTGGGCGAGGTCGTCGTCGAAGCGGTTGACCGCCACCACGAACGGTGTGCCGTGGTGTTCCAGCCGGTCGATCGCGTACCAGGAGTCGCCCATCCGACGGGTGTCCACGAGGACCACGGCGCCGAGCGTGCCGGAGAACAGGCGGTCCCACAGGAACCAGAAGCGCTCCTGGCCCGGGGCGCCGAACAGATAGAGCACGATGCGCTCGTTGAGGCTGATGCGTCCGAAGTCGAAGGCGACCGTGGTCGTCGTCTTGGCGTCGACACCGTCCGTCTCGTCGACGCCGACGCCCGCCTGCGTCATGACCTCTTCGGTGTTCAGCGGCCGGATCTCGCTCACCGAGTGGACGAGCGTGGTCTTGCCGGCGCCGAATCCTCCGACGACGACTATCTTCAGGCCGGTTTCCGCGGCGTCGGCCAGCGGCGTGCGCCGGTCCGGCAGCTCATAGCTTCCGGAGTCCATGGAGCACCTCCTTCAGCAGGTCGGAGTCGGGCAGCGCGCTGGGTGAGGTGGCCGAGCGGGGGTGGCGGGCGGTGATACGGCCCATGTCGTGGAGGTCGTCGAGCAGGATGCGCACCACGGTGACGGGAAGCGAGAGCTCGGCGGCGATCTCGACGACGGCGGTCGGGTGGCGGCACAGGTCGAGGATCTGCGCGTGCTCCGACTGCATTCCGGCGGTGGGCCGGCACTCGCTGACCACGAGGGTCACCAGGTCGAAGGAGTCAGCGGAGCGGCTCCGTCCGCCGGTGACCGTGTAGAGCCGGTCGGGAGCTCCGGTGTCGACGGGGCGAAGGGTCATGACGCGCTCCTCGGCACCTCGCCGCGTGGTGCGGCGCGCAGGTGCTCGCCGATCTGCTCGACCATCTCCGTCATCTGGTGGCCCACCACGCTGGGGTCGGCCTCCTCCGTGGCGACGACGGCCAGATGCGCGCCCTCACCGGCTTCGACGATGAAGAGCAGACCGCCGTGGAACTCGGTCATCGAGTGCCGGACGCCTCCGGTGCTGTCGCCGAACTCGATGGAAGCGCCCTGTGCGAGCGCCTGCATGCCCGAGCAGATGGCCGCCAGTTGATCGGCCTGGTCCAGGGTGAGGTGCTCGGTCCAGCAGAGCTTGAGCCCGTCGCGTGACAGGGCCAGGGCGTGCCGGGTGCCGGGGGTCTGCTCGAGGAGCCTCTGCAGGAGCCAGGTGAGGCTGTTGTCTGTGGTCTGCATGATGAGTGAACGGGACCGCGGCGCCGGGGGAGCGGCGAGGGCCCGTACCTCCAATCTCGGGTGTTCGAGCGAGCGCGTCCGGTGGACCGGACACCGAACGGATGGGCGTTCCGGGTTACGGAGCGGTGGTCGGCGGTACGGTCCCGCCGTCGGGTCCTTCGGCTCTGCCGTCGGCGCCTCCGGCCCTGCCTTGGGGGTTTCCGGGACTGCCTCCGGGACTGCCTCCGGTATTGGCTCCGAGATTGCCTCCGGGCTTGGTACCGCGCCGGAAGGCGCCGAACTGCTGTCCCGCGCTGCGTGGCGGTGAGGTCCGCGGTGTGTTGCCGCGCGGGTCCCCCGGAGAGGCGGGCGCGGGCGAGCCGCGGTGACGGCCGCGCTCCCGGTCCGCCTCGGCCATGGTGCGGCCGGGCGTGCGTACGGGCAGACCTCCAGGGGTGGAGCTCACCGCCGGGCCGACGGCCTCCCGCCCGTGCTCGCGCGGACGGACCACGAGGTGGTTCTCCGCCGTTGCGGGCGCCGGAGGCGTTACGGCGGCGGGCGCGACCGCTTCGGGCACGGAGGGTGCCAGGGGCGCGGGGGCGGCGGGCGGGGGTGTGGAGGACGGTGACGGCTGTACGGGCGTGGGCTCGGGTGCGAGCGGAGGCGCCGGGGAAGCCGGTGCGGCCGGTGTCGGGGTCGCGGGCGGCGTCGGCGCGGGCGCCTGTGCGGCTGCGGCGGGCGCGGCGACCGCCCGCTGGACCGGAGCCGGGTGGTTCTCCCGGGGCTCCTGCGCGATCAGGTGCCGGGGCAGCAGGACGACCACGCCGGTGCCGCCGCGTGAGGACGGACGATAGTTGACGCTGATCCGGTGCTTGAGCGCGAGCCGTCCCACGACGGCGAGGCCGAGCCGGGTGCCCTGGAGGGTCGCGAGGTCGGTCATCCGGCCGGCGACGGAGTCCGCCGCCCGTCGCATCGCCGCGTCGGCCATCTTCAGACCGCTGTCCTCGATGGTGATGACGATCCCGGTGCCGCGTTCCTCGACGTAGACGTGCACCTCGTCGATGGGCGGCGAGAAGTTGGCGGCGTTGTCCATCAGTTCGGCGAGCAGGTGCATGACGCCTTCGGCGGCGAAGCCGGAGATGGAGACGCTGGACGAGCAGTGCAGCCGGACGCGCTGATAGGCGGCGATGCGGCCGACCGCGCCCCGCAGAATGCTCTCCATGACGATCGGCCTGTTCCAGGCGCGGCTCGGCCGGCCGCCCATCAGCAGCGCCAGCCGGTCCGTCATCAGACCGAGCTGCGAGGTGCTGTGGTCCAGCCTCAGCAGATCCCCGAAGACCTCTTCGCCGTGACGTTCCTGCATGCCGCGCAGATCGGCGAGCATGCTGACGGACTTCGCCTGGACACGGCTGAGCGCCTTGGCCGACGCGGTCGTCGCCGCGAGAGCACGGCGCTCGCTGAGCGCGAGCTCCCGGAGCACCGCCTCGATCGACGCGCGCAGCAGCGGCTGCTCCGGCAGGTACACCTCGGACTGCACCGTGGCGCCGGACTCGCCGTCACGGAGCCTGGCGACCACGCCCGGCAGCGTCTCACGCGTGAACCGGTCCACCTCGGAGGTCAGCGCGTGCAGCTCCTCACGGAGCCGTGCGTTCTCCGCTCCCAGCTCGTCGTGGACCCGGGTGCTCTCCGTCCGCAGCGAGGCGGTCTGCTGCGCCTGCCCGTCGACCGTGGTCGCGAGGACGTGCAGCAGCTTGCGCTGACGGGGGCTGCGCGGCAGCGGGATCCGGCCGAGGGCGTCGGAGGCCTTCACTCCGCCGCGTACCAGCTGGATCAACGCGGGCAGCGCCACGTCGGCGGTGTGCGCCGTGTCCGTTTCGAGAGCGGCCAGCGAGGCCTTGAGCCGTTCGGCCTCCGCGCCCCGGTCGGAGGCCGAGCGCCGGGCCCGCCGGGTGACGCCGTGAGCGGTGGCGAGCGTGACGGCCAGGGCCACCCAGGCGGTGAGAACCACCGCCACAACCCAGCCGCGGGCCTCCGAAGGCGCCAGAGTCGCTGCCACGGCTCCGGCGACGGCACTCGCCGACAACACGGCCACGAGCGGGGCTATCGCGGCCCTCGGCGCTTTCCTCGGCCGGTGCTGACTGGCTGGTGCTGGTTTCGGCATGGATGCGGTTCCTCAGTTCTACCGGGCAGAAGTATGCGGCCGTTCCGAGAAGGTGGTGATCACCTTGGTGCATCGGAGGAAAGCGGAAGCGGTCTTTCCTGTCAGGGGTTGACCACATCGTAGACATGCTTGCGCGGCGGATGATCCGGTCTGCGGCATAGTCCGTAGGCAGAGTGATTTTGTCGAGAAGTGGCCAGCGGGCTTTGGGCGTTGTGGTATTTGCGCGGCGGCGCGCTCGCGATGGCGGGCGCCGGCGCGGAGACTGGCCACGGGAGGGCGTCCCAGGTGTGCGATGCGCCCACCGGAAGGCCTCGGATGAAGCCGAGAATCGAGCCGCAAAGCGGAGATGGCCCCTGCGGAGGAATTCTTTTCGGTCAATCTGAAAAATCTCGCCGGGTCGTTCGATCGGCACCGACGGCACCGACGGCACCGACGGCACCGGTGGATTCGGGATGACACCAGTAGGAAGTCACCTCATTTGGACGACTCCGTAGAGTGTTGGCCATGGTGGGGATCGTTGGGCGGCTGGTGCCGGGCGAGTTGTGGGAGCTGTTCCAGCGGGTGGTGCCGGAGGCGCCGTCGCGGAGTACGGCTCGAAGATCCACCTGATCACGGAACGATCAGGTCTGCCTGGCCCGTCGGCTGTCACCGCCTCCCCCGACGCTACGAACGCAAGGCGCAGCGCCTTCGCGCAGCGTACGGCCCTGACGCGCGTTACCTTCCTCGGCTGGTCCTCGGCTGAGCGGGGCCGGTGGACCTGTGGAGGCCGGGGTCCGAAGCCGCCGGGTGTTCGTCGGCCGAAAGGGAGGAGGTGCCGTCCCTGTTTCCGGTCACCGGCCCGTCTGCGGGGAGGGGAGCGGGATCCGTGGCGTGCACTCGAAGGCGTGGTGTCCGCTGGCCAGTCCGGTGACCGAGAGCAGGTCCAGGCCGGCCTCGGTGAGCAGCCGCCGCATGTCCTCGGGCGTTTCGAAGGCGCCGGCCCCGCTTCCGGAGATCACCGTCCGGAAGAGAGCGTGGACGGAGTCGGCTTCCCGGTCGAGGAGTGGTTCGAGCACGATAAGGCGGGGCGGGGCCGCACCGGGTGCGCGGGAAGCCGGCGAGTGCGTCATCGCGTTCCGCACGGACGCGAGAATGCGCAGGCACAGGTGCCAGGGCCAGTCGTGCAGGACGTTCTTCAGCAGGTACAGGTCGCCGCCGTCGGCCACCGACTCGAAGATGTTTGCCGGGTGGAAGCTGAGCCGCCCGCCGTGGGGATGGCCGGCCGCCGCCATCCGGGTGGCCGACCGGGCACAGACGCTGGGCCGGTCGACGCACACGCCCTCCAGGTGCGGGTTCCTGGCCAGGATCGCGCCGAGTACTGTGCCGTTGCCCCCACCGATGTCGACCACACACCGTACTGCGGAGAAGTCGAACTGCTCGGCGACGGCCTCCGCCGCCGACTGTGCCAGCTCGGCCATCGCGGCGTCGAAGACCTGCTCCGTGGCCGGGTCACCTTCGAGGTACTCATACAGGGAGGATCCGAAGACCTTGTCGAATCCGGGGCGGCCGGTCCGCACGGTGCTGAGGAGTGCGCCGAAGGCGTCGTCGTAGGTTTCCGCCAGCAGGATGCAGCGGTTTCGCACAGAGTGGGGATGGTCCTTCCGGAGCGCGGCGAACTCTTCGGCCAGGGCGAAGGTTCCGTCCGGGGCGCTTTCGAAGATCTCGTAGTGGGACAGCACGTGCAGGATGCGGAGCAGTACGTCCTGGTCGGTCCCGGTGCGTGCCGCGAGGTCGTCCGGCGTCATGGAGCCGCCGTCCAGGATGTCCGCGAGTCCCAGTCTGGCCGTCACCGCCAGCACGCGGGAGATGCAGCCGCCCGAGGCCAGCGCCGCGAGCCGGGGACCGCCCAATGTGTCGTGCTTCTGGTGCAATGTCTCATCCCTCACAGGTGCTGATGCCCAGCGCGTCCGGCGCGGTCGTGGGCACGGTGTCCGGATGTCGCGCCTGCGGCTGTCAGCAGGTGTGGTCCCACCGCTCGGCGCGTGAATGAACAACGAGACCGGGGCCGGTAGGGGAACGGGCCCCGGCGCTGATCGGGCGGCGAACACACGGCCGGAGAAGCCACATGAGGATGAACATGACCGTTTCGGATGGCGTCGCGGACCGGCGGGTCGGCACTCTGTTGGCGGGACCGTCCGGCGCGTCGCAGGGTGCCGGGAGTCCGCCGCGGCGGCGGGCCGGGTCCTCGGTCTCCCGTCGCGTACGGGATTGGTGATCGGTCCGCGTGCGGCCCGGCATAGGGTGAGGAAGACGGTGACAGTTACCCCTCAGGACACGGGCCAGGCTCCGACGTACCCGATGTACAGGAGTTGCCCTTACGAAATGCCCCCGGGCTACGTCGAGCTGCGGAAGCGCAGGCCGCTCTCACGAGTGTCCCTGGGCGACGGTCGCGAGGTGTGGCTCGTGGCCGGGAACGCCGAGGGCAGGGCCCTGTTGCGCGATTCCCGGCTGTCATCCAGCACGAGCCGTCCGGGCTTCCCCTGTCTGGCCGGGCAGGAGGTGCCCGAGCTCCCGCTGATCGGCACGGACGACCCCGTGCACGCCGGGCAAAGGCGGCTGTTGGCGTCGAGCTTCGGCATCCGCCGGATCGCCGCCCTGCGCCCGCAGATCGAGCGCACCGCGGAAGAGCTCATCGACGCGATGTTCGCCGGGGGCGACGGCGCCGAACTCGTCCGGGCCTACTCGCTGCCGCTGGCATGCGACGCGTCCTTCGCGTTCCTCGGCGTGCCGCGTGAGGAACGGCACCTGCTCAAAGACCTGGTCCGGAGCACCCTGCTGGGCTCTCCGGAGAAGGAGACGCACACCTCCCAACACGCTTTCACCGACATCCAGGACCATCTGCGTGAGTTGATCGCGCGGAAGGAGCGGAATCCCGGTGACGGGCTGATCGACGAGCTCCTCGCGGCCCACCCGCTTCGTGACGAGGCGGACCGGGACGAACTGGTCCTGCTCTGCACGGTTCTGGCGACCGGCGGGAACGAGACCACCTCGGCGACCATCGCCACCTCCGTCTTCGCGTTGCTCGAACACCCGGAGCAAGCAGCGGTGCTGAGGGCCGATCCCACACTGACGGCGGCAGCCGTCGAGGAGCTGAACCGGCTCATCTCGGCCGGTGACGCGCTTCTGCGAGCGGCCGTCGCGGACATCGAGATCGCGGGGCACACCATCAGGGCCGGAGACGGAGTGATCATCTCCACGATGCTGATGAACCGGGACCCCGGCGCGTGGGACGGACCCGATGTCCTCGACATCCGCCGCCGGGCCACCCGCCACGTCGCCTTCGGCTACGGCATCCACCAGTGCGTGGGTCAGAACTTGGCCCGCGCGGAGATGGAGATCGCACTGAACACCCTGCTGCGGCGTGTTCCCACACTGCGCCTGGCCGTCCCCGCCGACCAGGTGCGGAGCACCACCGCGACCACGCAGGAGGGCGTCGCCGAACTGCCGGTCACCTGGTAGCGGGAGGGGGGAGACGGCAACGGCGAAGAGGGGGAAGGAGAGGCGGAAACGGATGCGTATCGACATCGACATCGACACCGACCGGTGCATCGGGGCGGCCAGGTGCGTGCAGCACGCCCCCGGCGTCTTCACGCAGAACGATGACGGCGTGGTCGAGCTGCTGCCGGACTCCGGCGAGCGGGAGGATGCCCCGCTGGTCCAGGAGGCCGTGATCGCCTGCCCGGTGCAGGCGATCACTGTGGAGCATCCCTGATGAGCCGAGGGCCCGACGCGCACCGTCCGTCAGCGGGGCTTCCCGGCTCGTGCGAATAGGTTCCATCGCCTCTGTCCAGACTGCGGCTTCCTCCTGCGGCTTCCTCCTGCGGAATCCCCTGCGCCACGAGCCCGGCCCGGTAGGCGGACGGCTCGACGCCCGGTAGACGGACGGCTCGACGCCCTGATCAGAGAACCGGGGGCGGCGACGTCACCTGCGAGGAGGGGGCAGGCAGTACGTCGTGGACGCGCACCTGAGGGCGGCCCGCGCCGCGCCCGTGCTCCGTGTCAGGAACCGTGCATGATCTGGATCAGGTTGCCGACGGTGTCGTCCAGGACCGCCGTGGTGACGGCGCCCATCTCCGTCGGCTCCTGGGTGAACCGCACGCCGAGCTTGCTCAGTCGCTCGAACTCGGCCTGGACGTCGTCCACGGCGAAGGCGGTGGCCGGGATGCCGTCCTCGACCAGGGCCGTCGTGTACGGCCGTACGGCGGGGTGCTTGTTCGGCTCCAGGAGGAGTTCGGTGCCGTCGGGGTCCTCCGGTGAGACCACGGTCAGCCAGCGGTCCTCGCCGCCGAGCGGGACGTCGTGCTTCTTCCGGAAGCCCAGTACGTCCGTGTAGAAGCGCAGGGCCTTCTCCTGGTCTTCGACGAAGACGCTGGTCAAATTGATCCTCATGGGGTGCTCTCCGGTGCTTTCGGCCCGAGCCACCGGCTGACGATGTGCTCAAGGGGTTCGGTGTCGAGGTCGTGGAACTTGTAGCGGCCCTGGCGGCGCGTGACGACCAGCCCCGCCGCTTCCAGGACGGCCAGGTGCTGGCTGACCGCCTGGCGGGACAGGCCCAGGCCGTGTCTGGTGGCCAGTCGCGCGCATATCTCGAACAGGGTCTGGCCGTTCCGTTCCGTCAGTTCGTCGAGGATGTGCCGCCGGGTGGGGTCGGCCAGGGCCTTGAAGACATCGTCCGCCATGACCCCACAATAGGCAAGTAGCGACTTGCCTATCAAGGCGGGGCGCTCGCGGACAGCTCCGTGACCGCGGCGGCTAGGAGGGGCTGTCCTGCCGGCCGGCCGCCCCGGTCCTGGGGGCGGCGACGGTCTCGGTGATGACCGGGAAGCGGCGCGGGGCGAGGGTGATCAGGGCGAGCAGGGCCAGGGCCGCGGCTCCGGCGGCCCCGATGTAGACGTGGTCCACCGCGGCGTCGACCGCCCGGCGCAGGTAGTCCGTGGCCGCCGCGGAAAGGGTGCCCGGCTCCTCCAGGGCGCGGGCGACCGCGTCCAGGTCGTCGGGGAGGCCGGTCACCGGGGCGTCGAGGAGGCGGGCGGCCAGGACGCCGTTGGCGACGGCCCCGAAGACGGCCGCGCCGATGCTCTGGCCGACCTGGCGGCAGAAGAGGACGGACGCCGTCGTCGTACCGCGCTCCGCCCAGCCGACCGTCGACTGGACGCCCACGATCAGGGGGAGCTGGAAGAGGCCGAGGGCCGCGCCGAGCAGGAGCATGAGCAGGGCCGGGTGCCAGGGCTCGCCGGGGTAGGGGAGCAGGGGGAAGGCCAGCAGGATCAGCAGGGCCGCACCGATGCCGATGATCGCGGTGAGCCGGAAGCCGATGCGGTTGTAGACCCGGTCGGACAGGGCCGCCGTGACGGGCCAGCTCAGCGTCATCACGGAGAGCACGAACCCGGCCGCTATCGGGCCGAGGCCCAGCACCGACTGGGCGTACGTGGGGAGGAAGACGGTCGGCGCGACCATCAGCAGGCCCAGCGCGCCGAGCGCCAGGTTGACCGAGGCGATGGTGCGCCGACGCCACACCCAGCCCGGGATGATCGGCTCCGCCGCCCGCCGTTCGATGACGACGGTGAGCGCGGCCAGCACCGCGCTCACCCCGAACAGGCCGAGCGAGGGCGCCGAGAGCCAGGGCCAGGCGACACCGCCCTGTACGAGCGCGGTGAGCAGCAGGGCGCCGGTCGCGAAGACGGCGAGCGCGCCCGCCCAGTCGACGCGGGGCCGGACGGCGGGGCGGGGGCGTGCGGGTTCATGGAGGTGGCGGACCACCAGCCAGAGGGCGATCGCCCCGACCGGGAGGTTGATCAGGAAGATCCACCGCCAGTCGGCGTACCCGGCGAGCAGCCCGCCGACCACCGGTCCGGCGACCGCGGAGGTGGCCCAGACCGTCGACAGCTTCGCCTGGATGCGCGGGCGTTCCTTGAGCGGGTAGAGGTCGGCCGCGATGGTCTGGACCGTGCCCTGGAGCGCGCCGCCGCCCAGGCCCTGGACGATGCGGAACGCGATGAGCGCGCCCATGTTCCAGGCGGCCGCGCAGAGGATCGAGCCGATCAGGAACAGGATGATCCCGGCTATCAGGACCGGCTTGCGGCCGAAGGTGTCGGAGAGCTTCCCGTACAGGGGGAGCGTGACGGTGACGGCCAGCAGATAGCCGGAGAAGAGCCAGGAGAAGACGGTGAACCCGCCGAGGTCCCCGACGATCTGGGGGACGGCGGTGGACACGATGGTGCCGTCGATGGCCGCCAGCGCCATGCCGAGCATGAGCGCCGCCACGACGGGGCGGCGGCCCCGGGGGGTGGTGAGGGCGGGCGGCCCGCCCGTGCCGTCCCCGCCCGCGCCGGGGCCCGTACTCGTACTCGCCCCCGCGCCGGGGCCCGTCCCGGAGCCCGCGCCTGGGCCGGCTTTGGCGTCCGCGCCCGTGCCGGTCCTGTCCGCGCCGGGGGCGGAGCCTGCCGCTGTGTCGTCCGCGCCCACGTCGCTCTTGTCGTCCGTGCCGCTCACCGGGTTTCCTTCCCTATGCACGTATCTCCCGGGGCACTGTCTCATCCGGGAGCGCCGTACGGGGCGGGACGAGGAGAACCGTCGAGGGGTTCGGCGGGGGGAAGGGCAGGGTGGGCAAGGGGGCACCGGCGGACGCCTCCGCTCCGGTTGGGTGGCCGCCCCGCCCGGGGTCCCGCCGGGGCGAACGGTGCCCCTGACCTCGCCTCCCCCTGGGGGGCGAGTCCCCTAGGGGGTGCCCCCTCATGGTGGCCAGGGCCCGTTCCTCCCGGCGGAGGACGTGGCGGCAGGGGGCGTTTCCTTAACCTGTTCTTACGCCCTAGGGAGTGTCCGCAAAGTATCGTCGTCCGCCCTCTGGGTGGGCCAGACGAGACTTTGCGGACACGACCTAGGGCCCACCGCAGGGGGGCAGGTAGGGAAAACCCCACCTGAAGACTGCGCTGGGCACCATCGCGCCGGACACCGTCCAGAACCCAGACTCGGACCGTACCCAATGACGTCCAGTCATCGACTGACATAGGAGAAATACCGTGACAACGGCTGTGACCATTCCCAGGCACGGGGGCACTGGAGGGCGTACGGCCGTCGCGGCGCGAGCGCGGCAGGTCGTGAAGGCGTACGGCACCGGGGAGACCCGGGTCGTCGCGCTCGACCATGTCGATGTGGACATCGCCCGCGGGCAGTTCACGGCGATCATGGGCCCGTCCGGCTCCGGCAAGTCGACCCTGATGCACTGCCTGGCCGGGCTCGACACGGTGACGTCGGGCGAGATCTTCCTCGACGAGACCGAGATCACCAAGCTCAAGGACAAGAAGCTCACCCAGCTCCGGCGCGACCGGATCGGGTTCATCTTCCAGGCGTTCAACCTGCTCCCGACGCTCAACGCGATCGAGAACATCACGCTGCCGATGGACATCGCGGGCCGCAAGCCCGACGCCGCCTGGCTCCAGCAGGTCGTGGAGACGGTCGGGCTCTCCGAGCGCCTCAAGCACCGGCCCACCCAGCTCTCGGGCGGTCAGCAGCAGCGTGTCGCCGTCGCCAGGGCGCTCGCCGCCCGGCCGGAGATCATCTTCGGTGACGAGCCCACCGGAAACCTGGACTCCCGCGCCGGGGCCGAAGTCCTGTCCTTCCTCCGCAAGTCGGTCGACGAGCTGGGCCAGACCATCGTCATGGTCACCCACGACCCCGTCGCCGCCTCCTACGCGGACCGGGTGCTGTATCTCGCCGACGGTTCCATCGTCGACGAGATGTACAACCCGACCGCGGAGCAGGTCCTCGACCGCATGAAGCACTTCGACGCACGTGGGCGGACGTCATGACTGTCTGGAAGACCTCGGTGCGCAACTTCCTCGCGCACAAGGGCCGGATGGCCCTCTCCGCCGTGGCGGTGCTGCTGTCCGTGGCGTTCGTCTGCGGCACGCTCGTCTTCACCGACACGATGAACACCACCTTCGACAAGCTCTTCGCGGTGACCTCGCCCGACGTCACCGTCAGCCCGAAGACGGCCGGCGGGAACGACGAGCAGCCCGACAACGGCAAGCCCGTCTCGCTGCCCGCCTCCGCCGTCCAGGAGGTCGCGAAGGCCGACGGCGTGAAGAAGGCGGAGGGCGCCGTCTTCTCCATGGCGGTCACCGTCGTCAACAGCGAGAACAAGAACATGGGCTCCGAGACCGGAGCCCCCACCATCGCGGGCAACTGGACCGAGAACGACCTGCGTTCGATGGAGATCACCTCCGGACACGCACCCCGCGGCCCCACCGAGGTGATGGTCGACGCCGACACCGCGAAGAAGCACAAGCTCAAGATCGGTGACGAGCTGCGCACCATCGCCGCCACCGGTGACATCACGGCGAAGATCAGCGGCATCGCGTCGTTCACCGTCACCAACCCGGGCGCGGCCGTCGTCTACCTCGACACCGCCACCGCCCAGAAGCAGCTGCTCGGCGCCCCCGACGTCTTCACCCAGATCCTGGTGAGCGCGGAGAGCGGCGTCAGCGACACCCAGCTGAAGAAGAACGTCGCCACCGTCCTCGACGGCTCGGCCGCGTACAAGCTCCAGACCCAGCAGGAGGCCACGGACGCCAACAAGGACTCCATGGGCTCCTTCCTGGACGTCATGAAGTACGCGATGCTCGGCTTCGCCGGAATCGCCTTCCTCGTCGGCATCTTCCTCATCGTCAACACCTTCTCGATGCTGGTCGCCCAGCGGACCCGTGAGATCGGCCTGATGCGGGCCATCGGGTCCAGCCGCAAGCAGGTCAACCGCTCCGTGCTGGTGGAGGCGGTCCTCCTCGGCATCGTCGGCTCCGTGCTCGGCGTCGCGGCCGGCGTCGGTCTCGCCGTCGGGCTGATGAAGGCGATGGGCGCCGTGGGCATGGAGCTGTCCACCGGCGACCTGACCGTCGCCTGGACGACCCCCGCGATCGGCCTCGTGCTCGGCGTCGTCGTCACGGTTCTCGCCGCGTACATACCGGCCCGCCGGGCCGGCAAGGTCTCGCCGATGGCCGCGCTGCGCGACGCCGGGACCCCCGCCGACGGCAGGTCCGGCTGGATCAGGGCCGGTATCGGCCTGTTCCTGACGGCGGCCGGCGGTGCGGCGCTGTGGGCGACGACCCAGGCGGACAAGGCCACCGAAGGCTCGACGTTCCTCGCCCTCGGCGTGCTGCTGACCCTGATCGGCTTCATCGTGATCGGCCCGCTCCTGGCCGGTGTGGTGGTGCGCGCCCTGAGCGTCGTCGTCCTGCGGCTCTTCGGCCCGGTCGGCCGGCTGGCCGAGCGCAACGCCCTGCGCAACCCCCGGCGTACGGGAGCGACCGGCGCCGCCCTGATGATCGGGCTCGCCCTGGTGGCCTGCCTGTCCGTCGTCGGGTCCTCCATGGTGGCCTCGGCCACCGAGGAGCTCGACAAGTCGGTCGGAGCGGACTTCATCGTCCAGGACAGCGGCGCCGGGCGGCCGATCGTGCCCCAGGCCGCCGAGGCCCTGAACGCCGTGCCGGGCCTGGAGCACATGACGAACTACACCTACGTCAAGGCGAAGATCACCGCCCCCGACGGAAAGACGGTGGACGAGGGGGTCACCGCCGCCGACCCGACGTACCAGCAGGACGTCCGGCGCACCGCGCTCTCCGGCGACCTCTCGAAGGCGTACGGCAAGAACGCCATGTCCGTCGGCGAGGACTACGCCGAGAAGCACGGGGTCAAGGTCGGCGACACCCTCACCGTCGCGTTCAAGGCGGGGGAGACGGCGAAGCTGAAGGTCGCCGCCATCACCTCCGACGACACCAACATCGACCGCGGCGCGATGTACACCAACCTCACGACGGCGACGTCCTACGTCCCGGCCGACCGGATGCCGCAGAACGTGGCCATGTTCGGCAAGGCCGAGGAGGGCAAGGAGAAGGAGGCGTACGCGGCCCTGAAGAGCGCGATGGCCGAGTACCCGGTCTACAAGGTGCAGAACCAGGCCGACTTCAAGGAAGACCTGAAGGACCAGATCGGCCAGTTGCTGAACATCGTGTACGGCCTGCTCGCCCTGGCGATCATCGTCGCGGTGCTCGGTGTGGTGAACACCCTCGCCCTGTCCGTGGTCGAACGGACCCGCGAGATCGGCCTGATGCGCGCCATCGGGCTCTCCCGCCGCCAGCTGCGCCGCATGATCCGGCTGGAGTCCGTGGTCATCGCCCTCTTCGGGGCGCTGCTCGGACTCGGACTCGGGATGGGCTGGGGCACCGCGGCCCAGAAGCTGCTGGCGCTGGAGGGTCTGGAGGTCCTGGAGATCCCGTGGCCGACGATCCTCACGGTCTTCGCCTGCTCCGCCCTCGTCGGACTGTTCGCCGCTCTCGTCCCGGCCTTCCGGGCGGGCCGGATGAACGTCCTGAACGCCATCGCGACGGACGGATGAGCCGGCGTCCTCCCGACTACGGTGACCCTCCGGGTGTCACCGTAGGATGACCCGCAGGCCCCGGGACGTTCCTCCAAACGTCCCGGGGCCGACCCCGTTCCCCGCGCGCCGTTCCCCGCCCCGCGCGGTTCCCCGCCCCCCCGGCCGTTCCCCCCGCCGTTCCCCGCCCCCCGTTCCCCGTCCGGGCCCACCGGTCACGGCGGACCGTGTCAGCTTGCTGCACAGGGCGGCGGTCCCCTGTGCAGCAAGCTGACACCGAGGCCCCTCTTGTGGTGCGTTCTGCGCTGGCATGGTCGTTCGAGCCGGGACGAACCCCGGCTCCGACGCCACCGTCGAAGGGGAAAACGTGTCCAGGTCACCGCTTGCCAAGAAGCAGCGCCGCCCGGCCAGAGCCGCCGCCCTCGTCACCGGAATCGCCCTCGCCGCCCTCGCGCTCTCCACCGGCGCCGCGTCGGCCACCACCCCCGCGGGCCCCCCGCCCACCGCCGACCACGTCACCCGGCTGATCTGTACGGAGTTGGCGGACCTCATCGGCCAACTGCCCCCGGAATCCGCACCCGCCCAGGTGTGCAAACTGGTCAACGGCTGGGACTAGGAATGTCGACCCGCGCAGGGGCGGCAGGACCCACGGGAACGGATGAGCCGACAGGGCCGGCGGGACCGGCAGGAGCGGCAGACCCGGCAGACCCGGCAGGAGAGGCGGGACGCTCCCTGGGGGCGCCGGGCGTGATGCGTTTCCGGCTCCTGGGCCCGCTGGCCCTCGCGGACGGACCCGACACCGTCGTCCTCCAGCCCTCCAAGCCCGCGAACCTGCTCGCCGCGCTGCTCCTGCACGCCAACTCCACGGTCTCCGCCGAGTACTTGCAGCGCGCGGTGTGGGGCGAGGAGCAGCCCGTCACCGCCAGGGCCGCCCTCCAGACCTGTGTCCTGCGGCTCCGTCGGCTGTTCGCCAAGCACGGGGTCACCGGCGCCTCCATCGAGGCGGTGCCCGGCGGCTACCGGATCACCGCCGCACCGCACACCCTGGACCTGCTCGGCTTCCGCGAGCAGGTGCGCCGGGCCGCCGGCCTGGACCGGGACCCGGAGGCGGAGCTCTGCGCGCTCAGGGACGCCCTCTCGCTCTGGCAGGGCTCGCTGCTCGCCAACGTACGGTCCGTCGTCCTGCACCGCGACGAGGTGCCCCGGCTCGCGGAGGAACGGCTGCGCGCGGTCGAGCGGGTCTGCGACCTGCTGCTGGGGCTCGGGCGCTGCGGTGAGGCGCTCGTCGACCTGTGGACCACTACGCGCGTATATCCGGGGCACGAGCGTTTCCACGAACAGCTCATCGAGGCCCTTTACCGCAGCGGACGCCAGTCCCAGGCCCTCGCCGAGTACCGCAGGGTCAAGGGTTTCCTGCTGGAGGAGTTGGGCGTGGACCCCTCGCCCTCCCTGCGCCGCCTCGAACTGTCCATCCTGCGCGGCGAGGATTTGGGCTCCGCCGGCCCGGCGGCCCCTCGCGTCATCCGGGGCGAGACCGTTCCCCTCCCCGCCGCGCCCTCGGCCGGCCCGGCCGCCGCCTCGCCCACAGCCCCGGCCGCCGTCACCTCGTCCGCGGCCCCGGCCGCCGTCACTTCTTCGTCCGCGACCCCGGCCGCCGCTGCGGTCTTCGCCCCGGCCGCCGCCCCCGGCGTCGGGCCCGTCCCCGCCGTGCCGCACTTCACCGGGCGGGCCGCCGAGGCCGCCGCCATGGCCGCCCGCCTCACCGCGCTCCCGGCCCCCGGTCCCGAGGACCACCGGCCCCTCACCGTCCTGGTCTCCGGAGCCCCCGGAATCGGCAAGTCCGCGCTCGCCCAGCACGTCGCCCGGCTCGTCCGGGACGACTTCCCCGCCGGGCGGTTACTCGTCCGGATGACCCGCGTGGACGGCGAACCCCGCACGGTCGACGAGGTGGCCGCCGAAGTGGCCGCCGCGCTGGGGGAGTCGGGCGAGGGGCGCGCCCTGCTGATCCTGGACGACGTGGTCGACGCCGATCAGGTGCGCCCCCTGCTCGCGCCGGGCGCGGGAGTTTTGGGGGCGCCCGCCGGGGCGTCGGCGGGAAGCGCGGGCGCGGGGGGCTCCGCCGTCGGACCGGGCCTCGCCGTCGTGGTCACCAGCCGGATGGGGCTTGGCGGGCTCATCGCGACGCACGGCGGCTGGGTGCAGCGCCTGACCGCCTTCACCGAGGCCGAGTCGTACGCCCTGCTGCTGGCCGCCCTGGGGGCCGAGCGGGTCGAGGCCGAACCGCGCGCCGCCCGTCGACTGGCCGCCCTGTGCGGCCACTTCCCGGCCGCCCTGCGCATCCTCACCGCCCGGCTGCTGACCCGGCCGGGGCTGCGGCTCGCCGACGCCGTCGACTGGCTGGGCGAGGACCCGCTCGCCCGGCTCACCCTGACCGACTCCCCGGACCTCTCGGTCACCGGACTCTTCGACCGGGCGCTCGGCCGGCTCGACCCCCGGCTGTCGGAGGCCTTCGAGCTCCTCGCCCAGGGCCCGCCGGAGCTGCTCGCCGACCGGGACCGGGGCCCCGAGGACGAGGGAGGCGTTCCCGAAGCCGTACGGGAGCGGCTCGCCGATGCCGGACTGCTGGAGGACGGCCCGCCGGGCCCGTACCGCATCCACGACCTGCTCCGCGCCCACGTACGAAGAACCGCCCGGATCCGCGACCGCCGCACAGAGAAGGTGTGATCCCCATGGCCGAGAGCGCCGCACCCACCGCACCCGCCACGCCCCCCTCGACGACCGCACCCGCGTCGTCCCCCGCGACGACCGCGTTCGACGCGCTCGCCGGAACCCGGCCGCGCATCCGGCGCGACGTGCTGTTCACCGAGACCCCCGGCGGGGTGCTGTTCCACAACGCCGACGGCGGCTTCCACCTCACCGGCCGCACCGCCTACCGCTTCGCCTCCCTCGTCGTCCCGCACCTCACCGGGCAGCACCGGCTGGCCGAACTCTGCGCCGGGTTCGGCCCCGCGCAGCGGGCGATGGCCGCCGAGCTGGTCAAGACGCTGTACGCGCGCGGTTTCGCCCGCGACATCCCTGAGGCCGATCCCGCCGGGGGCACCCTCGACGAGGGGACCGCCGAGCGGTTCGCCGCGCAGATCGCCTACGTCGACCACTACGCCGACGACGCCCCCGCCCGCTTCGCCCGCTACCGGGCCACCCGCGTCGCCGTCCTCGGCGACGACGAGACGGCCCGCTGGTGCGCGCTGAGCCTGGTGCGCAACGGCTGCGCGAGCATCGGGACCGTCACGGCAGCGGAGGGCGCGGCGGCCTCGGAGAATGCCGGGGCCTCACGGGACATCCCGACTTCGCAGGCCAGCGCGGCCCCGCAGGACATCCCGGCTTCGCAGGACAGCGCGGCCTCCCAGGACGTCGCCGCTTCGCAGGACGTCGCCGCCGAGGCCGCCGCCAACGGGGCGCGTGTCGAGACGATCACCGCCGGGACGGACGCGGGCTGGGCCGACCTGGACGGCTATGACGTCGTCGTGGTCACCGGCGCGGGTGCCGGGGCGCGCACCCATCGGCTGCTGGCCGCCGGGGTGCCCGAGGGCGTGACCCTGGTCCCCGCCTGGCTGTTCGGCCGCCGCCTGGTCGTCGGCCCGCTCTCCACGGCCCGCTCGACCGGCTGCTGGTCCTGCGCCCTCCTGCGGCTGAGCGGCAACGTCGACCCCGGCACGGCTGCCGAGCTGTGGAGCGAGGCGGCCGGGGCCGTACCGGCCGGCGGGGCGGCCCTGTCCGGTCCGGTCGCGGCGATGGTCGGCAACCTCGTCGGCTACGAGATCTTCCGCCTGGCCACCGGCGCGCTGCCCGCCGAGACGGCCGGCCAGGTCCTCGTCCAGGACCTGGAATCGCTGGACGTGGTGGCCGAACCGGTCCAGCCCCACCCCCGGTGCGCCCGCTGCACCGTGCTCGCCGCCGACGATCTCGCCGGCGACCCCGTCGGCGAACCCGCCGCGCTGCCCGGCACGCTCGCGCTGCCCGTCACCGCGACCGTGGAGACCGCCCGCGACGCGGAGGAGCTGGTCGAGGAGCTGAACCGGATCAGCACCGTGCTGGTCCGCCCGTACACCGGGATCTTCCGCCGCTACGACGACGAGGAGCTGACCCAGACCCCGTTGAAGCTCAGCCGTGTCGAGGTGGCCCTCGGCGGCGGGACGAGCCGCCGGATCGCCGCGTTCGACGTGCACCACCTGGCCGGGGCGCGGACCCGGGCGCTGTACGCGGCGGCCGAGGTGTACGTCGAGCACGTGGTCCCGCTGGCGGGCGTCGGGAGCGGTGAGCCGGACGGCGGTGTGCGGGCGCTGCGGGCGCTCGGGCCCGACGCCCTGACGACCGGCGGCGGCACCGGGGCCGTGCCCGCCGCCTGGGCGGTCGCCACCTCGCTGATCGGCAAGGACCCGGTACGCGTCCCGGCCGCCGCCCTGCGCCCGTTCGGGCCGCACAACCACGACCGGGCGCACCTGGCGACCACCGCCGGCTCCGGGGCGGGCGGCAGCGCGGCGGAGGCGGCGGGCCGGGGGCTGCTGTCCGCGCTCACCCACGACGCCCTGCTGCGCGCGGTGCGGGGCGCCACCCGGGTCGGCCCGCTGGCGGTGGGCGGCGACGATCCGGAGCTGGTGTTCCTGCTGAAGTCCGCCGCCAACCTGGACATCGCCGTGGACCTCCTCGATCTGGGCGAGGCGGACCGCACCTCCGCCCACGTGGTGCTCGCCCGGGAGGCGAACGGGCCCTCCGCCGCAGCCCGTTGGGCGGTCGGGGCCGGGCTGTCCCGGCGTTCGGCGGCCGCGTCCGCCCTGCGGGACCTGCTCGGTCAGGTGCAGCTCGCCGCCGAGGACCCGGGGGCGGCGGTCGACACCGGAGACCCGTTGATGGTCGACCTGGCCCCGGGGGCGATCGCGGTGGGCGGCGCGTCCGTCGCGGCGGACGCGGCGGAGACCACGTTCGACGCGGTGCTGGAGGCCCTGAGGTCCGCCGGCCGCGACGCCCTGTACGTGCCGACGACCCCGGCGGACCTGCGCTCCGGTTCCATCGCCACGGCTCGGGTGCTGCTCACGGTGGACGGCGAGGGCGGCACCGATGCCCGTTGAGACCGCGCCGGGCACGCCGGACGCGGCGGCGACCACTGACACCGCGCCGGGCACGCCGGACGCGGTGATGGCCACTGACACCGCGCCGGGCACGCCGGACGCGGTGATGGCCACTGACACCGCGTCGGGCCGACCGGTGCTGGGGGAGTCCACCCGGCTCCTCGCGGAGCTGCTGGGGGAGGCCCTCGCCCGCCACGGCGGGGCGGCGGCCATCACCCCGCTGGACGTCCAACCCCTGGGCGTACGCGACGCGTTCGCGGAGAACGGACCGGTGGGGGGCTGGGCCGTCCCCGTGCGCTACTACGGGCGGCACGCCGTCGTCGGCCCCCTCCCGGCCCCCGACGGCACCGCCGAACGCCCCTGCGCCCGCTGCCTGGAGCGCCGGTGGCAGGGGGTGCGGTCCGTCGCCCTGCGCGAGGCGCTGGAGCTCGGCTCCGGGACCCGGGCGGCGGGCCCGTCCCCGTATGTCACCCCGTTCGCGGCCGAGGCTCTCGCCGGCGTCGTCGCCGCCCGGCTGTCCGGCGGCGGACCGGCCACCGGCGCCTTCCCGGCCGTCCACCTCGTCGACCTCGACACCCTGGCCGTACGCCACTACCCGCTCGTCCCCGACCCGGAGTGCCCCGCCTGTGGGCGGCCCGAGCCGGACAGCGACGAGGCGGCGGCCCTCACCCTGCGGCCCGCGCCCAAACTGCGGCCCGGCGGCTTCCGGGTCCGGGACATCGAGGACTACGAGCTGCCCGTCGAGCCGTACGCCAACCCCGTCTGCGGCTCGCTCGGCCCCTCCGTCGTCCAGGACGTCTCCTCCACGTCCACCTCCGCCACCATCGGCTGCTTCTCCATGCGCTCGGGACCGTATCTGCGCGAGACGTTCTGGGGCGGGCACGCCGACACCTTCGCCGAGAGCGTGCGCATCGGGGTGCTGGAGGGCCTGGAGCGGTACGCGGGCATGCGCTCCCGCGCCAAACGCGCCCAGGTGCACGCCAGTCTGCACGCGCTGCGCGCCGAGGGCCGGGCCGCCCTGGACCCACGTGTCAGCGGCCTGTACTCCGACGACTTCCACCGGGCCAACCCCCGCGTCCGGCCCTTCACTCCGGACCGGGAGATCCCCTGGGTGCGCGGCTGGTCGCTCCGCGACTCCCGTACCGTCCTGGTCCCCGAGGTGCTCACCTACTACCACGCGCCGGGCCTGGAGAACCGGTTCGTGCAGGAGAGCTCCAACGGCTGCGCCTCCGGGGGCACGCTGGAGGAGGCCGCCTACTTCGGGCTGATGGAGGTCGTCGAACGGGACGCGTTCCTGCTCTCCTGGTACGGGCGGGCCGCGCTGCCCGAGATCGACCCGCGCACCAGCCGCCGCCCCGCCACCCGGCAGATGGTGGACCGGCTGGAGATGTACGGGTACGAGGCGCGGTTCTTCGACACCCGGATCACCTTCCCGATCCCCGTCGTCACCGGCGTCGCCGTCCGCCCCGACGGCGGACCCGGCCGGATGTGCTTCGGCGCGGGCGCCGGACTCGACCCGGAGGCGGCCCTCGCCGGGGCGCTCTGCGAGATCGCCACCGACGCCGTCAACCTCCAGGGCCGCACCGAGCGGGACGAGGACCGGCTGCGGGCCATGGCAGGCGACTTCGCGAAGGTCGAGGCGCTGCACGACCACCCGCTGGCGTACGGGATCCCCGAGATGGGCGACCACGCGGACTTCCTGCTCGGCGCGCCGGGCAGCCCCCGCCCACCGCTCCGTTCCTTCGACGATCTGTACGGGGACGAGCCCGGCGCGCGGCCGGTGCTCCCGGTCTCCGACGATCTGCGCGAGGACCTGCTGCGGTGCGTGGACACCGTCGCCGCCGCCGGGTTCGACGTGGTCGTCGTCGACCAGACCATGCCGGAACAGCGCGACCTGGGGCTGAGGACGGTGAGCGTGATCGTGCCGGGACTGCTGCCGATCGACTTCGGCTGGACCCGCCAGCGCGCCCTGCGCATGCCCCGGCTGCGCACCGCCCTGCGCGAGGCGGGCCTGCGGACGGCGGACCTCACCGACGCCGACCTCAACCCGGCCCCGCACCCGTTCCCATGACCGCCACTCCCCTTCACCCTCCTGCCGTGACCAAGGAGCTCGCCATGGGATACGCCCATGAATACGCTGCCGCGATCATGCATCGCGGCCGGGTCCCGATGGACCCCGCGGACTACGTACCGAACTGGCAGGACGGCCCCCGCAAGGCCAAGTTCCACCCGGGCGCGGACGGCTTCCCGCTGCCGGACGCCCTCTACCCGGCCGGGGCGACGCTCGACCGGGGCCTGTTCCCCGAAGGCGGCCCGGGGGGAGACGAGTTCGACCTGGTCTCGCTCTCCGGCATGCTCCGCGACTCCTACGGCCTGACCGGCCGCCGTCTCGGCGTCCAGGCCAACACGGACCTGAACGCCCTGCCCTTCTACCCGCTGGCCAACTGGTCGCGCGGCTCCGCCTCCGGCGGCGGGCTGTACCCGGTCGGCATCCACTGGGTGTCCGGGCCGAGCGGCCCCGTACCGCCGGGAGTGCACTACTACTCCACCCGGCACCACTCCATGCAGCGGCTGCTCACGGGCGATGTCTCCGGCCGGGTCCGTGACGCCCTGGGGGAGGACGCTCCGGGGCCGGAGACCGATCAGTACCTGGTGCTCTCCATCAAGTACTGGCAGAACTCCTTCAAGTACAACAGCTTCTCCTTCCACGCCGTCTCCATGGACCTCGGGGCCTGCGTCCAGACCTGGCGGATGTGGGCCGCCGCCCGGGGACTGGCCGTCGAGCCGGCCCTCTGGTTCGACGAGGAGCGTCTCGCGGAACTCCTCGGGGTCGACCCGGAGGCGGAGGGGATCTTCGCCGTCGTCCCGCTCAAGTGGGCGGGCGGGCAAGCTTCTTCGGAGCGGCGGACCGCCGAGGCGCCCGTCTCCGTACGCCGTGAGGACGTCGAGCGCTCCCGTACCGTCCTCACCTTCGACGCGCTGCTCCGCATGCAGGCGGCCACCTCGGCCGACGCCGCCGCCCGGCCCGCCCCCGGCGCGCTGGCCCCGGCCGCCGCGCACCCCGTCGACCCGGCGCTCGTGGAGGTCGCGCTGCCGCCCGCCCGGCCGCTGGACGCCGACGTACGCACCGCCCTGCGCGCACGCCGCAGCAGCTTCGGCCGGTTCGACGCCCAGCAGCCGGTCACCGCCGCCCAGTTGGCCGCCTGCCTGGCCGCGGCCTCGGCCGGATCGCGGATCGGCGGCGACACCGGTGACGTCCGGCTGACCCGGCTGTACGCGTTCGTGAACCACGTCGAGGGCGTCGAGCCCGGCTCGTACGCCTACGACCCCGAGCGGCGGAGCCTGCGGCGGGTGAAGGAGGGCCGGCCGGGAGAGTTCCTCCAGCGGAACTACTTCCTCTCCAACTACAACCTGGAGCAGGCCGGAGCCGTCCTGGTGCCGACCGTCCGCACCACCGCTGTCCTCGACGCGGTCGGGGACCGGGGATACCGGCTGGTCAACGCCACCATCGGGGCCGTCGCCCAGTCCGTCTACACCGCCGCCGCGGCCGTCGACCTCGGGTGCGGGGTCGCCCTCGGCTTCGACAACATCTCCTACATCGAGGAGCTGGGTCTCGAAGGGACGGGCGAGGCGCCCCTGCTGATCATGATGATCGGCAACGAACGCCCCGCCCCCGCCGACTTCCGCTACGAGATCGCCTGAACGGGGGCCGACGATGACCGAGACCGCCGAGACCGCCGAGACCGCCGGCACGGTCGAAACCGACTCTGCCAACTCACCCTCCCCGCGCCCCGCGTTCATGCTGCGCATCGCCGGGCTCCCCGTCGACGACGTCCGGGCCCTGCGCTGCCCCGACAGCCGCCGCTGGGCCGACGACGTCCTCGACACCACGGAGCAGCTGGCACTGCTGGCCGGGAAGGCCGGGGACCAGCTGCACGGGCTGATCGGCGGCAGCGACGACGAACCGCTGCGCCGCGCCCTGCTGAAGCTGCGCCGGGACGTCTTCAACAACCGGCTGCCGGACCCCTCGGCCGCCGAGGACGCCCTCGCCCGGGTGGGCGCCCTCGACCCGGCCGCCGCCCGGGCCCTCGCCGACTGGCTGACCGGCCGCCGCGCCCTCGCCGGGAAGCGGGAGGCGGGGGCCGGCCTGCTGTCCGCCGAGACCGGCCGCAGCCGCGCCGAACTGGCCCGGCTCGCGGGTCACGAGCGCCTGCGCAAGGGGCTGTTGCTCGCCTCGCCGACCCTGGACACCCAACTCGACGCCTACCGGCACAAGGCGTCCCGGGCCGGGGCGCGCCCCGACCGCAAACAGCGCAAGATCGAACGCTCGCTGCTGTCCTACGTCTACCGCACCGCCTGCAAGACCAGCCCCTTCTCCACCTTCACCGCCGTCGCCCCCGGTGTGTTCGGCGGCTCCGACGGGCTGCGCGTCCAGGTCGGGGAGGAGTGGCGGACGCAGGTCCGGCTCAACGTCGTGGCGCTGGGCCGGCTCGCCGACGCGGTGATCGCCGACCCGGTCCGCCGGGCCGATCTGCCCCTCGCCCTCGCCTCCGGCTGGGGGCGCGACGACGACCGGGTCCGCTACGTCCGGCGGTGGGTCACCGCGGGGGACGACGACACCGCCGTCACCTTCGACGCCGTGAAGGACCGGCTGTTCTTCCTGCGCCGCAGCGGCACCCTGGAACGGCTGCTCGGCCTGTTCGAGGAGCGCGGCACCCTCCGCTACGGCGAACTGGCCGCCTGGCTGGAGCAGGACCGGGGAGCGGCGCGCGAGGAGTGCGAGCAGTACCTCGGGGCGCTCCTGGACGTCGGCATGGTCCAGGTGCCGTGCCTGCGGACCGAGGTCCACGACACCGACCCGCTCCGCGCCTTCCAGGACGCCCTGCGCGGCCTGGACCGCCCCTGGGCCGACCGCCTCGCGGACCGGCTGGAGGAACCCGCCGCCCACGCCGCGCGCTTCGCCGAAGCCGCCCCGGACGAGCGGCGCGCCCTGCTGGAATCCGTACGGGCCGGGCTGCGGGCCGTCCAGGAGGAGGAGCTGGGGGCCGAGCGCGCGAAGGTCCCGCAGACCCTGCTGTACGAGGACGCGGCGGCGGGGCCCCGCCGGGCGACCGGCACCGGCGTCGCGCTGGACCCCGACGCGTGGGAGGAGCTGGCCGCCGGTCCGCTGGCGGCGGTGGAGCGGGTCCTGCCCGCCTTCGACCTCACCCTTCCGCAGCGGATCACCTTCCAGGGCTTCTTCCTCGCCCGGTACGGACGCGGCGGGCGCTGCGACGACCTGCTGAAGCTGGTCCACGACTTCCACGAGGACTTCTTCGACCAGTACATGACGTTCACCGCCTCCCGCACCCCGTACGACGCCGACGGCACCTACGTCCCCGAGGTCAACTGGCTGGGCCTGGAGAGGCTGCGCTCCCTCGACACCGCCCGGCGCACCTTCACCGCCCGGATGACCGCGCTGTGGGAGGCGGCGGAGGCGGCGGGGCCAGGGGCGGCCGAAGTGCGGCTCGACGAGACGTTCCTGGACGCCGTGGCCGACGAACTGAGGGGACTGGACGCAGACTTCACGCCGATGAGCCACCATGTCCAGATAGCCGACCGGCCCGGCGACCCCCTCGTCGTCCTCAACCGGTCCTACGGCGGGGTGTCGTTCTCGTTCACCCGGTTCACCCAGCTCTTCGACGGCCTCGGCGAACGGCTCCTCGCGGACACCGAGACCCTCGTTCCCGACGGGGCCGTCCTGGCCGAGGTCACCGGCGGCCCGGTCACCAGCAACCTCAACCTGCACGCCAGACTGACCCCGTACGAGATCGTCTGCCCCGGCGAACGCGGCACGCTGGAGGAGGAGTTCAGGATCGCGCTGGACGACCTGTACCTCGTGCACGACCCTGGGGCCGACCGGCTGGCCCTGCGCTCGGTCCGCCTGGACCGCGAGGTGATCCCCGTCTACCTCGGCTATCTCGTCCCCCTCGCCCTGCCCGAGCTGCCCCGCACCCTGCTCCTCCTCTCCCCGACCTCGATGGCCCCCCTCAACGTGTGGGCGGGCGTCCCCGAGGGCGAGCCGCGCGGCGGGGTCACCGGGCGGCCCCGGGTGCGGCACGGCTCGCTCGTCCTGAGCCGGCGCAGCTGGAGCGCCCCGGCGACCGTCCTGCCGCTGCACCGGCCGGGCACGCCGGAGGACGGCTGGTTCCTGGACTGGCACGCCTTCCGGCGCACCCACGGTCTGCCCGACCGGGTCTTCGCGACCGTGTCGGACACCGGGGCCCGGGGAGCGACCGGGGCCAAACCGCAGTACCTCGACTTCGACAGCCCGCTGTCCCTGTCCGCCTTCGAGGCACTGGTCAAGTCCCCCGACGCCCGCGTGGTGTTCCGGGAGATGCTGCCCGACGAGGACACGCTGCCCACCGTCAGTGGCCACGGCCGC
Organism: Streptomyces sp. NPDC091287; assembly: GCF_044768525.1. Taxonomy (NCBI): domain Bacteria; kingdom Bacillati; phylum Actinomycetota; class Actinomycetes; order Kitasatosporales; family Streptomycetaceae; genus Streptomyces; species Streptomyces sp. NPDC091287. Next base: position 255,224 of record NZ_JBIVUV010000008.1, read on the forward strand.
CATGTCGCCGAACTGGCCGTGGAGACGGCCGTACCCGTCCGCAGGAGGACCACCTCATGACACCCCCCACCGCACCGGCCGCGACCACCACCGGGGCGTGGCAGGCCACCCACGTCTTCTACGCCGCCAACCCCCGCCCCTTCCTCCTGAACTGCGTCCGCCCGCTGGTCGCGGAGCTGGAGGCCGACGGGCTGCTCGCCGGGTACTTCTTCATCAACTACTGGCTGGAGGGCCCCCACGTACGGCTGCGCCTCAAGCCGTCCTCGCCCGCCGCCGAGCCGGAGGTGGCCCGCCGCACCGAAGAGGCCGTCGACGCGTTCCTGGCCGAGCGGCCCGCCCTGTACGAGGTCGACTCCGGGTTCCTCAACGACTTCTACAACACCCTCTTCGAGATCGAGTTCCCCGGCGGCGAGCGCGGCCACTACACGGACGAGCAGGGCCGGATGAACCTGCGCCCCAACAACTCCCGCCACCGCGAGGCCTACGAGCCGGAGTTCGGGAAGTACGGCGGGCCCGCCGGGATCGAGCTGGCCGAGTGGCACTTCCGGCACTCCAGCGACCTGGTGATCGACGCCCTCGCCACCAAGAACCTCCACCTGCGCACCGTCCTGCTGGGCACGGCCGCCCAGTTCATGATGGTGATGTCCTCCACCTTCCTGCCGGACCGGGCGGAGCTGACCGGATACCTCGACGACTACTACGAGTTCTGGCACCGGGCGTTCCCCGGCACCGGGTTCATCGGCACCGACGAGTACGACACCAACTACGCCCGTACGGCGGACGGGCTGCGGGACCGGTTCGCCCGTGTCCGGGCCGCCACCGCCCCGCCCGGGAGCGCCCGTTCGCTCCCCGGGTCGCTGGCCGGCTGGGCCGAGCACTGCGCCGAACTGCGCGACCGGGCACGGAAGCTGGCCGTCGACGGAGACCTGGTCTTCCGGTCCTGGGACGGCGAGCGGGACGAACGGGTCACCGACCCCGCCGTGGCGCTGCCGCTGCTGCTCTCCCCGTACCTGCACATGACCAACAACCGGCTGCACGTCACCATCCGCGACGAGGCCTACCTCAGCCACGTCCTGGGCCGGGTCCTCAAGGAGTCCGCGTGAGCGCGGCCCCCGGGGCGCTCACCTCCTACCGGCCCGCGCTGCGGCCCCGCGTCCTGCTCAGTGACCCGCTGCTGGACGGGGCCGCCACCGTCCACCTGATCAAGGACGCCGAGAGCGGCAACTCCTTCAAGGTCGGGCCCAAGGAGCACTTCCTCATCGCGCGCATGGACGGGCAGCGGAGCCTGGGGGAGATCGGTGAGGAGTACGCCGGCGCGTACGGGCGGCGGCTGGGGGACGCCCACTGGAAGCAGCTCCTGGCCCTGCTGGGGGCGAAGGGACTGCTGGCGGGCGCCCCCGCGCGGACGGCCGCCCCGGGGGCCCTCACCGCCGCGCCCGCCCCGGAGGTCCCCGCCGCCGCGCCCGCCCCCGTACCGGAGAAGCGCACTCTCCTGCGCGGCTCCCTCCCCCTGGTCGCCGACGCCGACGCCACCACCGCCCGCCTCCACCGGGCGTTCGGCTTCCTCCTCGCGCCCCTGGCGATGGTGCCCCTCCTGGCGCTGGTCCTCGCGATGGAGACGGTCGTGGTCGCCCGCTCCGGCGAACTGCTGCTCGCCGTACGGCAATTGCTCACCAACCCCGTCCTGCTGACCGGTACGGCGATCCTGCTCTGGGTGAGCACCGCGCTGCACGAGCTGGCACACGGAGTGGTGGCCCGGCACTACGGCGGGCGGGTCGCCGAGATCGGGCTGCGGTGGCGGCTGCCCGCCGTGATCATGTACTGCACGGTCGACGACTACCTCTACCTCGGCACCCGTCGGCACCGCATCGCCACCGCCCTTGCCGGAGCGGTGATGAACCTGGTCTTCCTGCTCCCGTTCTGCGCGCTCTGGCTGTTCGCCCCGCTCGACGACGCGACGCACGACGCGTTCGCCGCCCTGCTGCTCCTCGGCAGCGTCCAGGCGTTCGCGATGCTCGTACCGCTGCCGCCTCTGGACGGCTACCGGATCGCGGGCCAGCTCGCCGGAGCCACCGGCCTCGCCGCCTCGGCCGGCGCCTACCTCCGGCTCGCCCTGCGCCGCTCCCCGGAAGCCGCCGCCTATCCACGCCGGGCCCGTATCGCCTATCCCGCCTACGCGGCGGTCACGGTGCTCGTTCTCGCCGCGACCGTGGCGGCGGTCGTCGCGGCCACCCACCATCTGCTGACGGCCTGATGTTCCACCTCAAGGAGAGTTCCATGACGTCCACCGCCCCCCGCACCCCCCACGACCCCCCGGCGGGACCGTCCGCCGGGCCCGCCGTCGCCCTGACCGACGTCCACAAGGCGTACGGCGCCACCCGGGCCGTCGACGGGGTCTCGCTGACTGTCGAACGCGGGGAGTTCTTCGGGCTGCTCGGGCCCAACGGGGCGGGCAAGACGACGCTCGTCGAGATCATGGAGGGCCAGCGGCGGGCCGACTCCGGGACGGTGGCCGTCCTCGGGACGAGCCCCTGGCCACGCAACACCGCCCTGCTGCCCCGGCTCGGCGTGCAGACCCAGGCCTCCGCGTTCTTCGTCCGGCTGACCGCCCGCGAACACCTGGCCACCATGGCCGCCCTCTACCGGTGCGACGCCGCCGCCGCCGAGCGCACGCTCGCCTCCGTCGGCCTCACCGAGCAGGGCGACACCCGGGTCGACGACCTCTCGGGCGGCCAGCGGCAGCGGCTCGCCATCGCCTCCGCCCTGGTCCACGACCCCGAGCTGATCTTCCTGGACGAGCCGACCGCCGCCCTCGACCCGCAGGCCCGCCGCTCCCTGTGGCAGGTCCTGCGCGACCTCAAGGGCCAGGGCCGCACCATCGTCTACACCACCCACCACCTGGACGAGGCCGAGGCGCTCTGCGACCGGGTCGCCATCATGGTCGCGGGCCGGGTCGCCGCCCTGGACAGCCCCGGCCGGCTGATCGCCGCCTCCAGCCCGACCACCCGGCTGCTGGTCCCGGCCGACCGCCTCACAGCCGAACAGGCCCGCGCCATCGAGGACGTGGACCGGGTGACCGAGGAAGGCGGCTCGCTCGTGCTGGAGACCCTCGCCGCGGGCCGGGTCCTGGCCGCCGTCGACGCGATCGCCGGGCTCCAGGGCGTACAGACCAGGACGGTGAGCCTGGAGGACGTGTACCTGGACCTGACCGGCACCGGGGCCGATGCCCCGCGATCCTGAACCGTGTCCGCGAAGTCTCGTCCGGCCCGGCAAGCCGATCCGCCCCCACGTGCAGCAGAACCAGCGATACGGAGACACCCCATGAGCGCCTACACCGCGCTGAGCCAGGCCGGATACCGGGCCTACACCCGCGACCGCACCACCCTCTTCTTCACCTTCGCGTTCCCGCTGATCTTCCTGGTGGTCTTCGGGCTGATCTTCCACGGCCAGACGGTCGAGGAGAGCGGCAAGCCCTACATCAACTACATCGCGCCCGGCGTGCTGTCCTGGGGCGTCGGCAACGCCGCCGTCTTCGGCGTCGGGTTCGTCCTCATGCAGTGGCGGCGCGACGACATCCTCCGGCTGATCCGGATGACGCCCACGCCCGTCTCCACCGTCCTCGCCTCCCGTTACGTCCTGGCCCTCGGCATCGGAGCCGTGCAGGCGGTCCTCTTCGTGGCCGTGGCGCTGCTCCCGTCCTTCGGGCTCCAGCTGGACGGCCGCTGGCCGCTCGCCCTGCCGGTGCTGGTCCTCGGCATCACGGCGTTCCTCGCGCTCGGCGTCATCGTCGGCAGCTACGCGAAGACCCCCGAGGCGGTCGCCGCCGTCGCCAACTGCCTGATGATCCCCATGGCGTTCCTGTCCGGCTCGTTCTTCCCGCTGGACGCCATGCCCGGCTGGATGCAGAACCTCTCCCGGGTCCTGCCCCTGCGCTACCTCAACGACGGGGTCTCCGGCGCGCTGACCGGCGACGGCTCCCTGAAGGACATCGGCGTCGCCTGCGCCGTCCTCGCCGGATTCGCCCTCGTCCTCGGCGCGGTCGCGCTGAAGACCTTCCGCTGGAGCGACAAGTCATGACGACGACGGCCCCCGACCCGACGGCGCCGGCCCCCGCCCCGACCCCCCTGGAAGCGGGGCGCGACCGGCTCCAGTCCGCCCTGACCGCCCGCCACACCCGTTTCCCCGACGGTCTGCCCGCGCCCTACGCCGTGCCGCTCGGGGCCGCCGACGTCCTCGGCTTCGGCCACCCGGACCCGTACGCCGACACCCGGCCCGCCGCCAACGTGCAGCTGACCTCCCGGGCCGTGCTCATCGGCCCCTGGGGCGGCGGGCCCGACGCCACCGCGTGCGGCCAGTGCCTCGCGATGCGCTGGCAGCGGCTGCGCAGCCGGTCCGAGCGCGAGGCCCTGGAGCTGGGGTACGAGCCGCACGGGGCCGTGCACTGGCCGGTGCTCACCGACTACGCGGTGGACGCCGTCTGGGCCGCGTACCGCGCGGTCCTGACCGGCCGGCGCACCCGTCCGGAAGCGGCCACCGCAGACACCGCAGACAGCGCAGACCCCGCCGGCGCGCCTGCGCACACGCTCGCCGCGCCCGTGCCCACCGCAGCCGGGCCTGCGCACACGGTCGCCGGGCCTGCCCACACGGACACCGCGCCCGCACACACCGCAGCGGGGCCTGCCCACACGGACACCGCGCCCGCACACACCGAAGCCGGGCCTGCGCACACGGACACGGACACCGCGCCCGCGCACACCGACGCCACCCCCGCCGACCGGGCGCTGCCCCAGGTCACTCGGGTCGACCTGGTCACCCTCGCCACAGCCACCTTCCCGCTGCTGCCCGAACCGCTCTGCCCCGCCTGCGTCCACGAGGTCCCGGACACGGCGGAGGCCGCCCGTATGCGGCTGAGGCCCACCCCCAAACCGGACCCTGACGGCTACCGGCTCCGCACCCTGGACTCCTACCCGCTGCCGACGGCCGCCCTCGCCAACCCGGTCTGCGGCGCCCTCGGCTCCGACACCTGGATCAACCCCGCCTCCACCACCACCGCCCCGGTCGCCGGGACCCACTTCGTCCGGGGCTACGCGGGCCTGAACGACGTCACCTGGAGCGGCCAGGCCAACCGGTACTCCACCAGCCGCACCCTCGCCCACCTGGAAGGCCTTGAGCGGTACGCGGGCACCCACCGCCGACGCGGCACCACCCCGGTCGTCGACTCCTACGCCAACCTCTCCGGCCAGGCGCTGAACCCCGCCGACTGCGGCTTCTACACCGCCGCGACGTACGCCACCGACCCCCTGGTCAGCCCCTTCGACCCGGACCGGGCGATCCCCTGGGTCTGGGGCCACTCCCTGCGCGACGACGCCCCGATCCTGATCCCGGCCCGGCTCGCCCACTACAGCGCGGGCGTCGACGCCGACAACTTCGTCTTCGAGTGCTCCAACGGCTGTGCCACCGGCGGCAGTCCGGAGGAGGCGATCCTCTTCGCGCTCCTCGAACTCGTCGAACGGGACGCCTTCCTCCTCGCCTGGTACGGCGGCGCGCCCCTCACCGCGATCGACCTCACCACCGCGACCACCCCCGCCGTCCGCTCGATGCTCGACCGGGCGGCCCTGCACGGCTACGACGTGCACGCCTTCGACACGCGGATGGACCTGGCGGTCCCCGTCGTCACCGCCCTCGCGGTGCGCCGGGACGGCGGCCACGGCACGCTGTCGTTCAGCGCGGCGGCCGGCTTCGACCCGGCGGACACGGTGGAGGCGGCCCTGTCCGAGGTCCTCACCTACATCCCGCACCTGCCCTACCAGGTCACCGAGAGACTGCCTGAACTGGAGGCGATGGCAAGGGACTTCGGCAAGGTCCTGCACCTCAAGGACCACGCACAGCTCTACGGGCTGCCGTCCATGGCCCGGCACGCCGCCACCTACCTGCAACCGGTCGACGTCCTCCCGCTGGAGGAGACGTTCGCCAACTGGCAGCCGCTGCGACCCCGCACCGGCGACCTGCTGGACGATCTGCGGCTGCTGCGGGACCGGCTCACCGCCGCGGGGTACGACGTCCTCGCCGTCGACCAGACGACGCCGGAGCAGCACCGGATGGGCCTGCACACCGTGTCCGCCATCGTCCCCGGACTGCTGCCGCTGGACTTCGGCTGGAGCAGACAGCGGGCGCTGACCATGCCCCGGCTGCGGACCGCGCTGCGGGCGGCGGGGCGGCGGGCCGACGACCTGCCGGAGGCGGAGATCAAGGCCGTCCCGCACCCCTTCCCGTGACCGGGCCCGCGCCGCACGCGCGACGGCCCCCTCCGACCGACGGAGGGGGCCGCGGGCGCACGAACCGGCCGGCAGCGGTATCAGGCGCTGCAGGAGGTGGTGCTGGTGGTGCTGGAACAGGTCGACGTCGAGGAGCACGACGTGGAACCGGCGAGGACGACCTCCGACGCGTCGGAGTAGTCCGAGATCTCGAAGGTCTCCGACTCCAGCTCCAGGATCTCGTCGGCGAGGGTGGCGAGTTCGGTCTTGGGGGCCATGGTGATCTCCCTGGTCTCGTGGGGGTCCGGCCGGCTGCTCCGTCCGGTGCCCGGGTGCTGGACCCATTGCAGGGGTGGCCGCTGTCAGATCGGCCGCGATTTCGCTGTCACATCGCTGGCACCCGGTGGCAGGGCGACGGCACGGCACGTGACAGCCGTACGGAGCAGGCTCGTCGAGCAGAGATGAGGTGCGCGGTGGTCACAGCGGCCGGAACGACGAAGAACGCGGACGACGGCAACGGGACGCCGGAGCCACGGGCAGGCGGAGCGGCGGCAGCGGACACGCCCCTGCCGCGCCCCCTGCTCCGCTCCGCCGTCGAGCTCTACCTCGACCTGCACGCCCACCCCGAGCTCTCCGGCCACGAACACCGCACCGCCGACCGCCTCGCCGCCCGGCTCGCCGAGCACGGCTGTACGGTCACCCGTTCCGTGGGCGGCGGCCACGGACTCGTCGGGATGCTGCGCAACGGCCCGGGACCCACGGTGCTGCTGCGCACCGAGCTGGACGCGCTGCCCGTCACCGAGGCCACCGGACTCCCGTACGCCAGCACCGTGCCCGGCGTCATGCACGCCTGCGGCCACGACCTGCACATCGCGGCGGTCGCCGGGGCGGTGGCGCTCCTCGCCGCCTCCCGGACCGCGTGGCGGGGCACGGTTCTCGTCGTCGGCCAGCCGGAGGAGGAGACGCTGAGTGGGGCCCGGTCCCTGCTGGAGGACGGCCGGCTGTACGAGCGCTTCGGCGTCCCCGACGCGGTCCTCGCCCAGCACGCCGCCCAGCTCCCCGCCGGGACCCTCGCCCACGCGCCGGCCGGCGGGCCGCCCCTGATGGCGGGGAGCGTCGCCGTCGAGGCGGTCCTGCACGGCCGGGGCGGTCACGCGGCCACCCCGCACCTCAACGTCGACCCGGTCCTGATGGCCGCCGCCACCGTGCTGCGGCTGCGCACCGTGGTGGCCGAGGCGACCGCGCCCGCCGAACAGGCCGTGCTCACCGTGGGCTCGGTCCGGGCCGGCGAGCGCGGCAACATCACCCCGGACCACGCCGAACTCTCGCTCACCATCAGGGCGTTCACCGAACCGGCCCTCGACCGGCTGGCCGCCGCCGCCGAGCGCGTCGTCCGAGCCGAGGCCGCCGCGTCCGGGGCCCCGCGCGCCCCCGGGTTCACCGTCACCGCCCGCTCGCCCGCCCTGCGCCCCGACCCGGCGCTGACCGCCCGGGTACGCCGGGCCCACGAGGCGCTCCTCGGACCCGGCCGGGTGCTGGACCTCGGCGGGTCGGCGGCCACCGAGGACTTCCCGCACTACGCGTCGGGCGGGGTCCCGGCCGCGTACTGGATGCTCGGGACCACCGGGGCGGGCCCCTGGCGGACCGCCCGCGCCGGAGGCGCACCCGTACCGCCCAACCACGCCCCCGGTTTCGCGCCCGACGTCAGGGCCGCCCTGCCCGTCGGCATCAGGGCCCTGGCGGCGGCGGCCCGGCAGGTGCTGGACCCGGGGCCCGCCGGGGACCGGGAGGCGACGTCATGACGGCGGGCCGGACCGGGACGGCCGACGTCGTCGTCGTACGCCGCGACCGGGCGGCCCCGACCGGGTGGACCACCGTCGTACGGCTGCTGGGGCTGCTCCCCGCGCACTGGGCCTGCCACGCCGAGGTGGACCAGGACCGGGTGGTCCTGCGGGTCGAGCTGGCCGGGGCGACGGACACGTCGGCGGTGCGGCGGGCGGTGTCCCGCGTACTGGCGGACACGGCGCTGCGCGGCTGGACCGAGGAGCTCCGCACCATCCGCTGACCACGCACTGAGCACTGACTGAGCACTGACTGTGCACCCACCGAGCACCCACCGAGCACCCACCGAGCACTCACCGAGGACTCACCGAGCGCTCGGTGAGCACCCACTCGCCACCCACTGAGCACTGGCTGTGCAAGTGCCGAGGGGCCCCGGATCTCAGATCCAGCCGCGCTCCCGGGCCAGCAGCGCGGCCTGCGCCCGGCTGGCCGCGCCGAGTGTCTGCATCAGGTCGGCGACGTGCCGCCGGTAGGTCCGCACCGACACCCCCAGCTCCCGCGCGCCCGCCTCGTCCTTGCCCACCGTGCACATCGACACCAGCACCCGCCGCTCGATGCCGGAGGGCCGGGGGGCGGCGGTGTGCTCGCCGCTCTCCGTGCCGTCGGCCGCCCGGGACAGCTCTTCGGCCTGGTCCCAGATCCGTTCGAACAGGGAGATGATGTTGGAGACCAGACCGCTGCGGTGGGCGAGGAGCGCGCCCCGGGCGGTGTCGCGCGGGTCCAGCGGGACGAGCGCCGCCCGGCGGTCGTAGACCAGGAGCCGCTCGGTGGTGTCCGCCGTCACCCGGATGGCCGCCCCGTGCTCGGCCAGCTCCCGCAGATAGGCGGCGGTCGGCGGGTCCTGGAGCGCCACGCTGGAGACGACGTTACGGATCCGCACCCCGCGCCGCAGACAGCGCAGGTCCAGCGGGCGGGACCGGGCGATGTTCTCCGCCGACAGCCGGGTGTACGGCTCCACGGACAGGATCTCGTCCCGCGCGAAGAACGCGAGGTCGTCGATCCGGTTACGGATCTGGGCGAGCCCCTCCAACTGCTCGATGCCCTGCGGAGGGGGCGTACGGGCCCCCTGCTCCGCGCGTAGACCATCAATGACGTGCCGCGACCGGGTGACGCGCTGCAGCTCCTGATGGAGTGCGTGCAGCCGGACGTCCACCAGCCGGGTGAGGGCCACCTCGGGGTCCGCGGGGAAGATCCGCCGCTCGGCGTCCTCGGCGCGCAGCAGCCCGAGCTCCTGGAGCCGGGCGATCCGGGCGTGGGCGTCCCGGGGCCGGGAGTGCAGCAGGAGGTGGAGGCCGTCGGCGCGGGTGCCGGGGTTGCGCAGGAAGTGCCGGTAGATCTCTTCCTCGGCCTCCGGGACCCCGAAGACAGACATCTCGTTCTCGCCCACGTACGCCCCCGAATGCCTGATGCCGTGGGGGGCGTGCACCGAGGGGGATCGCCCCACGCCGCCCGCCCCGGCCGCCGCTAGCTCCGCCCGTGCCGTTGACTGTGCCCCGTACCGCAGGTGTGACGCGCCGGCCGCCGCACTCGTCCGCGTGTCCGTGCAATGGTCGGGCAAAGACTAGACGCTGGGATCACTCCTGTGAGGATCCCCGGCAGAACTGTGTGCGAGACGGAGATGAACGGTGCGCGACCGTCGACGAGCGGCGGTGTCGGCACGACGGGCGGCGGGGCGGGCGCGAAGCGGGCGCCGGGGGCGGGGATACGGGCGGCGGCTCGGGCGGGACGGTCCGGTCCCGGACGCCGGCTCGGGCGCCCGGATGGTGCGGCCCCGGCCGCTGGCTCGGGGGCCCGGATGGTGCGGTTCCGGCCGTCGGCCTCGGCGCGCTCGCCCGTTGCGGACGCGGCTGTCACCCCCGGGTCGTACTCTGGAAGCCACCCCGGCCCCCGGGGGTGCCCGGCGGATCAGGGCACTCCCGACGTGTCGGGCCCTTCGCGTTGCCCCGGTAGCAGCCGGCTGCCGGTGAACCCTCAGCTCCACCTGATCTGATCCCGGACGGAAACTTCATGAGCCTGCACGGTCTGCTGGATGTCGTCGTTACGGACCCGGCGCTCGCCGAGGCGGTGAAGGCCGCCGGGGACGGGCACCGGGCCCACGTCGACCTGGTGGGCCCGCCCGGCGCGCGGCCGTTCGCCGTGGCCGCGCTGGCCCGGCAGACCGGCCGGACCGTGCTGGCCGTCACCGCGACGGGCCGCGAGGCCGAGGACCTGGCCGCCGCGCTCCGCACACTGCTGCCGCCGGACACGATCGCGGAGTACCCGTCCTGGGAGACCCTGCCGCACGAGCGGCTCTCACCCCGGTCGGACACCGTGGGCCGCCGCCTCGCCGTGCTGCGGCGGCTGGCGCATCCGCGCGTGGACGACCCGGAGACCGGCCCGGTCTCCGTCGTCGTCGCGCCGATCCGCTCCGTGCTCCAGCCGCAGGTCAAGGGGCTCGGCGAGCTGGAGCCCGTGGCGCTGACCGGCGGGCAGAGCGCGGATCTGGGGGAGGTGGTGGACGCGCTGGCGGCCGCCGCGTACTCCCGGGTCGAACTGGTCGAGAAGCGCGGCGAGTTCGCCGTACGCGGCGGAATCCTGGACGTCTTTCCGCCGACCGAGGAACACCCCCTTCGGGTGGAGTTCTGGGGCGACGAGGTCGAGGAGATCCGCTACTTCAAGATCGCCGACCAGCGGTCCCTGGAGGTCGCCGCGCACGGGCTGTGGGCGCCGCCCTGCCGCGAGCTGCTGCTGACCGACCAGGTGCGGGAGCGGGCCGCCGTGCTGGCCGAGGCCCACCCGGAGCTGGGCGAGCTGCTCGGCAAGATCGCGGAGGGCATCGCGGTCGAGGGCATGGAGTCCCTGGCCCCGGTCCTGGTCGACGACATGGAGCTGCTGCTCGACGTCCTGCCGAAGGACGCGATGGCGATCGTCTGCGACCCGGAGCGGGTCCGCACCCGGGCGGCCGACCTGGTCGCCACGAGCCAGGAGTTCCTCCAGGCGTCGTGGGCGGCGAGCGCGGGCGGCGGCGAGGCCCCCATCGACGTGGGCGCGGCCTCGCTGTGGGGCATCGCGGACGTCCGGGACCGGGCCCGTGAGCTGGACATGATGTGGTGGTCGATCTCGCCGTTCGCGGCCGACGCCGCCGACCACGACGACGACACCCTCCAGCTCTCCATGCACGCCCCCGAGGCGTACCGGGGCGACACCGCCCGTGCGCTCGCCGACACCAAGGGCTGGCTGGCCGACGGCTGGCGTACGGTGTACGTGACGGAGGGCCAGGGCCTCGCCACCCGTACGGTCGAGGTGCTGGGCGGCGAGGGCATCGCGGCCCGTCTCGACGCGGACCTGACCGAGCTCACCCCGTCCCTGGTGCACGTCTCCTGCGGGGCCATCGAGCAGGGGTTCGTCGACCCGGCGCTGAAGCTCGTCGTGCTCACCGAGACGGACCTGACCGGCCAGCGCACCGCCACCAAGGACCTGGGCCGGATGCCGGCCCGCCGCCGGAAGACGATCGACCCGCTGACGCTGGAGGTCGGCGACTACATCGTCCACGAGCAGCACGGTGTGGGCCGGTACGTGGAGATGGTGCAGCGGACGGTCCAGGGCGCGACCCGCGAGTATCTGCTCGTCGAGTACGCCCCCGCCAAGCGCGGCCAGCCGGGCGACCGCCTCTACATCCCGACCGACCAGCTGGAGCAGGTCACCAAGTACGTCGGCGGCGAGGCCCCGACGCTGCACCGGCTCGGCGGCGCGGACTGGACGAAGACGAAGCAGCGGGCGAAGAAGGCGGTCAAGGAGATCGCCGCCGACCTGATCAAGCTCTACTCCGCCCGGATGGCGGCCCCCGGCCACGCCTTCGGCGCGGACACCCCCTGGCAGCGGGAGCTGGAGGACGCCTTCCCGTACGCGGAGACGCCCGACCAGCTGTCCACGATCGCCGAGGTCAAGGAGGACATGGAGAAGACGGTCCCGATGGACCGGCTGATCTGCGGCGACGTCGGCTACGGCAAGACGGAGATCGCGGTCCGGGCGGCGTTCAAGGCGGTCCAGGACGGCAAGCAGGTAGCGGTCCTCGTCCCCACCACTCTCCTCGTCCAGCAGCACTACGGCACGTTCACGGAGCGCTACTCCCAATTCCCGGTGAACGTGAGGGCGCTGAGCCGCTTCCAGTCGGAGACGGAGTCCAAGGCCACGCTCGAAGGCCTGAAGGACGGCGCCGTCGACCTGGTCATCGGCACCCACCGCCTCTTCTCCTCCGAGACGAAGTTCAAGGACCTCGGACTGGTCGTCGTGGACGAGGAACAGCGGTTCGGCGTCGAGCACAAGGAGCAGCTCAAGAAGCTCCGCGCCAACGTCGACGTGCTCACGATGTCCGCGACCCCCATCCCCCGTACGCTCGAAATGGCGGTCACCGGCATCCGCGAGATGTCCACGATCACCACCCCGCCGGAGGAGCGCCACCCGGTCCTCACCTTCGTCGGCCCGTACGAGGAGAAGCAGATCGGCGCGGCGGTCCGCCGTGAACTCCTGCGTGAGGGCCAGGTCTTCTACATCCACAACCGGGTCGAGTCCATCGACCGGGCCGCCGCCCGCCTCCGCGAGATCATCCCGGAGGCCAGGATCGCCACGGCCCACGGCCAGATGTCGGAAGCGGCCCTGGAACAGGTGGTGGTGGACTTCTGGGAGAAGAAGTTCGACGTCCTGGTCTCCACGACGATCGTCGAGTCCGGTATCGACATCTCCAACGCGAACACCCTGATCGTGGAGCGCGGCGACAACTTCGGCCTCTCCCAACTGCACCAGCTGCGCGGCCGGGTGGGCCGAGGCCGCGACCGGGGCTACGCCTACTTCCTCTACCCCCCAGAGAAGCCCTTGACGGAGACGGCCCACGAACGCCTGGCCACGATCGCCCAGCACACGGAGATGGGCGCGGGCATGTACGTGGCGATGAAGGACCTGGAGATCCGCGGCGCGGGCAATCTGCTCGGCGGCGAGCAGTCCGGCCACATCGCGGGCGTCGGCTTCGACCTGTACGTCCGCATGGTCGGCGAGGCGGTCGCCGACTACCGGGCCCAGATGGAGGGCGGCGAGCAGGAGGAGCCCCCGCTGGAGGTCAAGATCGAGCTCCCGGTCGACGCACACGTCCCGCACGACTACGCCCCCGGCGAGCGGCTGCGCCTCCAGGCCTACCGCGCGATCGCCGCGGCCTCCTCGGAGGACGACATCCGCGCGGTCCGCGAGGAGTTGACCGACCGCTACGGCCCGCTGCCCGAACCGGTCGAGAACCTCCTCCTGGTCGCCGGCCTGCGCATGCTGGCCCGCGCCTGCGGCGTCGGCGAGATCGTGCTCCAGGGTTCCAACATCCGCTTCGCCCCGGTGGAGTTGCGCGAGTCCCAGGAACTGCGCCTGAAGCGCCTGCACCCCAAGACGGTCATCAAGCCGACCGCCCACCAGATCCTGGTCCCGCGCCCGACAACCGGAAAGATCGGCGGCAAGCCGGTCATCGGCCGCGAACTGCTGGCGTGGACGGGGGAGTTCCTGACGACGATCCTGGGGTCGTAACCCCACGTACCGCCTGAACGACGGGCCCCGCCGGCTGATCGGCGGGGCCCGAGGTGTCTGACCCGGGGGCGCTAGGGCGTCGCGGGCCGCTTGAACGCGGCCCATACCGTCTTGCCCACGACGTGGTGGTCGATGCCGAAGTCCGCGGCGAGTTCACCGACGAGGAACAGCCCGCGCCCTGAACAACTGCTTTCGTCCGGGTGCTGCGCCTCCGGCCGCCCGTCGCCGCTGTCCCGGACTTCCAGCCGTACGAGGTCGTCCGTCAGGTCGAGCCGAACGGCGAATTCCCGTCCCGGTGGGACGCCATGGAGCAGAGCGTTGGTCGCCAGCTCCGAGGCGCAGAGCTCTATGTCGTCGATCAGTTCCGTGAGCTGCCATTCCATGAGGACATGGACGACGAAATCGCGTGAGGCACCGACGGATGTGCGCCGTCGGGGAAACGCCGTAACTGCGAAGAGGACACGGTGGTTCACCGCCTTGCTCGTGGGTCGTAGCGGGATGACCGTACTGCTATTCGCGAAAGGCAGCAAGGTATTCTTTGGGGTGTTCGACGGAGTCGCCTACCGTGTGCACCGGCAAGGTCCGTCGTCGGCGAAGGAGGAGGCCATGGGTGAGGGCGAAGTGATCAGCGCGTCCACGCGCTACCTGACGCCGACGGAGGGCGGAGGCGACGTCTGGAGCGCCGAGGCAGCGTCGGCGGGGCGACGGGGCACGCAGAAGATCGTGAGTGCCGGTGAAGCCGCCGCCCCGGAGCGAGTGGCGGACCTGCTCGCGGTGGAGCGGAGCGGGCCGGTCGTCGTACGGCGGCGAATCATGTACCTCGACGGTGAGCCGTGCGAGTTGACCGACACCTACTACCCCGTGGAGATCGCGCGGGGTACAGGGTTGGCGGCCACAGCGAAGATCCCGGGAGGAGCGGTCCGACTGCTCGCCGAACTGGGCCACATCGGTGTCAGGGCGCAAGAGGATGTGGCTGCTCGCATGCCGTCCGAGAGCGAGCGGGCGTCCCTGTTGCTCAAGGCCGACGAGCCGGTCCTCGAACTGACCCGGCTCACCCAGGACGCGGATGGCCGACCTGTCCAGGTCGACGTGATGGTCATGCCTCCCCGGGGTCAGACGCTGCGGTACGAGATCAGGATCGGATGACGGTGCACGGACCGGAGACGGGCGAGACGGACAGCCGCCCCCTGCACGAGCGGATCGCCGCTGATCTGCGGGACGACATCATGTCCGGGCATGTGGCTCCGGGCGACAGCTTGCCCTCCACCGCACAACTGAAAGAGCGGTTCGGCGCCGCGAACGCCACCGTGCAGAAGGCCCTGCACCTCCTCAAGGGCGAGCACTTGGTGGTCGGCCGGGCAGGGGCGTCGGTGACCGTACGCGAACACCGGCAGCGCACGATACGACCTGCCGCGTACATGGCCCCGTCCCCGTCAGGAGAGCCCTATCGCTGGCTGACCGAGGCGGTGAACTCAGGCGCACGCGCCCGCAGCACACTCCTGGACGTTGCGGAGGTCGAACCTCCGGCGGATGTCGCGGACGCACTGGCGCTCCAGCCGGGTGGCACGGCGGTCCTCCGCTATCAACTGCTGTCGATCGACGACGAGCCCGCAGAGCTCGTCGCGTCCTACTACCCGCCGGACATCGCCGAAGGCACGGCCATCACCGAACGCCGCCGCATCCCGGGAGGCACGCCCACCCTCCTGGCCTCGCTCGGCCACCCGCCCAGACTCAGTGTGGACCGGGTCTCGGCCCGCGTCGCGACGCAGGAGCAGTACCGGCTGCTCCGGCTCCCCGGCGACCTCCCCGTCCTACGGACCCTGCGGGTGGTGTTCAGCGACGACGACCGGCCCATCGAGGCCACCGTGATGGTCAAGGCGGGCCATCTGTACGAGGTGCAGTACGAGTTCCTGCCCGAGAACGGCTGAGGTCACTCAGCCGGAGACAGCGCCTCCGCGATCTCCTCGTGCAGCCCCAGCGGCAGATCGATGCCCCACCGGTCCGCCGCCCCGGCCGCCAGTTCCCGGCTCCACCGCCAGCTGTTCGCCGCCGCCGTGCGGAGGGCCTCCGGGGTCAGGGGCCCGGTCGTCGTGGTGTACCGCTCGACGTCCGTCTGCGGCAGGTCCGCCTCCAGGGCGCGGCTCGGGGTGAGCCAGTGGGTGGTCGAGCCGCGCAGCAGGCGGCAGAGCTTCAGCTGAAGCGGGGCGATCACGGCGTGCAGCAGGTTGTGGGCGCGGGCGTACTCGCCCCGGTTCTGGATGTGGGCCAGCATCAGGGTCCAGTTGGCCAGTTCGTCCGTCAGCTGCTGGGCGGTGGACACCGGCTCAGGCGGGCGGAAGGCGGCCAGTTCGCGGGCGGCGGCCGTGAGGTCGCCGGTGCGGTCCAGGAGGACGGCCGCTTCCGGAAGGGGGAGGTGGACCTGGCCGCGCCAGGTGCGGATCTCCGCGATGCCGGGGCCGGTGGGCTCGACGTGGAACTCGCCGCGCATCAGGTCGTCGAAGACCACGGCGAGGATGCCGTACATGTTGGTGTACGCCAGCTTCAGCGGGGCCAGCCGCTCCACGAACTCCCGTCCGTCGAAGGCGTCGACGTCCTCCTCCCGTACGTAGAGGTAGGCGTCCAGGTCCGAGTGGGCGTCGGCCTCGCCGAGCGTCCACGAGCCGTAGAGGAGGACGCCCTCCACCCGTGGATCGGCCTCGGCTGTCGCGCGCAGCAGCTCGATGCGGCGGTCCAGGCCGTCGGCGGGCAGGGGAGTGCGGGCGGTACGGGCTTGGGCGGGTCGGGCGTGCGGCATGGCCGGGGCTCCTGGGTGGGTGCGTAGGCATACGAACGGGCCCGGCGGTCGGCGCCGGGCGGCTTCCGGTCCCGCTGTGGGACCTCTTTCGTCACTCAGGAAACGCCCATGAGGGGCAGCCTAGAGGACGCCCCGTCAGCCGGCGCGGCCGTTTTCCGGTGTGAAGATCAACGCCGTGAGCAACCGGAACGTCTCCTCCGGGTCCCGGCCCTCCATCGCTTCGGCGAGATTGCCGCTGAGCAGCAGCGTCGCGAAGCCGTGGGCCAGGGACCACGCGGCCACGCCCGCGAGGCGGTCGTCATCGCCCCGGCCGGCCGGCGGGAGGTCCGCCACGCCCGCGCGCAGGGCCTCGGTCGCCCGGGCGCGGGCGGCCAGGAGGTCCGGGTCGTCGGTGCGGTGCAGGTCCGGCTGGAACATCACCTGGAAGTGCGCGGGGTGCGTCGCCGCGAACCGTACGTACGCCACGCCCCGCTCCCGGAGGTCCGGGGCCCCGGCCAGTGCGTCGGCGAACAGGGCGTAGCCCTCGGTGGCCACGGCGGTCAGCAGGCCCGTGCGGTCCTTGAAGTGGTGCGCCGGCGCGGCGTGCGAGACGCCGGCTCGCCGGGCCAGGTCGCGCAGGCTCAGGGCGCCGGGGCCGTTCGTCGCGATGGCGTCGAGGGTCGCGTCCAGGATCACGCGCCGCAGGTCGCCGTGGTGGTAGGTGCGCTCGCGCTCGCTGGTCATGGCAGCACCCTACCCGGCATCTAGTCATTGACAAGTTCCGATGGCGCGCGCATGCTGGAGATCTGATCTAGTCACTGGCAAGATGCGCGACGCATGTTCCGAAGGGTGGAGATCATGACCGGAGAACCGGCCCGTGTGCGGCAGATGTGGCACCTCCTGGAGCCCCTGCACGCCGTTCTGTACTACGCCCCCGAGGCCTTCGATGAGGCCGCCGCGCTGGGGTACGACACCGAGGAGCGCTGGGCGAGCTACTTCGCCTGGCGGGCGGCTCCGCTGGGGGCGGTGGGCGCGGAGGAGGCGGTGCGGACGTTCCACAGCTTCGCCCCGGCGTTGGTGGAGCGTTACGTTCCGGGCGTCTGGGCGACCGCCGCCCCCGAGGCCGTGCTCGCGGCCCGGCTGCGGGCGGTCGACCGGTCCTACCGGACCCTGTTCGGGGACCGCGTGGAGGGACCGGCGTTCGCCGAGGCCGCCGCACTGGCCCGCCGCGCGGCGGAGGCGGCGGGCCCGGGGACTCCCGGCGGCCTCGGAGCCGCCAACTCCGCGCTGCCCTGGCCCGAAGCCCCGCACCTGGTGCTCTGGCAGGCGGCGACCGTGCTGCGCGAACACCGGGGCGACGGGCACATCGCCGCCCTCGTCGGGGCCGGCCTCGACCCGGTCGAGTCGCTGGTCTCCTTCGCGGCGGTCGGCGCGGCGCCCCCCGAGGTGTTCGCGAGCCGGGGATGGGGCGCGGAGGAGTGGGACGCGGCCCGGCGGCGGCTGCGGGAGCGCGGGTTGCTGGCGGCGGACGGCACGGCCACGGACGCGGGGCGCGAGCTGCGCGCGAAGGTGGAGCTGCGTACCGACGAGGAGGCCGCCGCGCCGTGGCGGGCGCTGGGGGAGACGGGGCGCGAGCGGCTGGTGGAACTGCTGGGGGAGCCCTGGCTGGAGGTCATCGGGTCGGGGATGCTGCCCGCCGAGAACACCCTTGGCATCGGGAAGGTGTGAGAGAGGCGAAAGGTGGGCGCGGTCATGGAAACCCCTCCGGCGGGGAAGACGCCCATAGGATTCTCGGCGTTCGGCTTTCTCTCCGTCAGGACGGCTTCACGTGATAGCTCCCGGTACCTACCGCGCGGCAATGCCCGCCATCGGCGCCCTCGTCGCGATCGCCCTGGCGGGCGGCTGCGGCCCCGACGGCCTCGCGGGCGACGGCGGCGGAGCCGGCACGAGCGGCGGGACCAACGGCGGCGCGCAGTCCGCCGAGGGCTTCGGCGCCGGCCCGCTGGACAACCCCGACGGTACGAAGCCGGGCCTGGCCCCCCTCACCACCGACGCGGACCGGGCCGCCGCCCGGAAGATCATCGAGAAGGTGGCCACCAAGGGACGCGGCCCGAAGACCGGCTACGAGCGCGAGAAGTTCGGCTACGCCTGGAAGGACGGGATCGACGGCATCCCGCTCGCCCGCAACGGCTGCGACACCCGCAACGACCTGCTCGCCCGGGACGGCAAGGGCATCGAGCACAAGGCGGGATCTGATTGCGTGGTCATGTCGATGACGCTCCAGGACCCCTATACCGGCGAGCGCATCGACTGGCGCAAGCAGCAGGCCACCGAGGTGCAGATCGACCATGTGATGCCGCTGTCCTACAACTGGCAGATGGGCGCCGCCCGCTGGAGCGAGGCCAAGCGCGAGCGGATCGCCAACGACCCGCTCAACCTCATCCCGGTGGACGGCCCGGCCAACAGCGCCAAACGGGACTCCGGCCCCGCCTCCTGGCTGCCGCCGTACAAGCCGATCCGCTGCTCCTACGCCGTACGGTTCGCCCAGGTCTCGCTGAAGTACGAACTCCCGGTCACGGCCGCCGACAAGCGGACCATGCTCACCCAGTGCGGCGGCTGAGCGGGCCCCTGGGGCCGCCCGATCAGACCTTGCCGCCGCAGATCACGTCGTACGGGCGGCCCATCGCCATCATCAGCTGCATCGGCTCCGTGGTCGCCGCCGGGCACTCGGTCTTCTCCTTGACGAGGCCGAGGACCTTGAAGTCCTGCGCCCCGGCCGAGGCGCAGGCGATCTCCTTTGCCGTCGCCGAGATGCAGTCGCCCGCGACGAGCTGGCCGCCCCCGGCGCCCGCGTCGCCGGGGTGCTCCCCGGACAGGTTGCGGCCGCAGACCGTGTTGGTCGGGATACCGCCGCCCTTCTTGTCGTCGCCGGAGCCGAGGACCCGGGAGACCTGGATGATCAAGTCCGTTCCGGCCGGGCACTGGATAGCGTTGGGCAGGAAGCTCGCGTCCTCGATCTTCAGGGCCTTGAAGGTCGCGCCCTGCTCGTCGCAGTCGAAGGCGCGGTAGCCGTCCGGCTTGTTCTCCGGGTCGGGACCTCCGCAGTCACCGATCTCCCACGAGCCGCCCTTGCCGTCCGACGCGGACGAGGACGAGGACGACTTGGAGTACTTGTTCGAGGAATCGTCACCGAAGATTTTGAACGCCCCGTAGCCCAGGCCGAGTATCACCGCGAGCACCACCAGGCTCTGCAGGCACCCGGCGCCTCTCCGGGGGCGGGTCGGTGTACTGCCGGGCTGGGTCATGGTTCTGCTCCTCGACGAGTGGCGCTCAGGGTGCGAAGTCACGGGTGGGGACGCGGCATGCACACCTCATGGTTCCGGCTGGTTCCCGTCGGTTCCGGCTGGAAACCGACGGTGGGCGCGCGGTGGGCGCGCGGTGGTTCCGAGCCGATATTCGCTGGTCGGAGTGGGAAAGGCTGTTTAGGGTCGCGCGCATGGAGCTGAACATCACCACCCTCGCCGAGCGCCCGGAGCTGGCCGACGCCCTGGACCGGATGCCCGACACCTGGCCGGAGTTCGTCCTGGAGGACATCGTCGGCTGGGCGAACTTCGCCCGGATCGCCGTCGAGTTCCCCCAGTACGTGCTGGTCGCCACCGACCCCGAGGACACCGTCGTCGCCCGCGCCTACAGCGTGCCCTTCGTGCTGGACGCCCCCGGGCGCGGAGAACTGCCCGTCGGCGGCTGGGACCGGATGCTGCTGTGGGCGTTCGCGGACCTGCGGCGCGGACGGACGCCCGATACGGTCGGAGCGATCGAGATCACGGTGGCCACCGGCCACCAGGGCAAGGGCATATCGGGCCGGATGCTCGCCGCGATGCGCGACAACGCGCGACGGCTCGGCGTCCGGGAAGTCGTCGCCCCGGTGCGTCCGAACGGCAAGCACCTGCGGTCCGGCCTGCCGATGGAGGAGTACGCCCGGCTGACCCGCCCCGAGGACGGGCTGCCCGAGGACCCCTGGCTGCGGGTCCACGCCCGGGCGGGCGGCAAGGTGGACTCGGTAGCCACGGTGTCGATGACGGTGAGCGGTTCGCTCGCCCAGTGGCGGCAGTGGACCGGGCTGCCGTTCGACACGGACGGTCCGGTGGAGGTGCCGGGGGCGCTCGTCCCGGTGCACTGCGCCCTCGCGCACGGTTACGCGGTCTACGTCGAGCCCAACGTCTGGGTGCGGCACCAGCTGTGATGCCCGAGCCCGAAGGTCCGGGCGCGGCGCCCACCGCGACGCCCGCGCACGCCCCCGCTCTCCTCGTCATCGACATGCAGAACGCCCTGGTGGCGATGGCGTACCGGGCGTCCGCCACCGTCGCGGCCATCGCCGGCCTCCAGGCGCGGGCGAGGGCGGCCGGCGCGCCGGTGATGTTCGCGCAGCAGCGGGACGACGAGCTGGAGCCCGGGACCGAGGGCTGGCGGATCGTGCCCGAACTGGCCCCCGCCCCCGGCGAGACGGTCGTGCCCAAGGCCGCCCCGGACAGCTTCCTCGACACGGGCCTGGACGCGGTCCTGCGCGCCCGGGGGATCACCGAGGTCGTCGTCACCGGGTTCGCCACCGAGATCTGCGTCGAGTCCACGGCCCGGCAGGCGCTGAGCCGGGGGTACGACGTGGTGCTCGTCGCGGACGGCCACACCACGTCCGTCCGGCCAGGCCCCGGCCCGTACGCCGCACCGGAGGCGTCCGTCGCGCACCACAACGAGATCTACCGCAACCTCCGCTTCCCCGGCCGCCGGGTGCGCGTACAAGCGGCGGCCGAGGTGGACTTCACCGGCGGAGCCCCGGCACCGGCCGGGTGACCGGGGGCGTCGGGCCCGCGGACGGGGTGCAGCACAACGGTTGGGTACAACCCGGGGTCGGCCGGTCGGGGGAGGTGTATACGCTCACCCCACACGTCCGACATACGCGTCCCAGGAGCAGCACATGCACGGCTACGGCCCGACGCCGCAGCAGCAGACGACATCCCGGCCGTCCTCGGCGACGCTCACCGCTGTGCGCGTGATCCTCGTGACGGTGACCGTGCTGAGCTGCGGCCTGCTGGGCTGGGTGGCGATGCTGCGGCTGGCGTTCGTCACCCGCAGACCGCGCGACTGGGTGCTGCTCGCGGTCGTGATCGTCCTCAACGTCGCGCTGTTCGCCTTCATCATGGGCACACCCGACGACCCCGATGACATGTCGGACGCCTCGGTGCTGTTCATGATGGTCTGGATCTTCGGCCTGCTGGCCGGGGTGATCACCTACTACCTGTACGTGGAGATCCGCCACTACAGCTCCCTCGGCTCCCCGCCCCCGTACGCCGTTCCCGGCCACCCCACGCCGCTCCCGTACCAGCAGCAGCCCGCGCAGCAGCAGCACCAGAGTCACCACCAGCAGCAGAGTCAGCACCCGCGCCCGCAGCCCAACCCGTACACCGTGCAGACCCCGCCGCCCACGCCCACCCCCGCGCCCCAGCGCCTCGACCAGGTCCGCGCCGAGCTGGACGAGCTGAGCGACTACCTCCGCAAGGAGGGCGAGGGCCGGTGAGCGGGCGGATCATCGCCGACCGGTACGAACTGGCGACCATCCTCGGCCAGGGCGGCATGGGCCAGGTGTGGACGGCCTACGACCGGCGGCTGGACCGTCGCGTCGCCGTGAAGCTGCTCCGCCCCGACCGGGTCGCCGGGCCCATCGGCAGCGACGCCGCCGACGAACTGCGCCGCCGGTTCGTCCGCGAGTGCCGGGTCACCGCGCAGGTCGACCACCCGGGCCTGGTCACCGTCCACGACGCGGGCAGCGAGGACGACGACCTCTACCTCGTCATGCAGTACGTCGAGGGCGCCGACCTCGCCGACCATCTCGCCGAGCGGAACCCGTACCCCTGGCCGTGGGCCGTCGCGGTCGCGGCCCAGCTCTGCGCGGTCCTCTGCGCGGTGCACGCGGTGCCCATCGTCCACCGCGACCTCAAGCCCCGGAACGTGATGGTCCGACCCGACGGCACCGTCACCGTTCTCGACCTCGGCGTCGCCTCCGTCCTCGACACGGACACCACCCGCCTCACCCACACCGGTTCACCCATCGGCTCCCCGGCCTACATGGCCCCCGAGCAGGCGATGGGCGGTGCGGTCGGCCCGTACACCGACCTGTACGCCCTCGGGGTGCTCCTGCACGAACTCCTCAGCGGTGACGTGCCGTTCGCCGGGTCCACCGCGCTCGGCGTCCTGCACCGCCATCTCTACGAGCCCCCGCTCCCGGTCCGGAAGACCCGCCCGGAGGTCCCCGTCGCGCTGGAGGCCCTCGTGCTGCGGCTCCTCGCCAAGGATCCCCAGGACCGGCCCGCCTCCGCCCAGGAGGTGTACGAGGACCTCGCCCCGCTGCTGCCCAAGCACGGGACCCCCGCCGGCCCGCTCGACCCGACGCGCCCGTTCCTGCGCCCGCACGCCCCCTGGCCGGACCGGGCAGCGATACCCGCCTCCGTGCCCGCTCCCGCCACCTTCGCCGCGACGCCCCCCTCCCTCGGCGCCCCGCCGTCCTTCACCCCGCCCCCGGCCGTCGCGCCGGCCCCCGCGCGCCCCGCCCACCTGCCGCCGAGCACCCCGCCGCCCGCCCGGCCGGATGTCGCGCGGGCCGTGGACGAGGTCAAGAAGCTGCTCGGCGAGGGCCGGATCACCCAGGCCGTGGACGTCCTCGGCGCCACGCTCCCGGCCGCCGCCGCCGAGCACGGCGAACACTCACCGGTCGTCCGCATCCTGCGCAAGCAGTACGCCGCGACGCTGATGGACGACGGGCAGTACCGCCGCGCCCTGCCCGAGCTGCGCCGCCTCGCCGAGGACCGCGTCGCCGAGGCGGGCCAGGCCGACGCCCAGGCACTCCAGTTCCGCTACGACGCCGCCCAGTGCCTCGAACAGCTCGGCGAGGCCGGGGCCGCGCTGGTCGAGTACCGCGCGATCCTCCCGTTCTACGAGAACGCGTACGGGCCGATCGCCTCCGACCCCGGCCGCGCACTCGACATCCGGCACCGCATCGGGCAACTGCTCCTGGCGGTCGGCGACCACACCGCGGGCCGGGCACAGCTCCAGGCCCTGCTGTACGACGCCGAGCGCACCTATGGGCCGCACCACCCGCTGCCGATGGACCTGCGCCGCCTGCTCAGCCACCAACGGGACGTCCGCGGGGGCTGACAGCGCCCCGTACAGACTCCGTACCGCCCCCGCACCGGGCCACATTCCCGCCCACATCCCCAACTCCTCCCGAATCGTTGGTCGAATCAGTGGCACCGGCCACCTCCACTGCCTAACATCGATCACCGCAAGGCTTTGTGCACTGATGCACAAACTCTCCCCGGGAGGCTCCTTTGCACCGCCGTCGTCGCACCGCGCTCGCCGTCCTCGCCGCGACACTCGTCGCCGCGCCGCTCCTCACGGCCTGCGGCAACCAGTCCCACCCCGGCGCCGCGGCCGTCGTGGGCGGCGAGCGGATCGAGGTGTCGACGGTCCAGGACCGGGCCGCGGACGTCCGCAGCGCCCAGGAAAGCTCCCCCGAGGCCGCCCAGCTGGTGAACAAGTCGGGCCAGCTCAACCGCGCCAAGCTGCACGGACTGATCTTCGGCCGGATCCTCGACCGCGCCGCGGCGGACGCGGGGGTCACGGTCACCCGCAAGGAGATCCAGGAGATGCGGAAGGCCAGCGGCGCCCAGCAGGGCGGCGAGGAGCGGTTCGAGGCGATGATGCTCCAGCAGCGCTGGGTCGCCCCGGACCAGATCGACGCCGACATGCGCCAGGAGGTCCAGCTCCCGAAGCTGGCCGAGGCGCTCGGCGCGGACCTCGGCACACCGGCCGGCCAGCAGGTCGTCGGCGAGGCCCTCACCAAGGCGTCGAAGGCCCTCGACATCGACGTCAACCCGCGCTTCGGCACCTGGGACGACCAGAAGATGCAGCTCGGCAACTACAGCGCGCCCTGGATCACCCAGGTCACCGAGTTCGCGCCGAAGGACTCCCCGGCGGGCGCCTGAACCGCGGGCGCCTGAACCGGCGGGCACCTGAACCGGCGGGCGCCTGAGCCGGCCGGCGCCTGAACCGGCGGGCCGGGGACCCCGGGGCCGGGGGTAGGTTCGCAGGGTGAACGCCGAAGCCCCCGACGCCCCCGTCGAGACCCCCGCCGACCCCGGCCGCATCGTCCTGCTCACCGCCAGCCACCGGGTCGCGCCCGGCCTGCTGTCCTGGCCGGCCTGGCAGACACTGCACGCGGCCGACCGGGTCCTCGCCGCCGGCCCGGACCACCCGCAGCTCCCCTACCTCCGCGAGGCGGGCGTAAGCGTCGAGCACGCCACGCCCTCCGCCGACGAACTGGTCGCCGACTGCGCGGGCGGCCGGACCGTCGTCGTCCTGGTCGGCGGCGAGGGCGACAGCCGTCTGACGGACGGCCTGGCCCGGCTCGGCGGCTCGGGCCGGGTGGCCATGCCGGACCTGGAACTGCTCCCCGGCTCCTACGACCTGCCCGGCGCTCGCCTGCTGGACCTGGTCCAGGTCATGGACCGGATCCGCCGTGAGTGCCCCTGGACCTCGCGGAAGACGCACCGGGGCCTCGCCAAGTACGCCATCGAGGAGGCGTACGAACTGGTCGAGGCGATCGAGGACGGCGACCGGGACGAACTGCGCGAGGAGCTCGGCGACGTCCTGCTCCAGGTCGTCTTCCACGCGCGGATCGCCGAGGAGGATGCCGAGGCGCCCTTCGCCATCGACGACGTCGCGGGCGGCCTCGTCGAGAAGCTGATCCACCGCCACCCGCACGTCTTCGGCGACGAGAGCGCCGAGACCCCCGAGGACGTCCACGCGCACTGGCTGCGCACCAAGGCGATCGAGAAGCAGCGCACATCGGTCACCGAAGGCGTCCCCCTCGGCCAGCCCGGCCTGGCCCTCGCGGCGAAGCTCGGCAGCCGCGTCCGCACAGCCGGCCTCACCGTGCCCCTCCCGACCGGTGATCCCACCGCCGACCCCATCGGCTACGACCTCCTCGCCCTCGCCGTCTCCGCCGAGGCGAACGGCACCGACCCGGAGGCCGCCCTGCGCGCCGCGGCCCGCGCCTACCGCGACGCGATCATGGCGGCGGAGGGCCACGCGGGTTAGTACGGTGACGGCAGGGGTTCGAGGAGGGGCGGGGGACAGACGTGGAAGCTGAACTGCAGTCACTGGCCGATACTCTGGGGCGAGTGGTGGCCACGGGTCCTTCCGGCGCGCGCGAGCTGCTGACCGAGACCTCGCACCAAAGCGTCACGGCCCCTTTGCTGGTGCCACGGTTGGACCAGGTGTTCGAGAGATATCAGGGGAATTCGGCCGCGGGGCCGCTGGCAGCCCGGGATCTGCTCGATGTTCTGCGCTTGACCCGGCGCCAGGACGCCGTCGCGTACGAGGAGCTGAGGACGATCGCCGACGCCTTCACCGAGGACGAGCGGGCACGCACGGTTCTCGCACCGCGGCGACGCGCGCCCGACGCCGCCACGAACAGCAACACTGTCTCGGGCGGCACATTCCGCGAACCGGTCGTCCAAGCCGGGACGTTCAACGGCGGCGTGCACACCTACTACGGGTCGCCGCAGCACCCCGGCCTGCCCCCGGTCGCCGAGTGGCCGCGACTCGACGCGGCCGATCCGATCGCCTTCGGTGTGAGGCGTACCCGGCGGATCGGCGACGAGCCGCCGCTGCCCCCTTACGTCGCCCGGGACGGCGACGCCGTGCTGAAGGAGCGGGTCCGCACCGCCGCCGAGACCGGCGGGCTGGTGCTGGTGACCGGCGAGCCACTGTCCGGGAAGAGCCGGACCGCCTGGGCGGGGATGCTCACGAACCTGCCGGGCACGACCCGCGTCCTCGCCCCCGCGATCGGCACGGATCTGCGCGGTCTGCCCGCCGTGCTGCGCGGCCGGGGCGGGGAACGGTGTGTGATCTGGCTGGACGACCTGGAGGGCCACCTCGGCGAACACGGCCTGTCCCCGGCGCTCCTCGCCGACCTCGTCGGCCTGCGCGTTCCGGTGATCGCCACGATGAGCGACGAGGCCTACGACGCCCACCGCTTCGGCGGGCAGGCGCGCGCCCGGGTGCTGGCGGGCGTCGACCCGGTGGAGCTGAGCTCGGACTGGACCGAGCCCGAGCTGCTGCGGCTGGAGGCCGGTTACGGTGACGCCAGGCTGCATGACGCCGGCACTTGGTGCGACGGCGCTCGTGTCACCGAGTACCTCGCTGTCGCACCGGAGTTGTGGGACGAGTGGTGGCGTGCCCGACGCCTGAACGCCCACCCGCACGGGCACCTGCTGGTGCGGGCCGCCATCGACTTCGCCCGGTGCGGGACCGATGATGTCCCCATCCCCTTGGCCGTGCTGCGCAAGGCATGCGCGCTGTACGAGCAGGAAGGGGCGCGGGCGGCCGGGGAGTCCTTCGAGGACGCGTTGGAGTGGGTGACCGCCATCCGTCACGGGGTGGCCGGGATGCTGGTCCCGGGGGAAGCCCCGGATACCTGGCGCGTCCACAGCTCGTTGTTCAGCGAGGCGGAGACCCGACCGGGCACCCCACCCGTACCGCTCGGCCTCTGGCTGCTCGCAGGGGAAGCGATGCGCGAGGCCCCTCCGTACCTGGGCGCCGTGCTGGCCACGGCAGAGAACGCGCTGGTGCGTGAGGCAGGCGAAGATCCGGAGGTCGCCCTGCTGCTCGGCCACCTGCACGAAGCGACTGGGCAGGCCGAGGACGCCGAGAAGTGGTACAGACGCTCCGCCGACGCGGGCAACGTCGAAGCGGCGGGGATCGTGGGCCGGGCTCTCGCGGCCCGGGGGGAGACGGCCGAAGCCATTCCGTACCTGGAGCGGGCGGCGGAGGCCGGGTACACCGACGCACGGGGCCACCTCGTAACCGTGCTCGTCGACCGGGCGGTGTTCTGGCTGGACCGCAGCGCCGAGGACGGGAGCCCGACGGCGGCGGACTACGCGAGAAGACTGCGGGAGTCCGTCAGCCTGCCGCCAGACAACGTCATCGTGGAGCACTTCCAAAGAAGGCTGCAAGAGGCCCTCGATACCTCGCCCGATAACGTCAAGGAGTGAACGACAGCCCCGCCCCGAGCACCCCCGAGCCCTCCGCCTGCCCCCACGCCACCCCCAGCGAGGCCACCCCGGCGGCCCCCGCCCCCGAACTCTTCACCTGGGAGTTCGCCACCGACCCCTACCCCGCCTACGCCTGGCTCCGCGAGCACCGTCCCGTGCACCGCACCGCGCTGCCCAGCGGGGTCGAGGCCTGGCTCGTGACCCGGTACGGGGACGCCAAGGAGGCGCTCGCCGACGCGCGGCTCTCCAAGAACCCGGCCAACCACGCCGAGTCGCCGCACGCCAAGGGGAAGACGGGGATCCCGGGGGAGCGCAAGGCGGAGCTGATGACGCATCTGCTCAATATCGACCCGCCGGACCACACCCGGCTGCGTCGACTCGTGTCCAAGGCGTTCACCCCGCGCCGGGTCGCGGAGTTCGCGCCCCGCGTGCAGGAGCTGACGGACCGGCTCATCGACGACTTCGTGGAGAAGGGGAACGCCGACCTCATCCACGACTTCGCCTTCCCGCTCCCCATCTACGCCATCTGCGACCTGCTCGGCGTCCCCGAGGAGGACAGGGCCGACTTCCGGGACTGGGCGGGCATGATGATCCGGCACGGCGGCGGGCCGCGCGGCGGGGTCGCCCGGTCGGTGAAGAAGATGCGCGGCTACCTCGCCGAACTCATCCACCGTAAAAGGGAGAACCCGGGCGACGACCTGATCTCCGGGCTGATCCGGGCCAGCGACCACGGCGAGCACCTCACGGAGAACGAGGCGGCCGCCATGGCGTTCATCCTGTTGTTCGCCGGGTTCGAGACGACGGTCAACCTCATCGGCAACGGGACCTACGCGCTCCTGCGCCACCCCGAGCAGCGCGCCCGGCTGGAGGCCTCCCTGGCGGCGGGGGAGGACGCGCTGCTGGCCACCGGCATCGAGGAGCTGCTCCGGTTCGACGGGCCGGTCGAGATGGCGACCTGGCGGTACGCCACCGAGGCGCTGACCCTGGGCGGCGAGGAAATCGCCGCCGGGGACCCCGTACTCGTGGTGCTGGCGGCGGCCGACCGCGACCCGGACCGGTTCACTGATCCGGACACCCTGGACCTTGCACGGCGTGACAATCAGCACCTCGGATACGGGCACGGCATCCACTACTGCCTGGGGGCGCCGCTGGCCCGGCTGGAGGGACAGACCGCGCTGACCACACTGTTGAGGCGCCTTCCTGACCTGCGACTTGCGGGAGAACCTGGCGATTTGCGCTGGCGTGGCGGGCTCATCATGCGTGGACTGCGCACCCTCCCGGTCGAGTTCGAACCGGGTAGCCGATCCGAAAAAAGTGACACAGTGTCAACTCTGTGACTTTCACGTGATCTGCGCTGCATCGACTTGTGACACACGTTCGAGTCCCGCTAGGTTCACGGTTCGACGCGTCGGTCGCACCTTGCTCACGCGTCACTTGGGCGCCGAAGCGGGCACGTCAATCCGCTGCGCGGCGCTCAGGTCACTCGCTTGTCAGTCGCACGGAAGGCATACCCATGGGCTCCGCGAACGGCAGACACCGCCGCCCTCGTCAGGCACCCGCCATCATCGTCGCCGCAGGTGTGACGGGATCGGCCATCGCCATCCCGCTGCTCGGCGCCGGCGGCGCGCACGCGGCCGAGGCCACCACCTGGGACCGGGTCGCGGAGTGCGAGAGCGGCGGCATGTGGAGCGCCGATCTCGGCAACGGCTACTACGGCGGGCTCCAGTTCTCGCAGGAGACCTGGTCGGCGTACGGCGGCACGGCGTTCGCGCCCCGCGCCGACCTCGCCAGCCGCTCGCAGCAGATCTCGGTGGCCGAGAAGGTCCTGGACGACCAGGGTTCGAAGGCGTGGCCCAGCTGTGCGGTGATCTCCGGCCTCGCGGTGGACGGCAGTCTGCCGGGCGTCGACCCGGGCACCTCGCCGTCCGCGGACCCCTCCGCCGACCCGTCCGCCGATCCCTCGGCGGACCCCTCGGCCGACCCGACCTCCACCCCGACCGACGAAGCGGACGCAACCGGCGAACCGGGTGAATCCGGCAAGGGTGAGAAGGGTGATGAGGCGGACAAGGGTGGTACGGGTGACGCGGAGAAGGGGAGCGAGGCTCCCGACTCCTCGGTGACGCCCTCCGCCCCGCCCGCCTCCGACGCCCCCGACGCCTCGGACCCCTCCACCGCCCCCGACGCCTCGACGGGTGAGGGCGGCCAGGGAGGCAAGCACCGGGGCACCCCCGCGCCCGAGGAGGCCGACGCGGGCCGGCAGGACGGCCCCCGTGAGTCCGGTCGGCACGCCTCGCGCGGCGAAGGCGACGCGCGGGACGGTGGCGCGGCGACCGCCGGCGGCTACACGGTGCGGCCCGGGGACAACCTCTGGGCGATCGCCGACGCCCAGGAGATCCCCGGCGGTTGGACCGGCCTGTACGAGACGAACAAGGGCCTCCTGGGCTCCGACCCGGACCTGATCCTGCCCGGCCAGAACCTGGACCTGGGCCTGGACCGTGGCGCGGGCGAGGGCGCGGACCGGGGTGCGGGCAAGAGCGCGGACCCGGCCGCGCCGGAGGGTGCCGAGACGCCCGCCGGGGCGCCCGCCACCAACTGATCGAATTCGGGAAAACACCCCGAAAATCGAGGCAGTTAAGAGACCTATGTCCACTTTTGCGTAAGTGAGACATGGGTCTCTTTGCTTCAACTGGCGCGTCTCGTCCGGCTGGTCCGGGCGAATCGCCCCCCACCTGCGGAAACACCCCGCCGACCAAGGTGAGTTCGGGTTGATTGCCCCCTATGTCCATCTTTGAATGTCGGGGTTGCCTGTGTTTACGGTCGGAACCGCTCGCACCGCGGGCCCCGTCGACCGTCACGCCGAATCCTGCCGTCGGTCGAAGGGAACAGACGCGTAAGCGCCGTAGGCAGGAGCGGGGGACCCAGGTAAGCCGCCGGGTCCGGACGCCTCGTCGAACCGACGAGGACGTACGGGGCCGGCTAGGGGTGAAGTCGCGAGCAGCACCGCGCGACCGGGCAACTCATCAGCCCGAACCCGACAGCTCACCTCGTAGGCGTCGGTGAGGAGATTCGTTCCATGCTGCTGAACAGCAAGGGCAAGCACCGCCGCCCGTCCAAGGCCACCCGTATCGCCACCCTCGCGGGTGTCACCGGTGCCGCCATCGCCGTCCCGCTGATGGGCGCGACCAACGCTTCCGCCGCCTCCGTCGAGACCTGGGACGCCGTCGCCCAGTGCGAGTCCGGCGGCAACTGGTCCATCAACACCGGCAACGGCTACTACGGCGGACTGCAGTTCTCGCAGTCCAGCTGGGCCGCCGCCGGCGGTACGCAGTACGCCTCCCGTGCCGACCTGGCCTCCAAGGACCAGCAGATCGCCGCCGCCGAGAAGCTCCTCGACCTCCAGGGCCCGGGCGCCTGGGCCTGCGCCGGCGCCGGCGGCCTCACCAACGACGGTGTGGACCCGGGCGTGAACACCGGCTCGGGCTCCGGCGAGAGCAAGCCCGAGCAGGCGCAGCCCGAGCGTCAGGCCGAGCAGCCCACCACGCGCTCCGAGCAGCGCGAGGCCCCCAAGGCCGAGAGCAAGAAGACCGTCACCACCCCGACCGGCGAGAAGGTCCAGAAGGGCGACGGCGAGTACAAGGTCAAGGCCGGCGACACCCTGAGCACCATCGCCGAGGCGGAGGGCGTCAAGGGCGGCTGGAGCAAGCTCTTCAAGCTCAACGACGACATCGTCAAGGACGCGGACCTGATCTTCCCGGGTCAGCAGCTCCACCTGAAGTAACCGCCGTCTCTCCTCCCCGGAGGAGAAGCGTCCGGCGGCACTTCTCCTCGCACGGCTTCCCGGCCCGGCGCGCTCATCCCCCCAGCGCGCCGGGCCGGGTTCTTCGTGAGCGGCGGGCGCCGATGGCCCGCATGCGTTCACCTCTTGTTATTACCACTCAGTAGATTTCTAGAGTTTTGTCCCGTGATGCAGGTCCTTGGGTCCTTTTTCGTCCCAGGAGGCGGGCGGTCGGCCGACCGGAGCGGCCGGGCCCGATAGGCTCGTGCCGCAAGGCCACAGTGACCCTGCACAACCAATGTCAGATCCCAGAAGGAGATGCCTCGTGCCGTCCATCGACGTCGTCGTAGCCAGGGAAATCCTCGACTCCCGGGGCAACCCCACGGTCGAGGTCGAGGTTGGCCTCGACGACGGCAGCACGGGCCGTGCTGCTGTTCCGTCCGGTGCCTCCACCGGTGCGTTCGAGGCCATCGAGCTTCGCGACGGTGACCCCAACCGCTACATGGGCAAGGGCGTCGAGAAGGCCGTCCTCGCCGTCATCGAGCAGATCGGCCCGGAGCTCGTCGGGTACGACGCCACCGAGCAGCGCCTCATCGACCAGGCGATGTTCGACCTCGACGCCACCGAGAACAAGGCCTCGCTCGGCGCGAACGCCATCCTCGGCGTCTCGCTGGCCGTCGCGCACGCCGCCTCCGAGGCGTCCGACCTGCCGCTCTTCCGCTACCTCGGCGGCCCGAACGCGCACCTGCTGCCCGTTCCGATGATGAACATCCTGAACGGCGGCTCGCACGCCGACTCCAACGTGGACGTCCAGGAGTTCATGATCGCCCCGATCGGCGCGGAGTCCTTCTCCGAGGCCCTGCGCTGGGGCGCGGAGGTCTAC
Organism: Streptomyces sp. NPDC091287; assembly: GCF_044768525.1. Classification (NCBI taxonomy): domain Bacteria; kingdom Bacillati; phylum Actinomycetota; class Actinomycetes; order Kitasatosporales; family Streptomycetaceae; genus Streptomyces; species Streptomyces sp. NPDC091287. Next base: position 287,400 of record NZ_JBIVUV010000008.1, read on the forward strand.
CACACGCTGAAGAAGGTCCTCAAGACCAAGGGCCTGTCCACCGGACTCGGCGACGAGGGCGGCTTCGCCCCGAACCTGGAGTCCAACCGCGCCGCCCTGGACCTCATCGTCGAGGCCATCAAGGAGGCCGGTTACGTCCCGGGCCGCGACATCGCGCTCGCGCTCGACGTCGCCGCGTCCGAGTTCTACAAGGACGGCGTCTACGAGTTCGAGGGCAAGTCCCGCTCGGCCGCCGAGATGACCGAGTACTACGAGGAGCTCGTCTCCGCGTACCCGCTGGTCTCCATCGAGGACCCGCTGTACGAGGACGACTGGGCCGGCTGGAAGGTCATCACCGACCGCATCGGCGCCAAGGTGCAGATCGTCGGCGACGACCTCTTCGTCACCAACCCCGAGCGTCTGGCCCGCGGCATCGAGGAGGGCTCCGCCAACGCCCTGCTCGTGAAGGTCAACCAGATCGGTTCGCTGACCGAGACCCTGGACGCCGTCGAGCTGGCCCAGCGCAACGGCTTCAAGTGCATGATGTCGCACCGCTCCGGCGAGACCGAGGACGTCACCATCGCCGACCTCGCCGTCGCCGTGAACTGCGGCCAGATCAAGACCGGCGCCCCGGCCCGCTCGGACCGCGTCGCCAAGTACAACCAGCTGCTGCGCATCGAGGAGATCCTCGACGACGCCGCGGTGTACGCGGGCCGTTCCGCCTTCCCGCGCTTCAAGGGCTGACCCGTAGCGTCAAGACGGTAGCCTCCGCCCGTCCCCGCACCCGGTCCCGTACCGTGTGCGGGGACGGACGTGTGTGATGGGGAGGCGGGAGACATGGCCGGGAAGGATCGCGACCGGTTCTCCACCGCGACCAGACTGCGGCTGCTCGGCGAGCAGACCGCGGCCCGCGTGTACCGATCCCAGAACCGCCGGCAGGCCCGCCGCTCCCGGCTCACCGGCCGGGCCGCGTTCCTGGCGCTGGTGGTCTGCTCCCTGGTGGTGGCGCTCGCCTACCCGATGCGGCAGTACGTCTCCCAGCGCGACGAGATCGCCGAGCAGGAGCGGCTCTCGCAGCAGGCGGAGCGGCGCACCGAGGAGCTGCGGGACGAGAAGGCGCGGCTCCAGGACGACGCCTACATCATGCGGCTGGCCCGCCAGCACCTCCACTACGTCCTCCCCGGGGAGACCGGCTACACCGTGGCCGACCCCGACGCGGCCCGGGACCGCCGCGGCGAGTCGGGCGCGAGCGACCGGCCGTGGCACTCGAACCTCTGGGACGGCGTGGACAGCGCCGACCGTAACGACGACCGCGACTGACACCGACCCCGTACGTCCCTCCGTACGTCCACCTCTACGAGCTTCCGAGCAGAACCAAGGCAGGCATGGAAACGCCCCCTCCGCAGACCGAGTCCACCAAGCCCACCGACGCGGACATCGCCGCGTTCGAGCAGCAGCTCGGCCGCCCGCCGCGCGGTCTGCGCGCCATCGCGCACCGCTGCCCGTGCGGCAACCCGGACGTGGTGGAGACCCAGCCCCGTCTGGAGGACGGCACGCCGTTCCCCACGACGTACTACCTGACCTGCCCCCGGGCGGCCTCGGCGATCGGCACGCTGGAGGCCAACGGGGTCATGAAGGAGATGACGGCCCGTCTGGAGACCGATCCTGAGCTGGCCGACGCCTACCGGGCCGCGCACGAGGACTACATCACCCGTCGCGACGCCATCGAGGTCCTGGAGGGCTTCCCGAGCGCGGGCGGCATGCCGGACCGGGTGAAGTGCCTGCACGTCCTGGTCGGCCACTCGCTGGCCGCCGGCCCCGGGGTGAACCCGCTGGGCGACGAGGCCATCGCGATGCTGCCCGAGTGGTGGGCCAAGGGCCCCTGCGTCACGCCCTGCGACGGGGCCGCCGAGGGGCGGGACGCATGACCCGGGTTGCCGCCGTCGACTGCGGTACGAACTCCATCCGGCTCCTCGTCGCCGACGTGGACCCCGCCACCGGCTCCTTCACCGAGCTGGACCGGCGCATGACGATCGTCCGCCTCGGCCAGGGCGTGGACAGGACCGGCCGGCTCGCCCCCGAGGCGCTGGAGCGGACGTTCGCCGCCTGCCGCGAGTACGCGGCGGCCATCGAGGAGCTGGGTGCGACACGGATCCGCTTCGTCGCCACCTCCGCCTCCCGCGACGCCGAGAACAGCGCCGACTTCGTGGCCGGGGTCCGGGACATCCTCGGCGTCGAGCCCGAGGTGATCACCGGCGACCAGGAGGCGCAGCTCTCCTTCGACGGGGCCACCAAGGAGCTGGCGGGCAGCGACCACCTGGAGAAGCCGTATCTGGTCGTCGACATCGGCGGCGGCTCCACGGAGTTCGTCCTCGGTTCGGACCGGGTGGAGGCGGCCCGGTCCGTGGACATCGGCTGCGTACGGATGACGGAGCGTCATCTGGTCGTGGACGGGACCGTCATGGACCCGCCCAGCCACGAGCGGGCCGCGGCGATCCGCGCGGACGTCGACGCCGCGCTCGACCTCGCCGAGCAGACCGTGGAGCTCAAGGGGGCCGGCACCCTCGTCGGTCTGGCGGGCACCGTCACGACGGTCGCCGGAATCGCGCTGGAACTGCCGGAGTACGACTCCGGGGCCATCCACCACTCACGGGTCACCCGCGGCCAGGTCCGCGCGATCACCGAGCACCTGCTCCGCTCCACCCACGAGGAGCGCGCCGCGATCCCCGTGATGCACCCGGGCCGGGTCGACGTGATCGGCGCGGGGGCGCTCGTCCTGCTCGCCGTGATGGAGCGGACGGGAGCCCACGAGGTCGTCGTCAGCGAGCACGACATCCTCGACGGCATCGCCTGGAGCGCCGCGTAGCCGGGCGGGCAGCCTTCCGGCTGCCCGCTCAATCGCACCGTCACCTGCACCGTTGAGCCCCGTCCCGGGCCCCTCCGGGCCGTCCGGGGACCCCTCCGAAGACACGCCGCGGGAAACTTCGTGAACTTCTTCACAAGGAATTGGGCCCTGTTGGTCGCAGTTGGGGCCCGTCAGGCCGGAACCGGTCGCCCCGGAGGGCGTGCGGAGGTGTCGCGCACGCGTTCCGGGAGCATTGCGTCCGCATGAAGGGGAGGGGTGGTCCACCCGCCCCGAAGGGTCAAGGGCCAGCTCACAAGCGGTGAACAACGTTTCCCGCGGTGCCGTGGTTCCCTTTCGTGCCCATGACCTGGGTCACGTGGGCGGCGAAGTGTAGCAGAGGGTCGTCCAATCCTTGTGAAGGGGCTCACGAGCACCCCCCCAGGTCGGGGTGGATACTCGATGGCATGAGCACCACGGAGCGTCCCAGGATCCTCGTTGTAGGCGGTGGGTACGTAGGCCTGTACGCAGCTCGTCGCATTCTGAAGAAGATGCGATACGGAGAGGCGACCGTCACGGTCGTCGACCCGCGGTCGTACATGACGTACCAGCCCTTCCTCCCCGAAGCTGCTGCAGGCAGCATCTCGCCTCGGCATGTCGTCGTCCCGCTGCGACGCGTGCTGCCCAAGGCTGAGGTTCTCACCGGTCGTGTCACGACCATCGATCAGGACCGCAAGGTCGCCACGGTCGCGCCGCTCGTCGGCGAGGCCTACGAGCTGCCCTTCGACTACCTGGTCATCGCGATGGGCGCGGTCTCCCGTACCTTCCCGATCCCCGGCCTCGCCGAGCAGGGCATCGGCATGAAGGGCGTCGAGGAGGCCATCGGCCTGCGCAACCACGTCCTGGAGCAGCTGGACAAGGCTGACTCCACGACCGACGAGGACGTCCGCCGCAAGGCGCTGACGTTCGTCTTCGTGGGCGGCGGCTTCGCCGGCGCGGAGACCATCGGCGAGGTCGAGGACATGGCCCGCGACGCGGCGAAGTACTACACCAACGTGAAGCGCGAGGACATGCGCTTCATCCTCGTCGACGCCGCCGACAAGATCCTTCCCGAGGTCGGCCCGAAGCTGGGCACCTACGGCAAGGAGCACCTGGAGAGCCGCGGCGTGGAGATCTACCTCTCCACCTCGATGGACTCCTGCGTCGACGGCCACGTGGTGCTGAAGAACGGCCTGGAGGTCGACTCCAGCACCATCGTGTGGACCGCCGGCGTGAAGCCGAACCCGGCGCTGGCGCGCTTCGGTCTGCCGCTCGGCCCCCGCGGCCACGTGGACACCTCGGAGAAGCTCCAGGTGCAGGGCACCGACTACATCTGGGCCGCGGGCGACAACGCCCAGGTGCCGGACATGGTCGGCCGCCGCGCCGGCAACCCGAACGCCTGGTGCCCGCCCAACGCCCAGCACGCGCTGCGTCAGGCGAAGGTCCTCGGCGACAACGTGATCTCCGGTATGCGGGGCTTCCCGCAGAAGGAGTACAGCCACGCCAACAAGGGTGCGGTCGCCGGTCTCGGCCTGCACAAGGGCGTCGCGATGATCGTCATGGGCAAGGTGAAGATCAAGCTCAAGGGCCGTCTCGCCTGGTACATGCACCGCGGCTACCACGGCATGGCCATGCCGACCTGGAACCGCAAGATCCGGGTCTTCGCCGACTGGACGCTGGCGATGTTCCTCAAGCGCGAGGTCGTCTCGCTCGGCGCCATGGAGACGCCGCGCGAGGAGTTCTACGAGGCCGCCAAGCCGGCCCCGGCTCCGGCCGCAGCCAAGCCCGAGGGCGAGAAGGCCAACGCCTCCTGACCCCCCGGTGAAGCGCTCCGCGGGGAGCGCACCGTACGACGCCCGAAGGGGCCGTCCGCCATCCGTGGTGCGGACGGCCCCTTCGGCGTATCCGGGCGGGGATCCGCACCGGGGCCGGACGGCGGGCCGTGACCTGCCCCCGCCCGTATGGATGGTGCGTACACGCATTTTGCCGTTTCGTTGCCCGGTAGCGGGATGACGGAGGGTGCGAGGACAGTTGTCGCAGGTGTACCTCGCCACGCCACCGGGGTGTCGCGGCGGGACTACGAGCATGTCCGTTCGCCTGTGCTTGTCGTGCTTGTCGGGGAAACACCACGGAGGTGTGCGCCATGGCAGACGCCGCGTCGCGGCTGACCGCTCTTGCCGAAGAGTTGCTCTCGGAACCCCTGTCGGTCCGTATCCGGGCCTGGGACGGCAGCGAATCGGGGCCGCCCGGCGCCCCGGTCCTCGTGATCCGCCACCGCCGCGCCCTGCGCCGACTCCTGTGGAAGCCGGGCGAGCTGGGCCTGGCCCGCGCCTGGGTGGCGGGGGAGATCGACATCGAGGGCGACCTGTACGCAGCGCTCGGCCATCTGGCCGGGCTGCTCTGGGACCGGGGCGCCGACGCCAAGGATTCCGTCCACCCGGTCCGCGACCCCAAGGTCCGCGCCTTCGCCCGCGGCCTCCTCGACCTCGCCGGTCCCTGGCCACCCCCGGCCCCGCCCGCCGAGGAGGTGCGCCGCCGCACCGGCCCGCTGCACACCAGACGCCGCGACAAGGAGGCCATCAGCCACCACTACGACGTCGGCAACGACTTCTACGCCCTGGTGCTCGGCCCCTCCATGGTCTATTCCTGCGCCTACTGGCAGGACGGGGGGACCCTGGAGGACGCCCAGCGCGACAAGCTCGACCTGGTCTGCCGCAAGCTCGGCCTGCGGGAGGGCGACCGGCTCCTGGACGTCGGCTGCGGCTGGGGCTCCATGGCCATCCACGCCGCCCGTACGTACGGGGCGCAGGTCACCGGCGTCACCCTCTCCCAGGAGCAGGCCGCCCACGCCCGCAAGCGCATCGCCGAGGAGGGCCTGACCGACCGGATCGAGATCCGGGTCCAGGACTACCGGGACGTCCTTCCCCAAGTTCTCGGCTCCGCTCCAACAGGGGATACCCCACCCGGCCCGTACGACGCGATCTCCTCGATCGGCATGGCCGAGCACGTCGGATCGGTCCGCTACCGGGAGTACGCGGACGACCTCTACGCCCTCCTGAAGCCCGGCGGACGCCTCCTGAACCACCAGATCGCCCGCCGCCCCGAGAAGGACGAGGACGCCTACCGCATCGACGCGTTCATCGACGCCTACGTCTTCCCCGACGGCGAACTGGCCCCGCTCGGCCGCACCCTGGCCACCCTGGAGGACGCCGGCTTCGAGGCCCGGGACGTCGAGACGCTGCGCGAGCACTACGCGCTGACGCTGCGCCGGTGGGTGGCCAACCTGGAGCAGCACTGGGAGCGGGCGGTCCGCGCCACCTCCCCGGGCCGGGCCAGGGTCTGGCGGCTGTACATGGCCGCCTCGGCGCTCTCCTTCGAGCACAACAGGATCGGCGTCAACCAGATCCTCGCGGTGCGCCCGCTGGACGGCGGCGGCTCCCGGATGCCGCTGCGCGCCCGCACCTGGACGGAGTCCGCCGAGGGCGGGAACGCCTGACCCGTACGCGTACGGCGACGGGCGAGGGGCCGGCGCCCCGCTTTCCAGCGGTGCACCGGCCCCTCGTCGTCCCCACGTCCCGGCCCCCGGGGCCCGCGACGCTACTCGGTCTTGATCGCCGTCAGCATGTTGAGCTTTGCGGCGCTGCGGGCGGGCCACAGCGAGGCGAGGACGCCCACCAGGGCGGCGAGGAGCAGGAAGAGGCCGAGCCGGTCCCACGGGATGACCAGGGCGTAGCCGGGGATGTCGGCGGACAGCGTCCGGCCGATCGCCCAGCCGAGGAAGACCCCGAGCCCGACCCCGATCAACGCGCCGAAGAGCGAGATGACGATGGCCTCCAGACGGATCATCCGCTTGACGCGGCCCCGGTCGAGGCCAATCGCGCGGAGCATGCCGATCTCCTGCTGCCGCTCGAACACCGACATCGCGAGGGTGTTGACGACCCCGAGGACCGCGATCAGCAGAGCCATGGCGAGCAGCCCGTACATGATGTTCAGGGCGGTGTTGATGAAGCCGCCGAACATGTCACGGATGTCCTGCCGGTCCATGACGCTCATCGCCGGGTTGTCGCCGAGCGCGTCCACGATCGACTGCTCGGCGGCCTTGCTCGCGCCGCCCTCAGCCTTGATCCAGATCTCGCGGATGTCGGAGCGCGAGCCGGGGTTGTGCTGGTCGGCGAGCTCCTTGGGAATCAGGAAGGGGGAGAGGAACTCGTTCTCCTCGTAGAGCGCGCCGACCGTCAGCTCGCCCTTCTTGTCGTCGTCGAACGTCACCGGGAGGGTGTCGCCGGTCTTCCAGCCGTTCGACTTGGCGGTCTTGGAACCGACCGCTACCTGGCCGTCCTTCAGCGAGCCGAGCGAACCGGAGACGGTCGTCAGCGAGAAGACCTTCTCCACGTCGCCAGGGGTGACGCCGGAGGCCGAGTGGGGCTCCCCGTCGACCTGGAAGTACGCGGCCTGCTGCGGGGAGAGCGCGGCGACGCCGTCGGCCTTCGCCAGGGCCTTGAGCGCGGACTCGTCGAGCGAGTCGCCGCTGGCCATCGAGACCATGTAGTCGGCCTTGATGTTGTCCGTGGTCATCTTGTCGATGGCCTGGCCGAGCGTGACGCCGAGCACCGAGATGCCGGTGACCAGGGTCAGCCCGATGGCCAGCGCGGAGGCGGTGGCTCCGGTACGCCGCGGGTTGCGGACCGCGTTCTGCGAGGCCAGCTTCCCGGAGACGCCGAACAGCTTCTTCAGCAGCGGCCGGACCAGCGCGATGACCGGGCGCGAGAGCAGCGGGATCAGGATGATGACGCCGATCAGGGCGAAGAACGCGCCGCCCGCGACCAGCTGCCTGCCGGACGTGCCGCCGGCCGCCGCGCCGCCGACGATCCCCGCGGCACCGACCAGGGCGATCACGCCGCCGATGGAGTTCCGTACGACCAGGGACTTGGTGGAGGCGGTGGCGTGCACGCTGCTCATCGCGGCCACCGGGGCGATCTTCGCGGCCCGGCGGGCGGGCAGCCAGGCGGCCAGCACGGTGATCAGGACGCCGACGGCGAAGGCGGAGAGGACGGCGGTCGGCGAGACGATCAGCGGCCCGGCGGGGATCTTGCCGCCCAGGAGGCCCATCGCGGAGCGCAGGCCGGTGGCGAGGCCGAGACCGAGGGCGAAGCCGATGACGGAGGCGAGCGTGCCGACGACGGCCGCTTCCAGCAGCACCGAGCGCTTGATCTGGCGGCGGGTGGCTCCGATGGCCCGCATCAGGGCCAGTTCACGGGTCCGCTGGGCGATCAGCATGGTGAAGGTGTTGGCGATGAGGAAGATGCCGACGAACAGCGCGATGCCCGCGAAGGCCAGCAGCATGCCGTTGAGGCCGGCCAGCCCGCTCTCGATGTCCTTCGCCTGCTGGTCCGCCAGCGCCTTGCCGGTCTGCGCGGTGGCGTCCTTCGGCAGCAGGGGCGTGATCGCGTCCAGCAGCTTCTGGTCGGAGGCGCCGCCCGCGGCGGAGACGGTGGCGTTCTGGAAGACGCCGGGCTTCAGGTAGAGCTTCTGGGCGGTCGGGGTGTCGAACAGCACGAGGCTGCCGCCCGCGTTGACCGCGCCGTCCTCGGTGGTGAAGATCCCCGAGAGGGTGTACTCCTTCACCGGGCCGTTGGTCGCGACCCGCACCGGGTCCCCGACGCGGTACTTGCCCTTGGTGGCGGTGTCCTTGTCGAGCGCGATCGTGCCGTTCTCGGCCGGGCCCGAGCCGTCGGTGAAGACGTAGCTCGCGTCCTTGCCGTCCTTGCCGGGGGCGAAGTTCGCGCCGGTGTTGGACCAGCCGTTGCCGATCAGCTTGCCGTCGGGGTCGGCGACCCCGGCGAAGCCGTTGACCCGGCCGGTGGCGGAGGCCACGCCGTCCAGGCCCCGGATCTTCTCCAGGGTGGCCTCGTCGATGCCGGGGGTCTTCTCGTCGTGGTCGCCGGCGTACGTCTCAACGGCGACGGCGACGTTGTCGTAGCTCTTGGCGGACTGCTTGCGGAAGGCGTTGCCGAGGGTGTCGGTGAAGACCAGGGTGCCGGAGACGAACGCTACGCCGAGCATGACGGCGAGCACGGTCATCAGCAGCCTGGCCTTGTGCGCGAGCACATTGCGCAGGGCGGTACGGAACATGTCTGTGTGTCCTGGGATGGGTTCCGGAAGGGGGACGGGGACGCGCGGGGGCGGCGGCCGGGGTTCGGCGGGCGCCCGCGTGAGCCGGTGCGGCGGCCGTGTGGGCCGGCCGCCGACGGCGTCAGCTCGTGCGGCCCTTCGCGTCGAACGCCTTCATCCGGTCGAGGACCCCGTCGGCGGTCGGGTGCATCATCTGGTCGACGACCGCACCGTCCGCGAGGAAGATGACCCGGTCCGCGTAGGAGGCGGCGACCGGGTCGTGCGTCACCATCACCACGGTCTGGCCCAGCTCGCGCACCGAGTTGCGCAGGAAGCCGAGGACCTCGGCGCCGGAGCGGGAGTCCAGGTTTCCGGTCGGCTCGTCACCGAAGATGATCTCGGGCTGCGAGGCCAGGGCGCGGGCCACGGCGACGCGCTGCTGCTGACCGCCGGAGAGCTCGGTCGGCCGGTGCTTCAGCCGCTCCGAGAGGCCGACCATGTCGATCACCTTCTGGAGCCACGCGGCGTCCGGCTTACGGCCCGCGATGTCCATCGGCAGGGTGATGTTCTCCAGCGCGGTGAGCGTCGGCAGCAGGTTGAACGCCTGGAAGATGAAGCCGATCTTGTCCCGGCGCAACTGCGTGAGCTGCTTGTCCTTCAGCGTGGAGAGCTCGGTCTCGCCGATGCGCACCGAACCGCTGCTGAAGCTGTCGAGCCCGGCGACGCAGTGCATCAGCGTCGACTTGCCGGAGCCCGAGGGGCCCATGATCGCGGTGAACTCGCCCTGCGGGAAGTCCACGGTCACCCGGTCCAGGGCGACGACCTGCGTCTCGCCCTCGCCGTAGACCTTCGACAGCTCCGTGGCGCGGGCAGCCACCGCGGTGGTGCGGTGAACGGTGGGGGTGGTGGTCACAGGGACGCTCCTGGTTCGGGTGATGCGGATGCATGGGCCGTGCTGAGGCGAGGGCTGACGCCATGCCTCGGGGACTCGGACCGACCGGTCTTACTCCATCGTCACGTCCCGATCGGCCCCGGTCGTCACTCCCGATGCCCGTTCCCGTGGCCGTCTTGAGTCGCATCGGGGGCGTGGATCCGTCCTCCTCGGGTATGACATCGACCCTGACCGGAGTGATGGCGACGGCTTCGTGGTCACCCACCGTGAGTGTGCGGGGACGCGGGCGGGGAGCCGCGCCGACGGTGGGCCGGGCCCTCCGCGGCGATGCCGGGCCCGGGGTCGGGCCGGCGCCGGACCCGAGGGTGGCGGATGCCCTGGCGAAGCATGGCGCGGACCTGGCGCGTTGGGCCGTACGAGTGCGGCGACTTTCCGTCATTCCCGTGTGGTGCGCGGACTGCCCAAGATCGGCCGCGGGCGTGTGGTCAGCTTGGCCTGATGTCCTGACGGACCCTCAAGCGGTCAATAAAATAAGACAACATCGCGCCACTGTTCCGCTGATCGAGGGATGTCCCCGGCTAGGGTCGGTAGCCAAACGCGGAGTCGCGCGGCACGCCCGGATGGTGGAACGTAGACACGGCGAGCTTAAACCTCGCTGCCCCTCGGGGGCGTGCCGGTTCGAGTCCGGCTCCGGGCACCACGCGCCGCACGCTGAGTGACCCGGACGGCCCAGGCCGTGACCGTCGCCCGGATCCGTGATCCCGGCCCCGCACGACAGTCCTCCCACGCCCTCGGCGGGCATCACCCTAGGCTGCCGCAAAGATCCTCCCTTGGCACTAGGGTGATTCTTTTGCCTACCCATTACTCTTGTGGCAAGGCCACGCAGTGTGGCCATGGAGGAGTGAGATGAGGAGCAGCAACCCGGTCTTCTCGCGACGGGGGTTCAGCCGCGACAACGGCCACGCGGGCTTCAACGCGACGCCGCAGGCCGGGGCCCCCGCGACGGGCAACCCGTACGCGCAGGGCACCGCCGCCAACCCGTACGCCACCAACCCCTACGCGCAGACGGACATCCAGGGCGCCCCGCAGGCGCCCGCCCGTCCCGACGTGATGACCATCGACGACGTGGTGACGCGTACGGCGATGACGCTCGGCACTGTGATCGTCGCCGCGACCGCCGCCTGGTGGACGCTGCCGGTCGACAAGGCGAACGTCGGCACGGCGATCGGCGTCGCCATCGGCGCCGCGATCATCGGCTTCGTGCTGTCGCTGGTGAACTCGTTCAAGCGCCGGCCCTCGCCGCCGCTGATCCTGACGTACGCGGCGTTCGAGGGTGTCTTCCTCGGCGTCATCAGCAACATCGTCAGTGTCTACTGGGCCCCCGGCGCCGCGATGCAGGCGGTGATCGGCACCATGGCGGTCTTCGCCGGTGTGCTGATCGCCTACCGCACCGGACTGATCCGGGTCACGCGCCGCTTCTACGGCTTCGTGATGGCGGCCGCCATCGGCTTCACGCTGCTGATGATGGTCAACCTCCTGTTCGCCGTGTTCGGCGGCGGTGACGGCCTCGGCTTCCGCAGCGGTGCGCTCGGCATCATCTTCGGCATCGTGGCCATCGTCATCGGCGCGTGCATCCTCGCCCTGAACTTCAAGCAGGTCGAGGACGGCATCGCGTACGGCGCTCCGCGCGAGGAGTCCTGGCTGGCGGCCTTCGGCCTCACCGTGACCCTGGTGTGGATCTACATCGAGATGCTGCGCCTGGTCGCGATTCTCAGCGGCGACGACTGACCGGCCGTGGAGCACCCGTAACACCCGCAGTACCCGCGACACCGGAACGGCCCGCAGGCATCGTGCCTGCGGGCCGTTCCGCGTCTCCTGCCCCCCGGGGCGTTGGCAGCCGGGCGGGAGGGCCGCGTAGGGTCGGCCGGGTGCTCGATACGACGCCCCTGATCCTGGCCGTGGACCGTTTCGCCGACCGCCTGCGCTCGGCCCCGCAGAGCCGCCTCCAGCGCGGTGCGGCCGCCGAGGCGCTGGCCGCGGCCCGCGAACTCGCCGCCCGGGCCCAGCGCCTGGAGGACCCGGACGCCGAGCCGCGTGAGCTGCCGGACGCCGGGATGTTCGCCGTGGGCGACCAACTCGCCGTCGCCGGGCGAGACCTGGCCGTGGCACTGGAAACGGCCCCGTCCCAGGAGCTGGACGAGGCCGTGCGGTATGTCGGGGAAGCGGCGGCGCGGGCGTTCGCGTGATGCGTGCGAGGGGCCCGCGCCCGGCGGTCAGAACGAGGCGATGACGCGGTCGGCGAGGATGTACACGTTGTCCTCGCCGCAGGAGAAGGTCAGCGCGTAGGCGCCCGAGACTCCCGAACCGCCCAGCAGCACCGGCTGCCGGCCCGCCCGCAGGGCGTCGGCGAGGCGCTCGGCGGTCTCACGGTGACCGGGGGTCATGCAGAGCGTGGTGCCGTCGGCGAAGACGTACACGTCGAGCGTGCCCAGCGGGCCGGGCCGCACGTCGGTCAGCTCGGTCGCGGTGTCGGCCAGTTCCTCGAGCCGGTTCACGGTGCGCTCGTGGTCGGTGACCACCGGTGTCTGTACGGGGATGAAGTCCGGGTGCGAGGGGTGGCGGCGGCGGGCGGCGGCCAGCTCGGGGGAGTCCTCGGGGAACTCCGCGATCTCCGGGAGGTCGGTCAGCTCGCCGATCTCGTGCTCCGCGAGGGTCCGCTCGCTCAGCTCCGCGAGCTCCTCCATCGCCTCGGCGGCTTCGAGGTCCATCGACTCCAGACCGGCGAAGTCGGCCTGCCGGGGCAGGTAGTACGGGGCGTCGTCGCCGAGGCCGGACAGGCCACCCAGCAGGGACGGGGCGTCGGCGGCGTCACGGGCCTCCTGGGCGGCCCAGAAAGCGCGCGCCTCGGCCAGCTCGCGCTCGCGCTCCTCGGCCAGCGCTTCGGCGACGGCCGCGCGTATCTCCTCGGCGGGAGTGGCCGTACTGCGGCTCTGTGGTGGCACGGAAGCATGGAGGGCGTGACCGGCGGCCAGCTCCGTGCGCAGCGCCGCGACCTGCTTGCGCAGCCCGTGAGCGGCGTGCAGTGCGGCGGCGCCGACGGCCGTGGCAGCGGCGGTGGTCAGCAACAGGGCAAATGACATGGCGCTCACTGACATACTCCCGGTTTCTATCGATACCCCCGACTTCCTACATCAGCTTGGCCTGTACCGGTACGTGCTGTCAGTGCATTACGTCACGAAATGGACAGGTCTTTCGGTCCGATGTTTAGCCCCATATCGGCGTTGACCTGCGGAAACGACTCTCCCCCGGGACGCAGATCACATCCTGGGGGAGATTCGGTCACGGTCGGAGCTCGGTGGGGTTCGAAACCCCCGTACCGAGGGAGTCCCCGAGCCTCAGCTCAGCCGCTCGTGCTGGTGGTCGCGCTGAGCTTCGCCTCCGCTGCGGCTCAGCTCAGCCGCTCGATCACCATCGCCATGCCCTGGCCGCCGCCCACGCACATCGTCTCCAGGCCCCACTGCTTGTCGTGGAACTGGAGGCTGTTGATCAGCGTGCCGGTGATGCGGGCGCCGGTCATGCCGAAGGGGTGGCCGACGGCGATCGCGCCGCCGTTGACGTTGACCTTGTCCAGCGGCAGGCCGAGGTCCCGGTAGGAGGGGATGACCTGGGCGGCGAACGCCTCGTTGATCTCGGCGAGGTCGATGTCGTCGATCGTCAGGCCGGCCCGCTTCAGCGCCTGCTTGCTGGCCTCGACCGGTCCGTACCCCATGATCTCGGGGGAGAGGCCGGAGACGCCGGTGGAGACGATCCGGGCCAGCGGGGTCAGGCCCAGCTCGCGCGCCTTGGTGTCGGACATGATGACCAGGGCCGCGGCGCCGTCGTTGAGCGGGCAGCAGTTGGCCGCGGTGACCAGGCCGTCGGGGCGGAAGACCGGCTTCAGGCCCTGCACGCCCTCCATGGTGACGCCGGCGCGCGGGCCGTCGTCCTTGGCGACCACGGTGCCGTCGGGGGTGGTGACCGGGGTGATCTCCCGCTCCCAGAAGCCGTTCTTCAGGGCTTCCTCGGCGAGGTTCTGCGACCGTACGCCGAACTCGTCCATCTCCTGGCGGGTGACGCCCTTGGTCCGGGCCAGGTTCTCCGCCGTCTGCCCCATCGAGATGTACGCGTCCGGCACGAGGCCGTCCTCGCGCGGGTCGTGCCAGCTCGCGCCGGACTCCTCGGCGCGGGCGGCGGTGCGGGCCTCGGCGTCGGCGAACAGCGGGTTGTGCGTGTCCGGAAGGCTGTCGGAGTTGCCCTTGGTGAAGCGGGACACCATCTCGACACCGGCCGAGATGAAGACGTCGCCCTCGCCCGCCTTGATCGCGTGCAGCGCCATCCGGCTGGTCTGCAGCGAGGAGGAGCAGTAGCGGGTGACCGTACAACCGGGAAGGTGGTCCATCCCCATCTGCACGGCGATGATGCGGCCGAGGTTGTTGCCCTGCTCGCCGCCGGGCAGACCGCAGCCCAGCATCAGGTCGTCGATGTCCTTCGGGTCCAGCTCCGGGACCTTGGCCAGCGCGGTCTGGATGATCGTGGCGGTCAGGTCGTCCGAGCGCAGGTCCTTGAGGGACCCCTTGAAGGCGCGGCCGATCGGCGAACGGGCGGCAGAGACGATCACGGCTTCGGGCATCACGCGGCTCCAAGGGGGCTGGAAGGCTGTGTGGACGGACGGAACTCCTCTGGAAGTTACCCGGACGTATCGTCGGGGTCACCCGGCAGGCCGTGTGATGCGGGACTCTTTTCTAAGCGCTTGCTCAGGAGGTCCTCGCCGATGTCCTCGCCGATGTCCTGCCGGTGTCCTGCCGGGGGCGACGACCCCTACGCGTGCCCGTGGGCGGCGTCCGGGTGCGGGTGCGGAGTGGGTTCCGTGGAGGCGGGCAGGCGCCGCCGCCGACGGTGCTTGAGGAGGGCCCAGGGAGCGCGCGCCCCCGTGACCTCCGTACCGGCCTCCCGGGCCGCCTGGGACGCGGCCTTCGCCACCGGGAGGATGTCCTCGCGGCGTGCGCCGTCCAGCCGATCGGTCTCCGGCCACAGGCCCAGCACCGCGCACAGCGTGGGCAGCACCGCCATGGCCGCCGTGGCATAGCCCTCGGCGGAGGGGTGGTAGTTGTCCGGGCCGAACAGCTCGCGCGGGTTCGCCGCGAACTCGGGGCCCAGCAGATCGCCCAGCGACACCGTGCGCCCGCCCTGCTCCACCGCGCCGATGGTCTGCGCGGCCGCCAGCTGCCGGCTCACCCGCCGGGCCAGCCAGCGCAACGGCTGGTAGACCGGCTCGATCGTGCCCAGGTCCGGGCAGGTCCCGACGACCACCTCCGCCCCCGCCGTCCGCAGCCTGCGCACCGCCGTCGTCAGACAGCGCACCGACTGGGTCGCGGGCATCCGGTGGGTGACGTCGTTCGCCCCGATCATGATCACGCAGACGTCCGGGACGCGTGCCGGGTCCGTCAGCAGCAGCGACACCTGCCGCTCCAGATCGTCCGACCTGGCCCCCGGCAGGGCCACGTTCCGCAGGTCCACCGGCCGCTCGGCCACCGCCGCGAGCCCCGAGGCCAGCAGCGCGCCCGGGGTCTGCCCGGCCCGCCGCACCCCCTGGCCGGCGGCCGTGGAGTCCCCGAGCATGCCGAGCCGCATCGCGTCGTTCGGCCCGGCGAACGCCACTCCGTACCGCCCGTCAGCGCTCGGCGGGACCGGAGCCGTCGCGCCCCCCACCTGCCTCTTCGCGAGCTGGACCTCCGCCAGGAACACGCCCACGGCCGCCGCACCGATCAACCCGATGCTGCCACCGCCGTAGGCCGCGCCCGCCGCGATCCGCCGTGCCACCCTTGCTCTCGACACAGTCCGGTCCACCTCCTCCTCGCCGTACAGCCGTACACGTACCTACTTGCCCCGCTGAGGGCTCGGTGTACTCCTTCCCGTACGCAGAGTGGGTCCTGTACGCATACTCTGGGCCGGACCATCTCGGAGATCCCGGAGTACACGGTGCAATTCCACGATTCGATGATCAGTCTTGTCGGCAACACCCCGCTGGTGAGGCTGCGCAACGTCACGGCAGGTATCCAGGCGACGGTCCTGGCCAAGGTCGAGTACTTCAACCCCGGCGGGTCGGTGAAGGACCGCATCGCGCTGCGCATGATCGAGGCGGCCGAGCGGAGCGGCGAGCTGAAGCCCGGCGGCACGATCGTCGAGCCGACCAGCGGCAACACGGGCGTCGGCCTCGCCATCGTCGCCCAGCAGAAGGGCTACAAGTGCATCTTCGTGTGCCCGGACAAGGTGTCCACGGACAAGATCAACGTGCTGCGCGCGTACGGCGCGGAGGTCGTCGTCTGCCCCACCGCCGTTGACCCCGAGCACCCGGACTCGTACTACAACGTCTCCGACCGCCTGGTCACCGAGACGCCGGGCGCCTGGAAGCCCGACCAGTACTCCAACCCGAACAACCCGCGCTCGCACTACGAGACCACCGGTCCCGAACTGTGGGAGCAGACGGAGGGGAAGATCACCCACTTCGTCGCGGGCGTCGGCACCGGCGGCACGATCAGCGGCACCGGGCGCTACCTCAAGGAGATCAGCGAGGGCGCGGTCCAGGTCATCGGCGCGGACCCGGAGGGCTCGGTCTACTCCGGCGGCTCCGGGCGGCCGTATCTGGTCGAGGGCGTCGGCGAGGACTTCTGGCCGAGCGCGTACGACCGCACCGTCACCGACGAGATCGTCGCGGTGTCCGACAAGGACTCCTTCCAGATGACGCGGCGGCTCGCCAAGGAGGAGGGGCTGCTCGTCGGCGGCTCCTGCGGCATGGCGGTCGTCGGGGCCCTGGAGGTCGCCAAGCGGCTCGGCCCCGAGGATGTCGTCGTGGTGCTGCTCCCCGACAGCGGGCGCGGCTACCTGAGCAAGATTTTCAACGACGAGTGGATGGCCGACTACGGCTTCCTGGAGAACACCGGCGCCTCCGCCAACGTCGGCGCGGTCCTGGACTTCAAGGAGGGCCCGCTGCCCTCCCTGGTCCACATGCACCCGGAGGAGACGGTCGGCGAGGCCATCGAGGTGCTCCGCGAGTACGGCGTCTCCCAGATGCCGATCGTGAAGCCGGGCGCCGGTCACCCGGACGTGATGGCCGCCGAGGTCATCGGATCGGTCGTGGAGCGGCAGCTGCTGGACGCGCTGTTCACCCAGCGCGCCTCGCTGACCGACCCGCTGGAGAAGCACATGTCGGCTCCGCTGCCGCAGGTCGGCTCCGGCGAACCGGTCGAGGACCTGATGGCCGTGCTCAGTGGCACGGACGGCGCCGACGCGGCGATCGTGCTCGTCGAGGGCAAGCCCAAGGGTGTCGTGAGCAGGCAGGACCTGCTGGCCTTCCTCGCCAAGGACGCGGGCACGGCGAAGGCCTGACGGGTCGGCGGCGGGCCTTCGCGAAAACGGTACGAGCCCGTCACGTCCGCGCAGCACCCGCTTAACACGGCTCCGGCACATTGGTGGGTGTCGGCAGGGAAACCCGCCGGCACCCAGAACGGCGACACCGGACTACGGAGCGGCTCCCGGACCTCCACCGTCGCCCGGACGCGGTAACCGGCCCTGACCCGGACCGCGTCCCTCGCGGGGACCGCCGTCGTCCCGCCCCCCGGGTGACCGGGGGTGCGGCGGTCCCCGCGACAGACTTCGCACACGACAGCGCGGCCGGACTCCCCCGTGGGTCCGGCCGCGCGTCGTGCCCGGGGCCTCGGCCACGCTCCGGGAGGCTCGCGCCCGTCGTGGATGGTCGTGGCGGCGCTCAGTCCCTCCAGTCGGACGGCGCGCGTTCCTCCCGGCGGCGGAACAGGCCGCCGCCCCGCGCCGCCTGGAACGCGTTGACGCCGACGATGCCGAGCCAGGCCACGACCAGCCCCTCGATCCCGGCGTTCACGACGCCGATCGCGGAGAGCGGGACGGCCAGAATCAGCGAGACGATCCCCAGACCGTGCCGCTCCCCGAAGCTCCACGGCTCCGCCGGACGCGCCCCCCGGGCGACGGACATCTGCTGCTCGGCGAGCTGACGGCGGACCCGGCGGTCGAGCGTGGTGTCGAGCCGCTGCTCGACCTTCTCCAGGAACGAGTCGATGAGCGCGGTCTCGTACTCCGCGCCCAGCTCGCCACGGGCCTGGAGGGTGGCGGCGAGCTCCTTCTTGAGCTCGTGGTCACGGGCTTCCATGCCCACGACGGTACGGAGCCGGGTCCCCGCCCGCAGTGGGGCTAGCCCCCAGGTTTCGTGGGGTTAACCCCCCTGTCGGCGCCGCGCCGGCCCGCCCCCGCCGCGCTCCTGCATATGGACATACAGCGACCTTCCTGGCTGAATAGAACGGTCGGCGCCGGTCGTGGCACGACGGATCCAGCAAGGGGACAGCATGAGTGGGAGCAGCCCCGCCGCACGGTTGCAGCGGCTCTTCGAGGGGCACCGGCTCACGCCCACCCAGCGGCGCATCGCGCACTGCATGGTCCGCAGGGCCGCCGACGCGCCGTTCCTGTCCAGCGTCGAGCTGGCCGAGCTGGCCGGGGTCAGCCAGCCCTCCGTCACCCGCTTCGCCGTCGCCCTCGGCTTCGACGGCTATCCGGCGCTGCGCAGGCACCTGCGCGAGGTCGCGCCCGCCGACGCGGAGCAGGAGGACGCGGGGGAGACGTACAACGAGTACCAACAGGCCGTCCGCGCCGAGATCGAGAACCTCCAGCACCTCTGTGACGTGCTCGCCGACCCCGCGCCCGTCGAGCGGGCCGGCCGGCTGCTCGCCGGCTCCCGGCCACTGCCGGTGCTGGGGCTGCGCGCGGCCTCCTCGCAGGCGCGCGGCTTCGGGTACTTCGCCGCCAAGGTGCACCCCGACGTCCGGATCCTCGACGAGGGCGGCAGCATGCTGCCCGACCGGATCGACTCCGCCCGCCGCGCCGGGGCCACCGCCCTGATGTGCTTCGCGCTGCCGCGCCACCCCAAGGAGAGCGTGGACGCGCTCGCGTACGCCCGGGACCAGGGGCTGACCGTGGTGACGGTCGCCGACTCCGCCTTCGCGCCCGTCGCCAAGCACAGCGATCTGCTGCTCCCGGCGGCGATCGGCTCCGGGCTCTCCTTCGACACCGTCTGCGCGCCGATGCTGCTCGGCCGGGTGCTGCTGGAGGCGATGTGCGACGGACTTCCCGACGCCCAGGCCCGGTTGGAGGAGTTCGACACCCGGGCGGCGGCGCGCGGTCTGTTCGTGGAGTGAGGGCCCGCGCCCGGCCCCTGCGCGGATTGCGGATTTCTCAGGCATCGCTCATCTGCGGCCGTTAATCTCCGCGCCCAGAAGCACCGCGGGCAACGCGGCGTCATGGAGAGAGGGGTACGGACGTGGGGCGCGGAGGGCAGTCGCTGGCGAGAGTGGCCGTGACCGTACGGGCAGGGGCGGCGCCACTGTGGTGGGCGGGCCTGGTGGCCGCGGCGGCGGGGGCGTTCGTCCCGGGGCTGACCGGGCGTCGGATCGGGCTGCTGGCCGGGGCGGCGCTCTTCATCGTCACCGCGGCCGTCGTGACCCTGGCGCGCGGGAAGCGGTACGCGAAACTGGCCCGGAGCGCCTCCCGCGCCGGGCGGGGCGACTTCCTCCAGGACCGGGCCGTGACCGTACGGATGTGGCGGCGCGGGCGCAGGTGGTGGCTGCTGGGGGCGTTCGTCGTCGCGGTGGCGTCCTCGTTCGCGCTGCCGGGGGCCGGTGGGCTGCTGCTCGCCGGCGCGGGCGCGGGGCTGTGGCTGAAGGCCGTACGCATCGGACAGCGGGAGCGCCGTGAGGACGTCCTGTACTGGGTGCGCACCGACTGGACCGGGCACGGGGGCCCGGCGGGCAAGCGGGTGAGGGCGTACCGGACGACGGGGCCGGAGGCGGGGGACGCCGCGCCGGGCGGGGCGCGGCGTCGCCGCCGGTGAGATCGGGCCTTCTGGGGCCGAACCGAAGACCTCGCAGAGGTCGGATTGTGCCGGGGTCAGAAGACCTCGCAGTGGTCGGACCGTGCCGGGGGTCAGAAGACCTCGCAGAGGTCGGGCCGTGCCGGGGTCAGACCTCCAGGCCCGCCTCGATCTTCTTCAGCTGGTGGCGGGCCATCGCCAGGTTCGCCCGGCTCGCGTCCAGCACCAGATACAGGAACAGGCCGTTGTTGCCACGGGTCTTGAGCAGCCGGATCAGGTGGTACTGGGTGCCGAGCGTGATCAGGATGTCCTCGATCTCGTCCTTGATGCCCAGGTGCTCCATGGTGCGGAGCTTGGCGCGGACCACGTCGGTGTTGCCCGCGGCGGCGACCTCCAGGTTGAAGTCCTTGCCGCCGCCGAGCGTGCCCAGGGCCATCCCGCTCGTGTAGTCGACGAGGGCGACACCCGTGGTGCCCTCGATCGAGCTCATCGCTTCCTTCAGTGTCGCTTCGGTGTTCGCCATGGAGGCTCGTTTCCTTTCCCTGGCCGGTCGCGGTGACCGGGTCCGTTTCTGTGGTGGCTGCTGTGCGGGCCGGTGCGCGGGCTTCTGCGTGATGGGTTAAGTCCCGGTGGTGGTGACGCTGCGGGTGGGGGGATCGGGCCGTCTACGTGGGGCGTTGCGGCAGGGTGCGGCCGGGCGCGGTGGCGGGGCGCGGGGGTGCGGCGGTGGCGGGACGCTCCGTGCGTCGCAGCGCGGCGTCGACGAGTTCGCCGATACGGGCGCCCGCGCGGCGTCCCTCCAGATGGAGTCGCCCGACGTTGATGCGGTCCTCGGCCAGCAGGGTCAGGACGGCGGAGGAGCCCGCGGCGTAGGTGGCGATGTAGCCGCTGTCGCCGCGGACCAGGAGTTCGCGGAAGCCGCCCCGGCCGGTGGCGTCGGTCATCCGGATGGAGACGCCGAGGGCGGCCGCGGTGAGGGCGGCGACGCCCTCCGCCTCGACGCCCGGGGTGTCGTGGGCCAGGACCAGACCGTCGGTGGAGGCGGCCAGCGCCCCGGAGAGCAGCGGGACCCGGGCGCGTAATCGCTGGAGCTCGACGAGGACATCACGCACTTCGGCCTCGGGCACCATCAGCTGTCTCCTCCCGGCACGCTGTCTGAGCGCGCGTATCACAGGGCCTCCAATGCGTCTCGGAGCCGGCGCAACAGGGCGATGTCGGGGTCGGCCGTCACCTCGGGGAGCGCGATCCGGCCGGGCGGGGACGAGGCCGGCAGAGGCTGGGCACGGACCGCCTCCACCAGGCCGGCCGCCGCCAGCCGTCGCAGGTCGACCAGGATGTGGAACGCCGAACGGCCCAGCGTCTGCGCGATGTCCGAGGCGGTACGGACCCCGTCGGCCAGCTCCAGGAGCCTGCGCTGCCGGGCCGGGACCGGGGCGTCGGACGGATGCGCCGCCGTCCGCAGCAGTGGCGCGCCGTCGCAGGCGGAGTCGGGCCAGATCCGGTCCAGGAACTCCCGTCTGCGCAGCGTCTCGCGCTCCACGGCGGCCACCGGGACCGGCCGCACCGGACCGATCCAGTGCGCGACCCCGTAGCGGAAACGGGCGGGAGTACCGGTCGGGGCGAGCGCGAAGAACGCGGCGTCGTACAGCGCGCCGAGATGGCACAACTCCAGGGCGCCGCCCGGCACATGACCGCTGTCGACGAGATAGCGGCCGACCCGGCGGTGCGCCCCGGCCTGCGCCACGGCGTCCCACCATCCCTCGTGCCGCAGGGCCCCGCCGGTGGTCAGCAGGACGTCGATGCCGGGGGTGGCGGGGCTCTCGGCGTGGACCACCTCGCCGTCGGCGAGGTAGAGCGTGCCCCGGTCGCGCATCAGGGCGCCGGTGGCGCGCTCGGCGGCGAGGCGCTGGAGCATCGGGGAGAGCACCGGGAGCCGGTCCGTGCCGGGGGCGTCGGGGTCGGCGGCTATCGCGCTCATGCCAGCACCAGGCGCTCGGCCAGCTCGCCCAGGCGCATCCGGGCGAGCGCGAGATTGCCCTCGGAGCGGTCCAGCCACAGATGCAGGAAGACGCTGCTGTCGAAAGCCGTCTCGACGAACCGGAGCATGTGGTACCCGTCGTGGGTGGTGACGATGACGTCCTCGACGGGGGTGCTCGGCGCCTGCCCGGGATGCTCTGCGCCGCCGTCCGGGGCGAGGTGGGCGAAGGCCGGCTGCTCGGCGGTCATCCGGGCGACCTCCGCCGTCTCGGCGGCGGTCGCCTCGTGGTCGCCGTTGGGGGATTCCCCGATGGTGCCGAGGGCGAGACCGCTCGTCCAGTCGACCACCGAGGCGCCCCGGGCGCCGGGCAGCCTCATGACTTCGAGCAGGCACTCGTCGATTCCGGGCACGCGGATTTCCCCTCCCGACGTGGCGTACGGCTGTAACGCAGAGGCTACGCAACGTGCTTACGGCAGGTGGAGGTTCTGGCATTTTCCTTTGGTACATGCGACCCGCGGTGTAAAGGAGCGGCCGGAACGCGGTGGCGGGGGCCTCGGGCGTCGTCCCGTCAGGCGCCCGGGGCGCCCGACTTCTCGCGGGCCGTCATCACCGCTTTGTTGAGCACCCACAGTCCGATCCCGATCAGCAGCAGGATCCCGGCCCGGACGTACACGTCGGAGCCACGGTCGGCGAGGGGGCTCGCCAGGATCAGCGAGGTGAGCGCGCCGAGCACCGGAAGCGCCGTGGGCGTACGGAAGTGGTGGTGGTCCACCCGGTCCTTGCGGAGCACCAGCACGGCGATGTTGACGACGGCGAAGACGCAGAGCAGCAGGAACGAGGTGGTGTCGCCGAGCCCCTCGATCTCGCCGGTGGAGACCAGGCCGATGGCCAGGAGGGAGACGAAGACGATCCCGACCCAGGGGGTGCGGCGGCCGGCCAGCACCTTGCCCATCGCGGGCGGCAGGATGCGCTCGTTGGCCATGCCGTAGCAGAGCCGCGAGGCCATCATGATGTTGATCAGCGCCGAGTTGGTGACGGCGAACAGGGCGATCAGCGCGAAGAGTTTCGGCGGGAAATCGACGCCCCCGGCCTTCACCACTTCCAGCAGCGGGCCGCTGGAGCCCGCCAGGGTGCGGGAGTCGACCAGGAGCGAGGAGACCAGGGCGACCAGGACGTAGACGGTGCCGGTGATGCCCACTCCGATGAAGATCGCGCGGGGGAAGGCGTGGGCGGGGTTCTTGGTCTCCTCGGCCATGTTCACCGAGTCCTCGAAGCCCACGAAGGCGAAGAAGCCCAGCGCGGTGGCGCCGAGCACCCCGGTGAGCAGGGCGTATCCGGTGCCGCCGGTCTCGATCTGGGTCAGCCGGGAGGGCTCGCCGTCGCCGCTGAACACGGCGTACGCGCCGATCGCGAGGATCACCGCGAGTCCGCTGACCTCGACGAGGGTCAGGACGACGTTCGCCTTCACCGACTCGGCGACCCCGCGGAGGTTGATCGCGGCGAGGGCGAGGACGAACAGGATCGCGATCAGGGTCGGCGGCACCGCGTCGGTGAACTCTCCCAGGTAGTCGCCGCTGAACGCCCGCGCCGCCGCGCTGGCCGAGGAGAGGCCAGAGCACATCACCATGAAGGCGACGACGAAGGTCAGGAACGGGACCTTGAACGCCTTCTGGGTGTAGAGCGCTGCCCCGGCCGCCTTCGGGTACTTGCCGACGAGTTCCACGTACGAGGCCGCCGTCAGCAGGGCGACGGCGAAACCGATCGCGAACGGCAGCCACAGCGCGCCGCCGACCTTGCCCGCCACGTTCCCGGTGGTCGCGTAGATGCCGGTGCCCAGGATGTCGCCGATGACGAAGAGGATCAGCAGTTTCGTGCCGAGGGCGCGCTTGAGCGGCGGTGATCCTCCGGGGTTCGCGGGATCGCCGGTCGTGGGGGATTCGGCAGTGCTCATCGACGCCTCCGGTCCATGCTGCGCATCACTGGCAGAACCTGTTCCCGGTCGCGGCGCGAACCGCACCTGTTGACTACGACTATTCAGAGCATCAGGATGTGAATAGATTTTCACCGTCGCGAGGAGGCACCGTTATGTCAGGACCCCGCCCCGTACGAGCACCGCGCGGCAGCGCACTGACCGCCCTGGGATGGCAGCAGGAAGCCGCCCTGCGGATGCTGCAGAACAACCTCGACCCCGAGGTCGCCGAGCACCCCGACAAGCTCGTCGTCTACGGCGGCACCGGGAAGGCCGCCCGCGACTGGCGCTCGTTCGACGCGATGGTCCGCACCCTTCAGACGCTCAAGCAGGACGAGACGATGCTCGTCCAGTCCGGGCGGCCGGTCGGCGTCATGCAGACCCACGAGTGGGCGCCGCGCGTGCTCATCGCCAACTCCAACCTGGTCGGCGACTGGGCCAACTGGGAGGAGTTCCGCCGCCTGGAGGCGCTCGGACTCACCATGTACGGCCAGATGACCGCCGGGTCCTGGATCTACATCGGCACCCAGGGCATCCTCCAGGGCACCTACGAGACCTTCGCCGCCGTCGCCGCGAAGAAGTTCGGCGGGACGCTGGCCGGGACGATCACCCTGACCGCCGGGCTCGGCGGCATGGGCGGCGCCCAGCCGCTCGCCGTCACCATGAACGACGGCGTCGCCATCTGCATCGACTGCGACCCGCGCGCCATCGAGCGCCGGATCGAGCACCGCTTCCTGGACGTGAAGGCGGACAACCTGGAGCACGCGCTCCAGCTCGCCGTCGAGGCCCGCGACGCCCGCCGCCCGCTCTCCATCGGCCTCCTCGGCAACGCCGCCGAACTGCTGCCCCGGATGCTCGCCGAGAGCGCGCCCATCGACATCGTCACCGACCAGACCAGCGCCCACGACCCGCTGGCCTACCTGCCGCTCGGCGTCGACTTCGACGACATGGCCGACCTCGCCGCCGACAAGCCCGCCGACTTCACCCAGCGCGCCCGCGAGTCGATGGCCCGCCACGTCGAGGCCATGGTCGGCTTCATGGACGCCGGAGCCGAGGTCTTCGACTACGGCAACTCCATCCGCGGCGAGGCCCTGCTCGCCGGGTACGACCGCGCCTTCGACTTCCCCGGCTTCGTCCCCGCCTACATCCGCCCCCTCTTCTGCGAGGGCAAGGGCCCCTTCCGCTGGGCCGCGCTCTCCGGCGAGGCCTCCGACATCCACAAGACCGACAAGGCGATGCTGGAGCTGTTCCCGGAGAACGAGTCGCTGCACCGCTGGATCAAGATGGCCGGCGAGCGCGTCCACTTCCAGGGCCTGCCCGCCCGCATCTGCTGGCTCGGCTACGGCGAGCGCGACAAGGCCGGCGAGCGCTTCAACGACATGGTCGCGAGCGGCGAGCTGGCCGCCCCGCTGGCCATCGGCCGCGACCACCTGGACTGCGGCTCGGTCGCCTCCCCGTACCGCGAGACCGAGGCCATGCTCGACGGCTCCGACGCCATCGCCGACTGGCCACTGCTCAACGCCATGGTCAACGTCGCCTCCGGGGCCTCCTGGGTCTCCCTCCACCACGGCGGCGGCGTCGGCATGGGCCGCTCCATCCACGCGGGCCAGGTCTCCGTCGCGGACGGCACGAAGCTCGCGGGCGAGAAGATCCGCCGCGTGCTGACGAACGACCCGGGCATGGGCGTCATCCGCCACGTGGACGCCGGGTACGACATCGCCGAGAACGTCGCCGCCGACCAGGGCGTACGCGTCCCCATGACGGAGGGCAACTGATGCCGTCCGGCAGGTCCGGGGGCGAGCCCGCCACCTCTCCCGGCACCCGGGAGCGGTGGCGCGCGGGCGACTCCTTCCTCTCGATGTGGCGGGAGCTGGCCCCCATCGGGCGCCACTCCGACAGCGGCGGCTACCGGCGCTACGCCTGGTCACCGGCGGACCTCGACTGCCGGGCCTGGTTCCGCGCGCAGGCCGAGGCACGCGGTCTCGCGTACGAGACCGACCGCAACGGCAACCAGTGGGCCTGGCTCGGCGACCCCCTGGCCGGGGACGCCGTCGTCACCGGCTCGCACCTGGACTCCGTCCCGGACGGCGGCGCCTTCGACGGGCCGCTCGGCGTGGTGTCCTCCTTCGCCGCGCTCGATGAACTCCACCGCAGGGGAGTGGAGTTCACCCGGCCGCTGGCGATCACCAACTTCGGTGACGAGGAGGGCGCCCGCTTCGGCCTGGCCTGCGTCGGGTCCCGGCTGGCCGCCGGGCAGCTCGCCGTCGCCGACGCCCACCGGCTGCGCGACGCGGACGGAACCACCCTGCCCGCCGCCATGGAGGGAGCCGGATACGACCCCGGGACCATCGGCCCCGACCCGGAACGGCTCGCCCGGATCGGCGCGTTCGTCGAACTCCACGTCGAGCAGGGCCGCGCCCTCGACCTGACCGGCGACCCCGTCGGCATCGCCTCCGCCATCTGGCCGCACGGCCGCTGGCGGTTCGACTTCCGGGGCGAGGCCAACCACGCGGGCACCACCCGCCTCGCCGACCGCCGCGACCCGATGCTCACGTACGCCGAGACCGTGCTCGCCGCCCGCCGCGAAGCCGAACTGACCGGCGCTCTCGCCACCTTCGGCAAGATCGCGGTCGAGCCCAACGGCGTCAACGCCATCCCCTCCCTCGTACGCGGCTGGCTCGACTCCCGCGCCGCCGACCAGGCCACCCTCGACGCCGTCGTCACCGGAATCGAGCGGGCCGCCCGGGAGTACGCCGAGCGGGCCGGGATCGACCTCGACGTCGTCCGTGAGTCGTTCACGCCCGTCGTCGCGTTCGAGCACGCCCTGCGCGACGAGCTCGGCAAGATCCTGGAGGCGAGCGGCGACACGGGGCGTCCCCTGCCCGTCCTCGGCACCGGCGCGGGCCACGATGCGGGTATTTTGTCCGCCTCGGCGCCCACCGCCATGCTCTTCGTACGCAACCCCACCGGCATCTCGCACTCACCCGCCGAGCACGCCACCGAGGACGACTGCACGGCCGGGGTCGAGGCACTCGCCGACGTACTGGAAGGTCTCGCGTGCAGCTGACACACCGGACGACGGGCGCACCCGTCACCGCGACGTACTGGATGGACCACGCCTGGCTCGGCACCCACGTCGAGCCGGGCGTCACCCTCGACGTCGCGGACGGCCGCATCGCCGGGATCAGGACCGGGGTCGAGACACCACCGCCCGGCGCGACCGCGCTGCGCGGCCTGACCCTCCCCGGCCTCGCCAACACCCACTCCCACGCCTTCCACCGGGCCCTGCGCGCCACCGTCCAGGTCGGCTCGGGCACCTTCTGGACCTGGCGCGAGCTGATGTACCGGACGGCCTCCCGGCTCACCCCGGACAGCTACTTCGACCTGGCCCGCGCCACGTACGCGGAGATGGCCCTGGCCGGCATCACCTCGGTCGGCGAATTCCACTATCTGCACCACGCCCCCGGCGGCACCCCCTACGCCAACCCGAACGCCATGGGCGAAGCGCTGATCGCGGCCGCCGCCGAGGCCGGGATCCGGATCACCCTGCTGGACACCGCCTATCTCGCCGCCGGATTCGGCGAGAAGCCCAACCGGCACCAGCTGCGCTTCTCCGACACCACCGCCGAGGCCTGGGCGGAGCGCGCCTCCCTCCTCAAGGGCGACGACCACACCCTCATCGGCGCGGCCGTCCACTCCGTACGCGCGGTCCCGGCCGGACAGCTGGCCACCGTCGCGCAGTGGGCCGAGGAGCGGAACGCCCCGCTCCACGTCCACCTCTCCGAGCAGACCGCGGAGAACGACGCCTGCCGGGCCGCCCATGGCCGCACCCCCACCCGGCTGCTGGCCGACCACGGGGTCCTCGGCCCGCGCACCACCGGCATCCACAACACGCACCTGACCGACGCGGACATCGAGCTGCTCGGCTCCTCGGCCACGGGCACCTGTATGTGCCCCACCACCGAACGCGACCTGGCCGACGGCATCGGCCCCGCCGCCGCCCTCCAGAAGGCGGGCTCGCCGCTCTCGCTGGGCAGCGACAGCCACGCCGTGATCGACCTCTTCGAGGAGGCGCGCGCGATGGAGCTCAACGAGCGGCTGCGCACGCACATCCGGGGTCACTGGACGGCCGCCGCCCTGCTCCGGGCCGCCTCCGCCGACGGGCACGCCGCACTCGGCCGCCCCGACGCGGGTGTGCTGGAACCGGGCGCCCCCGCCGATCTGACCACCGTCGCCCTGGACTCCGTCAGGACGGCGGGACCGGTGCCCCGACTGGCAGCGGAGACCGCCGTATTCGCCGCCTCCGCCGCTGATGTGCGGCACACGGTCGTGGCGGGCCGGCACATCGTCCGGGACGGCCGTCACACCCGGATCGAGGACGTGCCCCGGGCGATCGCCGAGGCCGTGGCCGCCCTGCACCACTGACCCCGGACCCGCCCGAGCCCCCGGACCGGAACCCGCCCGCAGAACCGGACGCCCCGGACCGGAACCCGCCCGCAGAACCGGACGCCCCGGACCGGAACCCGCCCGCAGAACCGGACGCCCCGGACCGGAACCCGTCCGCAGAACCGGACGCCCCGGACCGGAACCCGCCCGCAGAACCGGACCCCCCGGAACGCAAGGAGAACACTCTCCAGATGACGACCACCGCCGTCACCCACATCGCCAGCCTGGTCACCAATGACCCCTCCCTCGGCAACGGGACCCCCCTGGGCCTGGTCCAGGACGCGGCCGTCGTCATCGACGGCGACCGCATCGTCTGGACCGGTGAATCCAGCAAAGCACCCGCCACTGACAACGTCCTCGACGCGGCCGGCCGCGCGGTGATCCCGGGCTTCGTCGACTCCCACTCCCACCTGGTCTTCGCGGGCGACCGCACCCAGGAGTTCAACGCGCGCATGTCCGGGCAGCCCTACCGCGCCGGCGGCATCCGCACCACCGTCGCCGCCACCCGGGCCGCCTCCGACGAGGAGCTCTCCGCCAACGTCGCCCGCTACCTCGCCGAGGCCCTGCGCCAGGGCACCACCACCTTCGAGACCAAGTCCGGCTACGGCCTCACCGTCGAGGACGAGGCCCGCGCCCTGCGGATCGCGGGCCGCCACACCGACGAGGTCACCTACCTCGGCGCCCACATCGTCTCCCCCGACTACGCCGACGACCCCGCCGGATACGTCGACCTGGTCACCGGCCCGATGCTGGAGGCCTGCGCCCCGCACGCCCGCTGGATCGACGTGTTCTGCGAGCAGGGCGCCTTCGACGGCGACCAGGCCCGCGCCATCCTCACGGCGGGCCGCGCCAAGGGGCTGCACCCCCGTGTCCACGCCAACCAGCTGACGTACGGCCCCGGCGTCCAGCTCGCTGTCGAGCTCGACGCGGCGTCGGCCGACCACTGCACCCACCTCACCGACGCGGATGTCGACGCGCTCGCCCAGGGCGACACGGTGGCCACGCTGCTCCCGGGCGCGGAGTTCTCCACCCGCGCCACCTGGCCCGACGCCCGCCGCCTCCTCGACGCGGGAGCCACCGTCGCGCTCTCCACGGACTGCAACCCCGGCTCGTCGTTCACCTCGTCCATGCCGTTCTGCCTCGCGCTGGCCGTGCGCGACATGGGGATGACCCCGGACGAGGCGATCTGGTCGGCCACCGCCGGCGGGGCCGCCGCCCTGCGGCGCCCTGACATCGGCCGGATCACCCCCGGCGCCCGCGCCGACCTGGTCCTCCTCGACGCCCCGAGCCACGTCCACCTCGCCTACCGCCCGGGCGTCCCGCTGGTCAGCGCGGTCTGGCGGAGCGGACAGCGGGTGGTGTGACGGGCATGACGGGCGGTCAGCGGGTCGGCGTCGGGGCCCAGTAGGCCTCCGGCCACGCGTACTCGTCGAAACCGGTGGGGAGCTTCCCGCAGCCCGCGTAGGCGCTGACGGCGTACGTTCCCGTCTCCCGGTACCAATGCGCGTCCACGTGGTCCTCGTTGTCCGGGTTCCGGAAGCGGAGCCGGGCCTGTCTACGCCGGTGTCGACGAGGGCCAGCCTTCCGGTGGCGTACTCAGCGTGGATGAGCAGGCGATCCGGCCCCGCCGCACCGCCCCGCACGCGGAAGGACCCGCTCCCGGCGTCCGGGGCGGGTCCTTCCGCGGTGCTGCTCGAACGGCCCGTGGAGCCCCATGGGGGGACGGTGGGCCGTGTCGGGGTCACTCCTCCAGGGTCAGTCCCTTGCGGAGCTTGGTCAGCGTCCTGGAGAGCAGCCGGGACACGTGCATCTGCGAGATGTTGAGTTCCTCGCCGATCTCCGACTGCGTCATGTTGCTGACGAAGCGGAGCGAGAGGATCATCCGGTCCCTGGAGGGCAGCGCGGCGATCAGCGGCTTCAGCGACTCGACGTACTCGATGCCTTCGAGACCGTGGTCCTCATAGCCGATGCGGTCCGCGAGGGCGCCCTCGCTGTCGTCCTCCTCGGGCTTGGCGTCCAGCGAGCTCGCGGTGTACGCGTTGCTCGCGGACATGCCCTCGACGACCTCCTCCGGGCTGATGCCGAGGCGCTCGGACAGCTCCGCCACCGTGGGCGCGCGGTCCAGCTGCTGGGAGAGCTCGTCGCCGGCCTTCGCCAGGTCGAGCCGCAGCTCCTGGAGCCGACGCGGTACGCGCACGGACCAGCTGGTGTCACGGAAGAAGCGCTTGATCTCGCCGACGATCGTCGGCATCGCGAACGTGGGGAACTCCACGCCGCGGCTCAGCTCGAACCGGTCGATCGCCTTGATCAGGCCGATGGTGCCGACCTGGACGATGTCCTCCATCGGTTCGCTGCGGGAGCGGAACCGGGAGGCGGCGAACTTGACGAGCGCGAGGTTGAGCTCGACGAGGGTGTTGCGGACGTAGCTGTACTCGTGGGTGCCCTCTTCGAGGCACTCCAGCCGCTCGAAGAGCGTCTTCGACAGGGCCCTGGCGTCCAGAGCGCCCACTTCGGCGTAGGGCGGGATCTCGGGAAGTCTTTCGAGTCCCTCGTCGGCCGCGCCGGAGAAGTCTGAGGTGGTGCCGGTGGTGCCGGTGGTGCTGCTGGTGGTGCTGGTGCGCGGGCCGGGAACGGCGCTCGCGGCGGGGGAGTCGGAATTGGTCGGTCCCTGAGGACATGCCGACGGCGCGTTGTGGGTACGCGCTTCGTCGAGCCGGGGTGACATGGGTCTCCTCCATCATTCTCGGCATATGGCTGCCGATGCCCATACGTGTTCCTGCGGTGAAGCGGCGCCTCCAAAGCCGGTTGTGTTTCTGGTGTCCCTCTACCCATACCCGGTCCTGGCCAGCAGTGACAAGCGCCAATTACCGCTATATGTCCGGTTTGTTGAGGTCTCCGACTACCGCGTGGCGAACGGAACGCGTACTGTTTTAGGCACGTCGGCGGCCGTACGCATACAGCCGCACAGGCAGTGACGCGCACAGTGACGAACGGCGAAGAGGGTCAGGCATGGACCGCGGGACGGTCGGCAGTGCTAACCGGGGTCGACTTCAGGTCGAGGCCCGGGCCGAGGGGCGCAGCGAGGTCGTGACGCCGGTGGGTGAGCTCGACCACCACACGGCCGATCTGCTGCGCGAGCCCCTGGAGAGCGCGGTCGAGCAGGGGCGGTCACGCCTGGTGGTCGACTGCTCTCGCCTGGAGTTCTGCGATTCCACCGGGCTGAACGTCCTGCTCGGCGCCCGCCTCAAGGCGGAGGCGGTCGGCGGAGGGGTTCATCTGGCCGGAATGCTGCCCGTCGTGGCGAGGGTGTTCGAGATCACCGGCGCGGAGGCGGTCTTCACCGTCCACGCCACGCTCGAAGAGGCCCTGGTCACCTGACCCGGCATGAGCGTGCGACCGCGGACGTCCCCGATGTCGGCTGTGTCACGCGATCGTGTGCCTCAAGTGGGTGTTGTTGCGACACGGCAGGGCAGGAGACACCCCGGCGGCGCCCCGCAAGGGCACCGGCACACTCGGTAACTGATCACTATCTGTTGAACGGCGACATGGCGACATGGCGACATGGCGAATCGGTGAGGTGAAGCGCTGATGAGCACCACCCGGCAGCATCCGCCGGGCGACCTCGGTCGCGAGCCGGACGGAGCGGGCGCAGCCTCGACCGTCCCGGCCGAGCGGCAGTGGCGCACGCTCTCACTCGGGCAGGCCAGCGGCATTGTTCCGACGGCCCGTGACTTCGCCCGGCAGGCACTGCACGACTGGGGCTGGCTCCCGGCGTCCACCGCGGACCGCAGGGCCGCCGCCGAGGACGTCCTGCTGGTCGTCTCCGAGCTGGTGACGAACGCCTGCCTGCACGCGGAGGGCCCCGAGGAGCTCCGGATCGGCCACACGCCCAAGGTGCTGCGGGTGGAGGTCGTCGACCGGGGAGCAGGTCAGCCCGCCCCCCGTACGCCGCACCGCGCCGGCCGGCCCGGCGGGCACGGCATGTTCATCGTGCAGCGCCTCTGCCTCGACTGGGGCGTCCTGCGTACTCCGGACGCACTCGGCAAGACCGTCTGGGCGGAGCTCGCCGCCCCCGCCTAGGGCCTCTCGCCCGCACCCTCACCCGTACACCTCACCGGTACGCCTCGGGCGTACCTCTCATCTGCACCGAAAAGAGCGCGCCGGATCGGCGCGCTCTTTGTCTTCCCTCCATCAGGCCCCGGGCGTACCTTGAGCGCCAAATCTGATGTGCCGTCAGTAATGTGCGCCCGTACGGGTCGTGGCGCGCGGCGGCGTCCGGCATGAGGGGAACACGAGGTGTCGAACCAGAAGCGGACAACTCTCGCGCTGGCGGCTGCGCTGGCGGGCTCGATCGTGGTCGCGGGCGCGCCCGCCGCGCACGCTGAGGTCGTGGACGTCAACTACCAGTGCGTGACGCCCATCGGGCCCAAAGGGGCGGTCTCGCCCATCGATATCAAGGGCGTGAAGAGCGGCGACGGCTACAAGCTCACCATGTCCTTCCAGAAGGGCGTCTCCTCCAGCCCGGTCGAGCTGGGCAAAGGGGCCATGAACCCGAGCGCCGTGATCGAACTGGGCGGCGCGGAGCAGGGGAAGGTCCAGGTCACCGGCCCGGCGAACAGCGAGGCGATTCCGGCCAACACCCCGATCAAGATCAGCGACCTGTCGGGGACGTACACCCCGAAGAAGAGCGGCAAGGTCACCTTCACCGCCGGGGTCCTCACCATCAAGGCCCTCGGTACGACCACCACCTGTACGCCGAAGAACAGCCCCGGCCCCTCCCTCGAACTCGACGTCCAAGGGACGGGCGGTTCATCGGACGGCGGCTCCACCGACGGTGGTTCGACGGGCGGCGCGTCCACCGGCGGTTCGACCGGCGGCGCTTCGGGCGGCGGTGAGCTGCCCCGCACCGGCCCGCTGGACTCGGCGGCGGCGCTCGGCACGCTCGGCGGCACCGTGCTGCTGAGCGGGGCGGCCGGAGTGCTCTGGCTGACCCGGCGAGGACAGCGCTCCGCGGTCTGAGGCCGGCACGGTCCAGCGCAGCATCGCCGCCGGAAGGCAGAGGAGCCGCCCCATGTCGCCATCCACCCCGCGCCTCCGCCGGGCGCTGCTCGTCCTCACGGCGGTGCTCGCCGCGCAGCTGTGCGCGCTCACACCGCTCCCGGCGGCCGCGGACGCCTCGGCCGAGACCGCCGCTCCGGCCGAGACCGCCGTCCCGGCCGAGACCGCCGCTTCGGCCGCCGCGGACGGCCCGGCGGGCTGGACGGCCAGGCCCGCCGGCCCGGGCGCCGGCCGGGACGCCCGGCCGTACGTCTATCTGGAGGGCACCCCCGGCACGGCCCTCCAGGACCGTCTCGCGGTGACCAACTCGGGCCGCGCCCCGCTGACCGTACGGCTACGGGGCGACGGCCGGGCCGGGGCCTGGATCGGGTTCGCCGCGGACACCGTCACCGTCCCGGCCCGGACCCGCGCCGAGGTTCCGCTCGCCCTCACGGTGCCGCCCGACGCGGTGCCCGGCGACGCTTCCGGGGAGGTCGTGGCCGACGACGGGGACGAGGAGATCCGCGTACCGGTCCGGGTCCGGATCGGCGGTCCGACGCTGGCGGCACTCACCGTCGAGGACGTCGAGATATCCGGCGGGACCATCCGCTACGCCTTGGTCAACCGGGGCAACGCGATGCTGCGGCCCCGGCTCGCGGTACGCGCCGACGGGATGTTCGGCACGCTGCTGGACCGCCCGGAACGGCCCCTGCCGCTGGAGCTGGCCCCCGGCCGACGGGTGGAGCGGACCGAACCCTGGCCCGACGCCCCGGCCCTGGACGCGGTCACCGTACGGCTGCGGGTCACCGCCCCGGGGGGCGCCCGGGACGAGACCGAGGCCTCGGCGACGTACGTCCCGGTGGCCCCGGCCGCCGGCGGCGGGCTGCTGGTCCTCGGCGGCCTGGCCCTGCTCGGCTCCGGCGCGTACCGGCGGCGACGTACCCGGCGGGGCGACCCCGAACCGGCGGCCGCGGAATCGGCCGACGACAGGCAACCGACCACAGAGACGAGGCCCTCGGTGAAGGCGGGACCCCTGGTGCAGGCGGGAGCGGAGTCATGACGCGGCAGCCCCGCCCCCGGGCCCCCCGGCGCACCGCGTCGCCCGGCCCCCGAGCCTCCCGGCGCACCGCGTCGCCCGTCCTCCTGCTCCTGGCGGCCGTCTTCCTGGCCCTCCTGCCCGCCCTGTCCGTCCTGGCGGCACCGGGCGCGCGGGCGGCCGACGGCGATCCCACCGTCAGCCTGTCCAAGAAGGAGGCGGGCAAGGGCGGAGAGATCACCGTCAGCGGCAGCGGCTGGCGCGCCGAGGCGTTGCTGATGCTGCTGATCTGCGGTCAGTCCACGCCGGAGCGGGGCGTGATCGGCGGCACCAACGCCTGTGCCAACGCCGACGGCCGCGCCGTCACGACCGACAAGAAGGGCGCCTTCAGCAAGAAGCTGCCGGTCACCGAACCGCCGAAGCCATGTCCCTGCGTGGTGCACGTCGCCACGGTGACCGGCGAACAGGCCCTGGCCGACGCGGTGTTCACGGTGGCGGGCCACCCCACCGGGGATCTGCCGAAGCAGACCGGCGGCGGAAAGCTCGCGGTGCTGGCCACCACCCGCCTGGAGGGCGACAGCTCCCTGCTCACCTGGTTCGGGGCCCCGCCGGCGCGCAGTCTCGTCTTCACCGTGGGCAATCTCGGCTCCGCGCCGGTCAGGGATCCCGTCTTCGAGATCGGCACCGCGCACGGCGTCTACGCGCCGCAGTGGGAGGAGCGCCAGTGGCGCGGCACGGTCGCCCCCGGCGCCAAGGCGCAGATCAAGCTGCCGGTCGAACTGTCGGCGGGCGCGCACGGCGACTACCAGGTGTCCCTGCGGTACGGGCAGAAGGTGCTGGCCGAACAGCCGTGGGGGGTCGGCCGCCCCTGGGGCGTCACGCTCTTCTGGGTCCTGCTCTGCCTGGTCGTCCCGGCGGCCGTCTTCCGTATCGGCATGGCGGTCGTGGACAAGATCCGGCCGCGTCCCGCCGGCTCGCACCGTACGCGTACGCCGGCCACGCGACGGAGGCCGAAGCGGCGCGGGCGCACCGGCACGAGCGCCGGCCAGGACGCGACCACGGCCCCGGGCGCGACCACCGAAGCGACCATGAACGCCGCCACGACCACAGACGCGACCACGGCCGTGCTGCCGTGGTTCACCCCGGATTCCGCACCGTCAGAGAACCGACCCCGACCCACGACGAAGGGACAAGCGTGAGCACGCAACGGAGGATGAGCGCGGCCGGAGTCGCGCTGATGCTCGGCGGCGCGGGCATCCTGATGGCCGCGAGTCCGGCCCAGGCCGCCGAGGTCAGTTACGCGACGGAGTGCGTTCCGCCGCCGATCTCGGGACTGCCCGCGGTGCAGGGCACCACGAAGGTGGAGCTGACCGCCCCGGCCGAGGCGAAGGTGGGCGACGAGATCGAGGTCGTCTGGAAGACGGTCGAGGCCGCGTCCAAGAACCCGGACGTGCTGGATCTGGGAGCGGACACGGTCAAGCCGACCGGAACCGTCACCCTGGGCGGTTCGGCGAGCGGCGAACTGAAGCTGGAGGGCCCCCGCCAGAACCCGCCGATTCCCAAGAACAGCCCCATGGTGCTGCCCGACATGAAGGGCACGCTCAAGCTGGAGACCGCGGGGGAGATCACCCTGACGCCGGGCGCGTACAACATCAACGTGTCCAAGCCGATCTCCACGGACACCAAGTGCGCGCCGAAGGAAGAGGTGCGGGCGGGCGCCACGATCAAGGTCACCGAGGGCGGCGGCTCCACCACGGGCGGCACGACATCCGGCGGCACCACCTCCGGAGGTACGGGCAGCGGCGGCACGGACGCCGGAGGCGCATCCTCCGGCGGCGCCGACACCGGAGGAACCACGGCCGGCGGCACGGATTCCGGCGGTACGACGTCGGGCGGCTCGGACGGCGGCGCGGACACCGGGGGCTCCGCGTCCGGCGGCAGCACAGGCGGCGGGGGCGGGGAGACCGACTTCCCCGGCAAGGAGGTGTCCGTCGCCTACGCGTGCAAGACCCCGATCGGTGACAAGAACGCCACCTCACCGGTCAAGATCAGCGCCAAGAAGAGCGGCGGCGACTACGACCTGACGGTGGAGTTCAGCAAGTCCGTGATGGACAGCCCGATCGACATCCCGGCGGGCCAGGTGAAGCCGTCCATGGACGTCAAGCTCGGCGGGGCGGACAAGGGCACGGTCAAGGTCGAGGGGCCGGTGAACAAGGAGGTCATCAAGACCGGCGCCCCGATCGAGATCCCCGACCTCACCGGCACGTACAAGCCCGGCGCGAGCGGCAAGTCCACGCTCAGCCCCGGCGTCCTGACGGTGATGGCCGCCGGTACGACGACCACCTGCACCCCGCCCGCGGGCGTGGCCGTCTCCCTGGAGCTGGACACCTCCGCCCAGCCGGGCGGCGCGTCCGGAGCCAGCGGGAGCGGCGGCGCGGCGGACTCCGGCGGAGCCGCGGCGTCCGGCGGCGGCACGGACTCCGGCGGCGGCCTGGCCGCCACCGGGGCCGAGGACGACGGTGCGCTGAGGGCGCTCGGCCTGGTCGCCGGCACGGCGATCCTGCTGGGCGGCGCGGTGTTCACGTTCACCCCGTGGCGGAGGCTGCGCGGCATGCGCTGAGCCGGGACCACGATCGGGGGCTCCGCCCGGAGAACGCTTCTCCGGGCGGAGCCCCGTCATGCTCAGAACTTGCTCAAGTCACCCGGCGCGCCTTGCTCTGGGTGCGGCGCTGTCCGGCAGGCTTGACCACCTGCTGGTGCCGCACGGGTTGAGAAAAGGAACGACATGAACGTGACCTGGGGGAAGAAGGCTGCGACGGGCGTGCTCGCCGGCCTGCTGATGACGTCCGGACTAACGCTGGCCACCGCCGCGCCCGCTGCGGCGGCCGGTGCGAAGTACACCTGCAAGGCGACGCCCAGCCTCTCGCTGGGGCGCCCGGTGTCGACCTCCGCCTGCAAGAAGTCCGCCAAGGGCAAGAGCGTCAAGAAGCACCGTGCCGTGCTCGTCTGCGACGTGGTGCGGGGCCGCGGAGCCGAGCACACCATCCCGTGGACGGTGAAGGGCAGCTGGAAGAAGCCCAGCCAGAAGTCCTCGGTGAAGTGCGGCTTCAGCAGCTTCCTGCGGAGCGTCAAGGTCGAGACCAAGTAGTCGCCGCGACCGCCTGAACCGAACAGCCTGGACGGAACAGCCTGAACCGAACAGCCCGAGCCGAACGACAGCGGGTCCGCACGAGATGATCGTGCGGACCCGCTGTCGTGTCCCGTGCGGGACCGGGGCAGCTACTTGACGTTGCCCATGAGAGCGCGGATCTTGCGTCCCGCCACTATGAAGGCGATGCCCGCCGCGACGGCCACGGCCGCCTGCAACGTGTAGTACGCGGCGTCGCCCAGCGGGGCGTTGAGCTTCGTGGTCCAGCCGTTCAGGGCGTTGCCCGTCGACGTGGCCAGGAACCACAGGCCCATGATCTGGCCGATGAACATCTTGGGCGCCAGCTTCGTGGACAGCGACAGGCCGACGGGGGAGAGGCACATCTCACCCATGGTCTGCGCCAGGTAGACGGCGAGCAGCCAGAAGACGGTGACCTTGCCGGTCTCGCTGTTCGCGGCGGCCGCGCCGGCCAGGCCCATGATGCCGAACGAGCCGCCGATGAGGAGCATCGCCAGCGCGAACTTCATCGGCGTGCTGGGCTCACGGTTGCGCGTCGCCAGCTTGACCCAGAGCCCGGCGAAGATCGGGGCCAGGATGATGACCATGGCGGGGTTGACCGACTGCAGCCAGGAGGCCGGGAACTCCCAGCCTCCGATGAAGCGGTCCGTCTTGTTGTCCGCGAAGATCGTCAGCAGCGAACCGGACTGGTCGTAGATCATCCAGAAGAGCACGGCCGTGATGAAGAACCACACGTACGCCTTGATCTTCGGCCGGTCCTCCTTGGTCAGCGCCGGGTTCCGGAAGATCGAGACGAAGTAGAGGACCGGCACGACGACGCCCAGCACGGCCAGGACGTTGACGACGTGCTCGATGTCGTACGTGCCCAGCGCCAGGTCGATCAGCAGCGCTGCGACCGCGACGCCGGACCACAGGCCCACCTTGCGCAGCATCTGCCGGCGCTCCTCGGGCGAGGCGGGCTTCGCGGGCAGCTTGCCGATGTCGCCGAGGTGCTTGGAGCCCAGCACGTACTGGATGACCGCGAAGGTCATACCCACACCGGCGACACCGAAGCCGAGGTGCCAGTTGACGTTCTCGCCGAGGTAGCCGACCAGCAGCGGGGCGGCGAGGCCACCGATGTTGATCGCCATGTAGAAAAGGGTGAAACCGGCGTCACGGCGGGAGCTGGACTGGCCTTCGTAGAGCGCGCCCACCATCGCCGAGATGTTCGGCTTCAGCAGACCCGTACCGGCCGCGATCAGCGCCAGACCGATGAAGAACGCTATGTCACTCGGAAGGGCCAGGGTGAAGTGGCCGAGCGCGATGACGATGCCGCCGACCAGAACGGCCTTGCGGGCGCCCCAGAGGCGGTCGGCGACCCAGCCGCCGGGCATCGCGGCCATGTAGACGACGGCGTTGTAGACACCGTAGATGGAGGCGGCGAGCGCCTCCCGGCCCTCGAGGGGGCCGTCGAGCACAGCGGCCACCAAGTACAGGGTGAGGATGGCGCGCATCCCGTACCAGGAGAAGCGTTCCCACATCTCCGTCATGAACAGGGTGGCCATACCGCGGGGGTGGCCGAAGAAGGTCTTCTCGCCGGAACTGGGCGAGTCCTTCGTCAGGCTGGACGCCATGGTCGATCCTTGCTGGTCGGGACGCGACGCCTCGTGAGCTGTACGCGCCCGGTGGGGGGCAGCCGGCACCGGCGCGGCGTACCCCATCCCCACGCCTGAGGGGGACGTGCTCCGTGCGGCCGGGCTCCTGACGGAGGTACGGCGGCGGAGCGGGGAAGAACCGCGTCGGGATCCACGCCCGTCGCGCGTCCTCGCGCTCCGGGCCCGGCTCACAGGTCATTCACTCAGGAGCCGGCGGGAACCGGCCCCGCACACAAAAGAGACCCTTGGCGCTCATGGCTGCCCAAAGGTCCTTGAGTAGTGCAACAGGCGTCGGGACACCATACGACACGACACAGCGGGATATGAAAGGACTTGAGACATGGATCACAGGTCCCGGTGGAACCACACTCCCATATTCAAAGGTCCCCGTCCGCTTTGTGGCGCTGACCCGCAGGTCACGTCGTGGACCTCACCTCGGACCCCCCGTCCGGACTACCATCAGTCCATGACCCGTGTACTGCTCGCCGAGGACGACGCATCCATCTCGGAGCCTCTGGCCCGCGCACTGCGTCGCGAGGGCTACGAGGTCGAGGTCCGCCAGGACGGTCCGACCGCGCTCGACGCCGGACTCCAGGGCGGCATCGACCTGGTCGTCCTCGACCTGGGGCTGCCCGGGATGGACGGTCTCGAAGTCGCCCGCAGGCTCCGGGCCGGCGGCCACACCATCCCGATCCTGGTTCTGACGGCCCGCGCCGACGAGGTCGACACGGTCGTCGGCCTGGACGCGGGCGCCGACGACTACGTCACCAAGCCTTTCCGGCTCGCCGAGCTGCTCGCCCGGGTCCGCGCCCTGCTGCGCCGCGGGGCCTCCGAGCCCGTGCCGCAGCCCGCCACCCACGGGGTCAGGATCGACGTCGAGTCGCACCGGGCCTGGATGGGCGAGGAGGAACTCCAGCTCACCGCCAAGGAGTTCGACCTCCTGCGGGTCCTGGTCCGGGACGCCGGCCGGGTCGTCACCCGCGACCAGCTGATGCGCGAGGTCTGGGACACCACCTGGTGGTCGTCCACCAAGACCCTCGACATGCACATCTCCTGGCTGCGCAAGAAGCTCGGCGACGACGCCGCCAATCCGCGCTACATCGCCACCGTCCGGGGCGTCGGCTTCCGGTTCGAGAAGAGCTGACGTACGAAGCACCCATGCACCCTGAAGACCGCTCCGGACACCACCCCGACGCGGGTGGCCACGTGCGTCCCGACGACCTGAAGAGGCGGGTATGCGCCGCCGGCTGATCAACTCCACGCTCGCCGTGGTGCTCGTCGTCATCGCCGTCTTCGGCGTCTCGCTGGTGATCGTCGAGACGCGCACCATCAGCGCCAGCGCCCAGGAGAGCGTCGAGTCCGAGGCGCTCCGGCTGATCAGCGTGGTCGACAGCCGGCTGCTGGGCGCGGAGCGGATCAATCCCGGGGTGCTGGCCGAGCAGATCGACCCCAAGCGGTACGCCCTGGTCGAGATCCCCGGCCGCGAGCCCATCGCCGTCGGCGAGCGCCCCGCCGGCAGCGTCCTGCGCGCCGTCGAGACCGGCGAGCAGGGCGAGACCGTCACCGTCGAGGAGTCCCGCTCGGCCGTCACCCGCGAGGTCGGGCGCACGCTCCTGATCATCGGTGCGGTGGCGCTGCTGGCGATCGTGTCGGCCGTGCTGCTCGCCGTACGCCAGGCGAACCGGCTGGCCTCCCCGCTCACCGACCTCGCCGAGACCGCGGAGCGCCTCGGCTCCGGGGACCCCCGCCCGCGCCACAAGCGGTACGGGGTGCCCGAGCTGGACCGGGTCGCCGACGTCCTGGACTCCTCGGCCGAGCGGATCGCCCGGATGCTGACCGCCGAACGCCGGCTCGCCGCGGACGCCTCGCACCAACTGCGGACGCCGCTGACCGCCCTCTCGATGCGGATCGAGGAGATCTCCGTCACCGACGACCCCGAGACGGTGAAGGAGGAGGCGAACATCGCCCTCACCCAGGTCGAGCGCCTCACCGACGTCGTCGAACGGCTCCTGACGAACTCCCGCGACCCGCGCACCGGCTCCGCC
Organism: Streptomyces sp. NPDC091287; assembly: GCF_044768525.1. NCBI lineage: Bacteria > Bacillati > Actinomycetota > Actinomycetes > Kitasatosporales > Streptomycetaceae > Streptomyces > Streptomyces sp. NPDC091287. The sequence continues at coordinate 328,505 of NZ_JBIVUV010000008.1, forward strand.
GTCGTCTTCGACCTCGACGAGATCGTCAAGCAGCAGATCGAGGAGTGGCGCCCCGCCTACCGCAGCGCCGGCCGCGCACTGGTCTGCTCCGGTAAGCACGGGCTGAAGGCCGTCGGCACCCCGGGAGCGGTCGCCCAGGTCCTGGCGGCGCTGATCGAGAACTCCCTTATGCACGGCGGCGGGACCGTCGCCCTGCGCACCCGGGTCACCGGCAACCAGGCGGTCATCGAGGTCACCGACGAGGGCCCCGGCGTCCCCGCCGAACTGGGGGCGCGGATCTTCGAGCGGACCATCAGCGGCCGCAACTCCACCGGCATCGGCCTGGCCGTCGCCCGCGATCTCTCGGAGGCGGACGGCGGCCGGCTGGAGCTGCTCCAGCAGCACCCGGCGGTCTTCGCGCTCTTCCTCAGCCGGGTCCCGGTCGACCGCAAGACTCCTGAGCGCCCGGTGCGCTGAACAACGACGGACGCGGCGGACCGGTTCCCTCACGGGCGCGGCGGGTCAATTCCGTAGAGGTGCCGCTCCGTAGAGGTGCCGCGGGTCAGTTCCGTACGGGGTCGGGCGTTACTCGCTCTTCCGTCGGCCTGCGCTGTTCCAGAAACCGTTCCGCGTTCAGCACGGCCTCCTTGGCGGGCAGGGTCTTGAAGACCCAGGTCCGGTAGGACCAGAAGCGGAACAGGGTGGCGACCCCGATGCCGACGATCTTGAAGACATTGCTCTGGACCGGGGTGTTCCAGCCGAAGCCGTACGTCGCCAGGTACAGCACGCCCGTCTCGATCACCGCTCCCACCGCGCTGAACAGCAGGAAGAGGGCCAGCTCACGGGTCCGGCCGGTCTTGTCGCGGTCCCGGTAGGTCCAGTAGCGGAAGCCCACGTAGTTGAAGAGGATCGCGACGAACGTCGCCACCACGCTCGCCCGGACCACCTGGAGGTCCGTCGTGTGCCGCAGCAGGTTGAAGACCGCGATGTTGACCAGCAGGCCGAAAGCGCCGACCGCGCCGAACTTGGCGACCTCCCGGGCCAGCAGCTCAAGCCGGGTCCGCAGTGCGCCCCGTTCGCTCATGGTGATCGCTGGCCCCGTCCGTCGGAAGGCGTCTGGAAGACGTGTCGACGCAAGCACGTCAACTCCGCCATGCTAACCAGCCCACCCGTGTGACGCCCGTGAGTCCGCAGGGGTCGTGGCCGCACGGCCTCCGTACGGCCGTCCGGAAAGCATCGGCGTGGCGGATATCCTGAAGACGTGACGTTCCCGGTAGTCGGCATGGTCGGCGGCGGTCAGCTCGCCCGTATGACCCACGAGGCGGGTATCCCCCTCGGCCTGAAATTCAAGCTGCTCAGTGACACTCCCCAGGATTCGGCGGCCCAGGTGGTGAGCGAGGTCGTCATCGGCGACTATCGCGACCTGGACACGCTGCGCGCCTTCGCGCAGGGCTGCGACGTGATCACCTTCGATCACGAGCACGTGCCGACCGAGCATCTGCGGGCTCTGGAGGCGGACGGCATCCCCGTGCGCCCCGGCCCCGATGCCCTGGTGCACGCCCAGGACAAGGGGGTGATGCGCGCCAAGCTCCTGGAGATCGGCGCACCCTGCCCCCGCCACCGCATCGTGAGCGACCCGGCCGACGCCGCCGCGTTCGCCGAGGAGGTCGGGGGCTTCCCCGTCATCCTCAAGACGGTGCGCGGCGGCTACGACGGCAAGGGCGTGTGGGTGGTCCGCTCCGAGGTGGACGCGGCCGATCCGTTCCGTGCCGGGGTCCCGGTCCTCGCGGAGGAGAAGGTCGACTTCGTACGGGAGCTGGCGGCGAACATCGTCCGCTCGCCGCACGGCCAGGCCGTCGCCTACCCGGTCGTCGAGTCCATCCAGGTGGACGGCGTCTGCGACACGGTGATCGCCCCCGCCCCCGAGCTGGACGAGGCACTGGCCGGCGAGGCCCAGCAGCTCGCGCTGCGCATCGCCGCCGAGCTGGGCGTCGTCGGACACCTCGCGGTCGAGCTGTTCGAGACGCGTGGACCCGACGGGAAGCCCGGCATCCTGGTCAACGAGCTGGCGATGCGCCCGCACAACTCGGGCCACTGGACCATGGACGGCGCGATCACCTCCCAGTTCGCCAACCACGTGCGGGCGGTCCTCGACCTCCCCCTCGGCGACCCGCGCCCGCGCGCCCCCTGGACGGTCATGTGCAACGTCCTGGGCGGCGACTACCCGGACATGTACCAGGCGTATCTGCACTGCATGGCCCGCGACCCGCAGCTCAAGATCCACATGTACGGCAAGGACGTGAAGCCCGGCCGCAAGGTCGGACACGTCAACACCTACGGCGATGACCTGGCGGACGTGCGGGAGCGCGCCCGGCACGCGGCCGACTACCTGCGAGGAACGATCACCGAATGACTTCCCCCGGCACCGGATCCCCCGCCGCTCCTCTCGTCGGCATCGTCATGGGCTCGGACTCCGACTGGCCCGTCATGGAGGCCGCAGCCAAGGCGCTCGACGAGTTCGAGATCCCCTACGAGGTCGATGTCGTCTCCGCCCACCGCATGGCGCGCGAGATGATCGCCTACGGCGACGCGGCCGCGGGCCGAGGCCTCAAGGCGATCGTCGCGGGCGCGGGCGGCGCCGCCGCGCTGCCCGGCATGCTGGCCTCGGTCACCCCGCTGCCGGTCATCGGCGTGCCGGTGCCGCTGAAGTACCTGGACGGCATGGACAGCCTGCTCTCCATCGTCCAGATGCCGGCCGGGGTCCCCGTCGCCACCGTCTCCGTCGGCGGCGCGCGCAACGCGGGCCTGCTTGCCGCACGGATCCTCGCCGCGTCCGACCCCGCGCTCCAGGAGCGGATGCAGGAGTTCCTGCAGGAGCTGAACGACCAGGCCACCGAGAAGGGCAAACGTCTGCGCGCCAAGGTCCAGGGCGCGGACTCCTTCGGCTTCGGAAAGTAGGGGGCGGCACATGAACGACGCCTACCTCCAGCGGGCCCGCGAGCTCCTCGCCGTCCACCCTGTCGTCGACGGCCACAACGACCTCCCCTGGGCCCTGCGCGAACAGGTCGGCTACGACCTCGACGCCCGGGACATCGCCGCCGACCAGCGCGGCCTGCTCCACACCGACCTGAACCGGCTGCGGGCCGGCGGGGTCGGCGGCCAGTTCTGGTCGGTGTACGTCCGCACCGACCTGACCGGCGACGCTGCCGTCAGCGCCACCCTGGAACAGATCGACGTCGTCGGCGAGCTGATCGCCCGCTATCCGACGCACCTGCGGCGCGCGCTCACCGCCGACGACCTGGAGAAGGCCCGCGCCGAGGGCCGGATCGCCTCCCTGATGGGCGCCGAGGGCGGCCACTCCATCAACAACTCGCTGGGCACCCTGCGCGCCCTGTACGACCTGGGCGTCCGCTACATGACGCTCACCCACAACGACAACATCGACTGGGCCGACAGCGCGACGGACCTGCCGCGCCTCGGCGGCCTCTCCGCCTTCGGCCACGAGGTCGTCCGCGAGATGAACCGCGTCGGCATGCTGGTCGACCTCTCGCACGTCGCGGACGGCGTCATGCGCGACGCGCTCGCCACCAGCACCGCGCCGGTGATCTTCTCGCACTCCTCGGCCCGCGCCGTCTGCGACCACCCGCGCAACATCCCCGACGACGTGCTCGCGGCCCTCCCGGCCAACGGCGGCGTCGCGATGGTGACCTTCGTCCCGAAGTTCGTGCTGCCCGAGGCGGTCGCCTGGACGCTGGCCGCCGACCGCAACATGCGCGAGCACGGCCTGCACCACCTCGACACCACCCCGACCGCGATGCGCATCCACGAGGACTTCGAGGCGGCCAACCCGCGCCCCGAGGCCACCGCCTCGACCATCGCGGACCACCTCGACCACATGCGCGCGGTCGCGGGCGTCGACCACATCGGCATCGGCGGCGACTACGACGGCACGGCGTTCACCCCGCGCGGCCTGGATGACGTCTCCGGCTACCCGAACCTCATCGCCGAGCTGCTGCGGCGCGGCTGGTCCGAGGGCGACCTCGCCAAGCTGACCTGGCGGAACTCCGTACGGGTGCTGCGCGACGCGGAAGCCGTGGCCCGCGACGAGCAGAGCGGGCGGGGCCCGTCCCACGCGACGATCACGGAGCTGGACGGCCGCTCGGCTGACGCCGCGAGGTCTCGGCGCCCAGCGCCGTGAACGGCCCGCCCGGCTGACGCCGGCAGGTCTCCGCACCCCCGCCGCGAACGGTCCGCCAGGACAGGGCGAGCGCCCCTAGGCGCTCGCCCTGCGGCGCCGGGCGCCGGCCTTCAGGCCTTCGGGCGGCCCATCGCCCGGTACGTCCACCCGGCCTCGCGCCACACCGCGCTGTCCAGGGCGTTGCGGCCGTCCAAAATGATCCGGCGGGCGGCCACCTCGCCCAGCTCCGCCGGGTCCAGCTCACGGAACTCGCGCCACTCCGTCAGGTGCAGCACCACGTCCGCCCCGCGCACCGCCTCCAGCGCGGAGTCCGCGTAGCCGAGCGTCGGGAACAGCCGCCGGGCGTTGTCCATCCCCTTCGGGTCGAACACGGTCACCTGGCCGCCCTGGAGGTGGATCTGCCCGGCGACGTTGAGCGCGGGGGAGTCGCGTACGTCGTCGGAGTCGGGCTTGAACGCGGCGCCCAGCACCGCCACCCGCTTGCCGAGGAACGAGTCGCCCCCCACCGCCTCCCGGGCCAGCTCCACCATGTGGCCGCGGCGGCGCATGTTGATGGAGTCGACCTCGCGGAGGAAGGTGAGCGCCTGGTCCGCCCCCAGCTCGCCGGCGCGCGCCATGAAGGCGCGGATGTCCTTGGGCAGGCAGCCGCCGCCGAAGCCGATCCCGGCCCGCAGGAACTTCTTCCCGATGCGGTCGTCGTGCCCGATGGCCTCCGCGAGCTTCACGACGTCCCCGTCGGCGGCCTCGCACACCTCGGCCATCGCGTTGATGAAGGAGATCTTGGTGGCCAGGAAGGAGTTGGCGGAGGTCTTCACCAGCTCGGCGGTCGGGAAGTCCGTCACCACGAACGGCGAGCCCTCGGCGACCGGCCCGGCGTAGACCTCGCGCAGCAGCTTCTCGGCCCCCTCGCTCGTGACGCCGACGACGATCCGGTCGGGGTGCAGGGTGTCCTTCACGGCGAAGCCCTCGCGGAGGAACTCCGGGTTCCAGGCCAGCTCGGCGTCGGCACCCACCGGAGCGAGCTCCGCGAGGCGGGTCGCGAGGCGGGCGGCGGAGCCCACCGGGACGGTCGACTTGCCGACGACCAGGGCGGGCCGGGTCAGGTGCGGGGCCAGGGAGTCGAAGGCGCTGTCGACGTAGCTCATGTCGCAGGCGTACTCGCCGTGCTTCTGCGGGGTGTTCACACAGACGAAGTGGACGTCGCCGAACTCCCCGACCTCCTCCCAGGAGGTGGTGAAGCGCAGCCGCCCGGTGGAGCCCTCGATGCCGGCGACGTGCCGCTGGAGCATCTCCTCCAGGCCCGGTTCGTACATCGGCACGCGGCCGGTGGAGAGCAGCTCGATCTTCTCCGGCACGACATCGAGCCCCAGGACCTCGAAGCCCAGTTCGGCCATGGCCGCGGCATGGGTGGCGCCGAGATAGCCGGTGCCGATCACAGTGATCCTGAGGGCCATGGAGTGCTCCTGGGAGATGCGGACGGACGTGCGGACCGAGCATAGTCGGGCAGCGGAAGGCCGGAATTCACCGCTCCATCTGTCCACTGCATCGCATATGTCCCACCCCTGTCGGGAAGCTCACGTGTAGGGCACGTATGCCGTCGGGCGGTCGGCGGACTAAAATTGAGTTACTTAACGGTAGTTAGCATCTGGGGAGTGAGCGTCTTGGCGGGTTCGACCGATTTCGACCTGTACCGTCCGGCCGAGGAGCATGACATGCTCCGCGAGACCATCCGCGCGCTCGCCGAGACGAAGATCGCCCCCTTCGCCGCCGCGGTCGACGAGGAGAGCCGCTTCCCGCAGGAGGCGCTGGACGCCCTGGTCGCCTCGGACCTGCACGCCGTCCACGTCCCGGAGGAGTACGGCGGCGCCGGTGCCGACGCGCTCGCCACGGTCATCGTGATCGAGGAGGTGGCCCGCGCCTGCGCCTCCTCCTCCCTGATCCCGGCCGTGAACAAGCTCGGCTCGCTCCCGGTGATCCTCTCCGGCTCCGAGGAGCTGAAGCGCAAGTACCTGGGCCCGCTCGCCAAGGGCGACGCGATGTTCTCGTACGCCCTCTCCGAGCCGGACGCCGGCTCGGACGCGGCGGGCATGAAGACGAAGGCCGTGCGCGACGGCGACTTCTGGGTCCTCAACGGCGTCAAGCGCTGGATCACCAACGCGGGCGTCTCCGAGTACTACACGGTCATGGCCGTCACCGACCCGACCAAGCGCTCCAAGGGCATCTCCGCGTTCGTCGTCGAGAAGTCCGACGAGGGCGTCTCCTTCGGCGCCCCGGAGAAGAAGCTCGGCATCAAGGGCTCTCCGACCCGCGAGGTCTACTTCGACAACGTGCGCATCCCCGCCGACCGGATGATCGGCGAGGAGGGCACCGGCTTCGCCACCGCGATGAAGACCCTGGACCACACCCGCATCACCATCGCGGCCCAGGCCCTCGGCATCGCCCAGGGCGCGCTGGACTACGCCAAGGGGTACGTCCAGGAGCGCAAGCAGTTCGGCAAGCCGATCGCGGACTTCCAGGGCATCCAGTTCATGCTCGCCGACATGGCGATGAAGCTGGAGGCGGCCCGTCAGCTCACCTACTCGGCCGCCGCCAAGTCCCAGCGCGTCGACGGCGACCTCACGTTCTTCGGCGCCGCGGCCAAGTGCTTCGCCTCCGACGTCGCCATGGAGGTCACCACGGACGCCGTCCAGCTGCTCGGCGGCTACGGCTACACGCGGGACTACCCGGTCGAGCGCATGATGCGCGACGCCAAGATCACCCAGATCTACGAGGGCACCAACCAGGTCCAGCGGATCGTGATGGCGAGGAACCTGCCGTAACTGGGTTTTCACAGGTCAGCGGCCGTTCTCGATGGCTCGCGGGCCGTGATCGGCTCCCTGTCCGTCCGGGACCGTTTCGGGCCGATCATGGGCACCATGCTGGGGAAATCCTGGGCTGACGCTGGGCGGAAAACCGCCCCTCACCTGCACAAACACCACGACCCTCGGCCCTCTGCCGGGGGTCGTTCGCGTGGGTTCCCCTCCGTCAGTTCCAGCGGGGGCGTTCGTGTGTCCAGGAGATCAGCGCTTGACGCTGCGTACGATCAGGGTTCCGATGTGTCCCTCGGTGGGGGCGTCCAGGACGGTTGCGTCGATGTCCTGGAAGCCACTCTTGGCGAGAAGCGCGGACCACTTGCGGGGTGTGTAGCTGTGCCGGTAGGTGAACATGGCCTTGCCTGCGAAGCCGCCTTTGTACATGCCCTGGGGGCCGTAGGCCCCTGGGATGGCCGGAGGTTGCGAGAAGACCAACGTGCCACCAGGGTTGAGCCGCTCGGCGATCAGCGGGAAGAGCTTCACCGGGTCGGTGAACCAAACCGCGCCGAAGATCGAGTAGATGGCGTCGTACGTCTCCGTGCTCGCCGCGAGGTGCTCAAGCACTTCCGCACAAATGAACTCCGCCCCCGTAGGCCCCCAGTGTTCGGTCAGGTGCTTGACGGCGACCGGAGACAGGTCCAAGCCCGTGACCTCCACTCCCTGGTTCAGGAGGAACGCCCATGCCCGCCCGGTACCGCAGCCGATTTCCAGTGCCGTTCTTGGCGAACCCAGGAGTTCAGGCCCTGGGCCGTGTCCGGCGTACTGCGTCCAGCAGAGCACCGGTTCAGCCTCCAGGGCCTTGTTTCGTCCACGGTGAATCCGTTGTCCCGCAGGATGTCGGCCGTCCGCGTCACGGTGCCGTCGCAGCGCCGCAGGATCAGGGGAGCGTGGTGCTTGTACTGGCCGCTGTTGTATTCGTCGCACAGGGCGAAGTACAGCGGAGTGTCCAGGATCAGGGCGTGAACGGCCACGTCCACCGTGTGGCCGACGCCCATGTCCACGCCCTTCCGCTCCATGGCGGTGATCGTGTAGGCGATGGCCTGGCCCAGCAGCCGTTCGGCGGTGTTACGGGTCATGACGCTGTTGTCGCGAAGCAGAAGAGCGATTTCTCGATCCCACAGCGTCGGTTCGGTGTCGGTGATCAGGTGAGGCACTCGATGGGCCAGTGCGTTGAGGATGATTTGTGGCTCACGGGTGCGGTTCTGAACGGCTGTGCTCATGGTGCGTGCCTCCGGGGAAAAGGGTTGCGTGGAGCGTGCGGGCCGGCCAGTTGTGTTCAGACCCTGTCCCGGATGCGGCGCTCGCTCTCGGGAGCGCCTGGGTTGTCCGCGTGAACAGGGCAGCGACACAGCGGGAAGCGGTTCGACGCGGAAGGCTCTGAAGCGGGTGCCACCTCATGTTTTGGAACCCGCTCTGTGATGCCGTCCCTCGTCACTCGATAGACCGCGATGGTCATCGCCATGCTTGCCTCCGGCTGTCAACTGGCTGTGCCAAGAACAGTAGGAAGGGGGGCAGCCAGGCAGGGCGGATGTTGCATGGTGTTGTAAGTCTTCATTCCTCGGTAGCGTCGAGGGCCTTCCTGATCAAGGCTCTGGCATTCGAGCCGTACACAGCGGCTCGTGCCAGCTGAGCGAACGCGCCCAGGTACACGTCGATTTCGGCTCGATTCGTCACCCGGACCATGGCGGTCAGCGTTTCCACCTGAACTTCGCGATCATCGAATGCGTAGAAGGATTCGATGGGCCATACCGGGCGGCGTGACATGTGGGGGATGATTCCGAAAGCCAGGTTGGGGTGCCCGATGACGGACATGAGGTGTTCGAGTTGTTGCGCATGCTGCGGAGGGTCGGTCATCGGCATGTACAGGGCCGATTCTTCGATGAGGACGGACACTTGATTGCCCCGCAGAGTGGCGGCCGAGCGTTCCAGACGCGCCTGTACGGCGTCCTCGACGTCGTCGGGAAGACTCCTGAAGCGACGGACCTCACGGAGAATGCCCCGCGCGTACCCCTCTGTCTGGAGCATCCCGGGGAGGACCCCGCAGCTATATACCCGGAAGGAGCGTGTCTTCTGGTAGATGCCGCTGCGTTGGGCCTTGCTGAGGCCGCCCTTCAGGTACTGGGTCCACTGGACGTACAGGGTCTTGGCCGTGCGCGTTGTCTCTATCAGCGCTTCAGCTTCTTCGGGCCTTCCGCATGCCGTGCACCATGCGCGGATGTCGGCGGGCTTGGGGATCGTCTTCCGGTGCGTGATCCGGTGAGTCTTGGAACGGTCCCAGCCGCACAGAGCGGCCAGCCGGGCCCCCGACAGGTCGGCGTCTTCCATCATGCGAGTAAGCCGGTCGGCAACTGCCTTATGGGCCTCTTCAGCGGTCGACAGCGGTGAGGTCATGGACTGGCCGCTGCTCTGTTAGACGTCGTACTTGTTGTGCGGGACAGCTCGCTCCCAAACCGCCTCGAACATGTCAGCACACCGTGCCGCTACGCCCGCGTCTTCTGTGAAGTCCGTGTGCATCCAACGGCCGTCACCGTCAAAGACGTTGAACTGGACTAGCTTGCCGTCGAAGAGCCAGAAGTCGTTCCCGGGCAACAGCAGGTGGGATGCCTGCCGACGCGGAAGCCACCGGACGTCCTCCCCGCAAGCGACGTTGCCATACGTGACGTCGTGCTCCCACTTGATGTAATCCGAGGCTGGCTCACCCACCACCCTCGCGCGGCGCACCGTCACACCTCGGGCGGTGATGTTCTGGATGAGGCCGTGCCAGTCATCGCGCCACCACGACGAACGGTCGTCCCAGTCCTTGCGCTCCCCTGCTAGCCAGGCGTCGAAGGCAGGGTGTTCCCCGGGGACGGCATACGCGTCGCGGGTCTCAAGGTGGACCGCTGAGTGCTCACACTGCCTGAGCAGTTTGGCGAACTCAGCCAGACTCTGCGACACGGATAGCCTCCTTGAGAAGCGGGATCATCCTCGGTTCCAGAACGATCAGCGTCTCATCCTCGGCTCGCGGCGAGTCGGCCACGGTCCGAGCCTTGACGTCTTCCCCAGCTCGCCGCCCCTGTACGAGTAGCCGTCGGTCGTCATCCACCCAGACCGCCGGGCACCCGTTCACGTCGGACTCGGGATCTTTGCCGATGAAGGTGTAACCCATGGTGCGACCTCCCGCTGCGTGTGTTGCATTGCGTTGCAGTCTGTTACATGATCCTCACCCTTTGGGTTGGCGAGGTCAAGAGGGCAGTTGTCGGTCGCGAGCACGACGAGGCGCGCGCCCGTCATCGCAGCATCCTGACCAGCGGTTGGTCCCGCGTGATCATGGGGAAATGCTGGGGGAGACCCTCCGTAAGGTGGTGTTCGTGCGGGTCAGAGCGATAGAGGCTGTAAAAGCACCCAGATCTACGAGGGCACGAACCAGGCCCAGCGCATCGTGATGGCGCGCAACCTGCCGTAACGCCTTCTGTCGAACGGCCCCCGGTGCAGAACGCCGGGGGCCGTTCCCAAAGGCTCCGCCCACAGCGGAGTGGCGGACGCTACCGTGGCGCGACGGCCGCCAGCTCTCCCCGTACGGCCGTTCCGTCCGGCCAGGTCCATCCGGCGACGAGACGGCCCGACGCTCCCTGCTCGGCTTCCGACGCCCGCAGGACGCGGTTGATACGGACGTCGCCCCCCTGGTCGGCACCGGCACCGGCACCGTGCACGATGACGGTCAGGTCGGGGGTGTCGCTCACGTTCTGCTGCTGCGGCTTCGCCTCGCCGCGCAGAAGGGCGCGCAACTGCCCCAGCACCACCGGGTCGTGGGCGCCGTCGTAGAGCCACCGGGTGCCGAGCACCCCGTGCTCGGAGGTGCCGATCAGCGCCTCGTCGGGGGCACCCTCCAGCGCCGCAGCGCGGTAGCCCAGCGGCACCAGATACGCCACCGGCTCCTGCCCGGCCGCGTCCGCCACGACCATGAACTCGATCCCGACCTCCCCTTCCGGGTCGTCCAGTCGGAACCCGCCGGCCTTGACCAGGTCCGGCGTCTCCCCGGAGCCCACGTACCAGCTCTGTTTCGGCAGCCAGCCGGAGAGCAGCTCCAGCTTGGTGGGCGTCATGGTGGTGCGGTGGATGGTTGCCATACGGGCTCCCTGAGGCGTAGGTCCGGGCCCGCCCTCACGACGGGTGTGTCCGAACCTACGGGGAACGGGTGCTCCGAGCCCAGGGAGTTCGGCCGCCCCTAGGGTGGAGCGATGATCATCTGGCTGAACGGAACCTTCGGCGCGGGCAAGACCACCACCGCGAAGGAGATGACCTCGCTCCTCCCGGACTCCCGGCTGTTCGACACCGAGAAGGTCGGCGAGATGCTCTGTCATGTGCTCGGCGTGCCGGAGAAGGACTTCCAGGACTTCCCGCCCTGGCGGGGCCTGGTGGTGGAGACCGCGCGGCAGGTGCTCGACCACGTGGGCGGAACGCTGGTGGTCACGCAGACGGTTCTGGTCGAGTCGTACTGGCAGGAGATCCACGACGGTCTGACGCGGGCCGGTATCCCCGTGCACCACGTCCTGCTGCACACGGACCGGGACACGCTCGTCGAGCGTATCGAGACCGACAGCCAACCCGAGAGCGCCGGCGCCCGGCAGTGGCGGCTGGACCATCTGACCGACTACGAGCGGGCCCTGTCGTGGCTCCGCCGGGAGGCTCGGGTGGTCGACACGACGGGTGTCGTGCCCGCCGAGGTGGCGCGGACCGTCCTGCACGGGGTGCGCGCCGGCTGACCGGTCGGGCAGGGGCGGGGCGCCGGTCAGGCAGGGCCCTGGGGCGCCCCGTCCGGGCGTGTCAGCGGACGACCTCGAAGACGTTCTTCTGAATGCCGTTGGCGTACGCCTCGTGCTCGACCAGCTTCAGCTTCTGGGCGTCCTTGTCCGTGTCGCTGAACAGGCGCTTGCCCGCGCCCAGCAGGAGCGGGAAGACGAGCAGGTGGTACCGGTCGATCAGGTCGGCGTCCGCGAGGTTCCGGTTCAGCTCGGTGCTGCCGTGGACGATGATCGGTCCGCCCTCGGTCTCCTTCAGGGCGGCGACCTCGTCGAGCGACCGCAGGATCGTGGTCTCGCCCCAGTCGGACACCAGGTCGCCGTCGGTCAGCTTGGTGGAGACGACGTACTTCGGCATCGCCTTGTACCCCGTGAACTCCTCCATGCCCGGCCACACCGGGCTGAACGCCTCGTAGCTGGCCCGGCCCAGCAGCAGGGCCGTGGCCTCGTCCTGTTCCCGGCTCTTGAGCTCGTACGCCTCCGGCAGGAACTCCATGTCCTTGAACGTCCACCCCGAGTTCCGGTAGCCGGGCTCGCCGCCCGGGGCCTCCATGACGCCGTCGAGCGAAACGAAGGCGGTGCTGATCAGGGTGCGCATCAGGTCTCCTGGCTGTGTCGGGGCGGGATCCGGTCGGTGCCCGCCTCGCCTCTCAGTCTTACGGAAGTACAGACCGCGCACCCCGCGAAAACTCATCGGTCCGCACCGCTCACCACCCCCGACCGCCCCCGGACCCGGCCGGTAGCCTCCCTCCCCATGACCGAACTCGACAGGCTGACCGCCCTCTTCAGCGCCCTGGGGGCGGATGACGACGCCCGCGACTGGGCCGAGTCCGAGGCGGAGGAGGGGCTGCCGCAGCTCGCCCGCTACCGCCTCCTGCGGACGGTGTGGCAGGACGTCGACGCCTGGGGCACGGCGGCCCCGCAGTGGGTCGACGCCTACCGCAGCGACGGGGCGGCGGCCGACGCCGTCGACCGGGCCCTCGCGGCCGGGCTCACCCCCGAGGACCTCGGCGCACTGGCCCGCGAGGTCGCCAGGGAGACCGCGTTCGGCGTGCTGTACGCGCTGGCGGACCCGGCGGACGGGTCGCTCCCGGCGGAGGTCGAGGCGCAGTTGCCGGGCTGGCGGCTGGCGGAGCTGACCCCGGCCGGCGCACCGACCGGCCGCCATCTCGACGCCCTCCACGAGGACTTCGCCGAACTCGAACCGAAGGGGATCGTGTCGTGACGGATGCGACCGAGGTGGCCACCCCCTTCGACCACGCCGAACGGCGCATCTGGTCCGGCAAGGCCGAGGCGTACGCCCACACCTGCGCCCGGCTCTGCGCCCACCCGGCGGCGGCCCTCCTCGACGCCGCCGGGGCAGGGCCCGGCAGCCGCGTCCTCGACGTGGGCTGCGGCAGCGGCACCGTCAGCGCCCTCGCTGCCGGGCGCGGTGCGACGGTGCACGCTGTCGACGCCGAGCCCGGCATGGTGGGGGCGACCCGAAGGGCGGTCCCGGAAGCCGTGGTGCGCACGGCCCGGTTGCCCGAACTTCCCTATGCGGAAGACACGTTCGACGCGGTCGTCGGCAACTTCGTCCTCAACCACGTGGGCCGCCCGCGCGAGGCGCTGGCCGAGCTGCGCCGGATCGCCCGGCCCGGCGGCCGGGTCGCGGTCACCATCTGGCGGTCGCCCGGAGCCCCCGGCCAGGCACTGATCGGCCGCGCGGTGCAGGCGGCCGGGCTCACCCGCCCCGACTGGCTCCCCGCGCTCGCCCCCGAGGACGACTTCCCCCGTACGCCCGAAGGGCTCGCCGCCCTCCTCGACGGGGCCGGGCTTCTCGGCGCTGAGTGCTCCGAGGTCGCGTGGGAGCACCGCTGTGACCCCGACACCTGGTGGGCGGGGGCGGAACGAGGGATCGGCGCGATCGGCCAGGTCCTCAACAGCGGGGGCGCGGAGGGGCTGGCGGCCGCCCGGCAGGCGTACGACGAACTGTGCGCCGAATTCCGTGCGGGGGACGGCCTGTTGGCGCTGCCGCACGCCGCGTTGCTGGCACGCGGGAGAGCGTAGGAGCAGGTGCCGCGTACGGGTTCACTTGCCGACGATGCTCCACGTGCCGTCGCCAACCTCTGCGGAGTCGTCGAGGGCGGCCCACGCGGCGTCGTCGAGCTTGAGGGCGTCGCGGAGGTAGGCGGAGATCGCGTCGGCGACGAGGGCGACGCGGACGGGGTCCTCGTCGGTGGTCTCGGCGGCCATCTCGCCGGCGAGGCCGCCCAGGGTGTGCTCGCCCTCGGCGATGGTGAGCAGGCTCTTCGGGGACGGGCTGAGGTGGTAGGCGTCGGTGAACCACTCCGGCCCCCGGGTCGAGAGCTGGGACTGGTCCTTGCCGCCCGCTATGACCAGGGCCGGGGTGGTCATGGTGGAGTAGTCCGGCCTCATGAACGGAAGGTGTTCGGCCGCGAACGGGGTGAGTGTGTCGCCGGTTCCGGTCGCCGCGATCAGCGCGCCGGCCGAGACGGCGGGGTGGGAGAAGTCTTCTCCGGGAACGCCGTCGGCGTCCAGTACACGCGCGCCGAGGATCGCGCCGGCCGTCTGGGCGCCCCAGGAGTGGCCGACGACCGCGACGCGCTCATGGTCGACGCGGGTCTCCAGGCCGCCGGCCCGGACAAGGATGTCGCCGAGGCCGTCGAGGACCGCGTGGAGGTCGGCGATCCGGACGCGCCAGATGGTGGCGAAGCGCGGGTCGTCCCACCCGATGCCGTTGCGGCGGGAGTCCAGGTGGGTGGGCTGTACGACGATGAATCCGGCGGCCGCCCACCGGTCGACGAGGGGTTCGTATCCGTCCAGGGACCATCCGTTGCCGTGGGAGAACACGATGACGGGAAGGTTCTGGCCCGACAGCGGGGCGGTGACCTTCACCTGGAGATCGCCGCTGCGGCCGGGCGCGGGAACGGAGATGGGCTTGACCGCGACGATCCGCCGGTCGAGGTGGCTGGAAGGCATGGTGGACCTGCGCTTTCTCCATGGGACCGCTCTGCCATACTTTGGCGGAGCGTCGTTCCGCCAATTTAGCGGAACATTGTTCCGCGAGCAAAGGGAGGGCCTCGTGCCGGAATCGGTCGGAGTACGCCAGGCGCAGGCACAGCGCACCCGCGACGGCGTGCTGGCGGCCGCGTCGGCGGTCTTCGTGGAGCAGGGTGTCCAGGCCCCCGTCCGCGACATCGCCGAACGAGCCGGGGTCGGCGTCGGCACGATCTACCGGAACTTCCCGACCCGGGCGGACCTCGTCACCGCCGTCTACCGGCACCAGATCGACACCTGCGCCGCACTCGCGCCCCGGCTCCTGGAGGAATCGGCCTCCCCGTTCACCGCCCTGACCTGCTGGACGGACGCGTTCGTGGAGTTCCTGGTGACGAAGCACGGCCTCGGCGCCGCCCTGGGGTCCGGTGATCCAGGGCTGGAGAACCTTCACGCCCTCATGCTCGACACCTTGGTCCCGGCCTGTGCGACGCTGCTCGACGCCTGCGTCGCCGCCGGCGAGATCGGCCCGGACGTCACCGCCTACACGCTCATGCGCGCCATCGGAAACCTCTGCATCACCGGCCCCGACTACGACCAGGCCGACGCCGGGCGCATGGTCGCGACCCTCCTCGCCGGATGCCGTCGCCAGGCGTAGCGGCAGGACCCGGCCGCGCGCCGGGGGCGTGACGGCCGGCACGCGTCACGGTTGCTTCTTCGCCGGAGGGTTCACCTGGTGGAGGGGGCGCGCCGGAGTCACCTGCCGTAGATGGACGAGTACGTCGAACCACTCGCCCGGGGAGCCGCCCGTCATGTGGTGATCGGTGTCGCGTCGAGGGTCGTGGCGTGGTCCGATGAGCCGCGACTCGGCGGTCCGGGTGAGCCAGTCGGCGACCTCCCGCGGAGCCTCCGCGCGGAGGTCCAGCAGGTAGTCGCCCGTGGTCTCGTCGTCCAGTACCGACTCCATCAACGGTGGTACGGGGCCGGGCACCCGGAAGGCCGGGGCGGCGGTGTAGGTGGCCAGTTCACCCGCGCCGAAGGTGAGGCCGATCGACAGATACCGTGTGCCGAGGTGCTCGCGCAGGTGGCTTCCCGCGTTACGGGACGGAGAGGCCGGGTCCGGCGGAAAGCTGACGACCCTGGTGCGCGCGTCGGCGGTGTGGGAGCTGGAGGACCAGAACAGCATCCTGTGGCCGGTGTGCCGTTGCCACCACAGGACGTTCTCGGCGAAGAACTGCTCGTAGCAGGCCATGTTGTGCGGGTCCAGCGGATCGTCGTCGTGGTCGTGGAGCTCGTAGTACTGGACGATCAGCCGCGCGTTGTGGAGTGCCCACGCATATCCGTCATGGACCGGCGCTCCCGCCACCAGGTCGTGCGCCGCCTGTGCGCGGTCGCGCCAGGGCCGTCTGTCGGGCAGCGCCCGGAATCGGCTTGTGTGCGCGGACACGTCACCCGGGGGGCGGAGGTTCGCGTAGTACCGCTCCAGTTCGTCCACCAGCCCGGGTGCGGTCCCGCGCACGTAGTCGGCCACCGTGTCGTACGTCGACGCCCCCGTCTCATGAGGGCTGACCCCGATCAAGCGGACCGGATCATCCGGGTGCGACTCGTTGAAGGCACGCATCCACCGGAGGAGGGTGAGGATCTCCTCGGTGCGGCAGAACGGCTCGGCCGCCTCCAGCAGTGCCACGGGGTCCCCGGCCCCGGTGCGGATGTGGGTGTCGAGCCGGGCGGCGAGCGTCCAGTCCTGGTCGAGGGCGACTGTTCGGAAGCCCGCCTCGTCGACCAGCAGACGGGCCATGCGCGTCTGGAGGGCGGCAACCTGGTGTGCGCCGCACGTCCCGGCGCCGTAGCCCACCACGACCGTCCGCTCGGGGACCATGCCGAGCAGCGGCCGTAGGTCGTCCAGTGGTTCCGACGCGTCCACGGTGGTCAGGGAGTGCGCCGTCTCCCTGATCCAGCTCCGGACCGCCGCTTGCTGTTCCGTCGAGATCGTCATGGCGTCACCTTCGAGCCTCAACTCCGGTTGAGGTCAAGCCCATTCGCAGGTCGCTACGTCTCGCTACGCCTCGCTACGCCTATGCCGCCTCCCAGTACTGGGCCCGGCAGTCGCGGCAGTGGCCCGGGGCCGGGGAGCGGAAGGCGCGGTCACAGCCCTCGCAGGTCTGGAAGGGGGTGACGGGCGTCCTGCGGACCGGGGCCAGCTCCTGGGCGCCGGGGAGCGGCGGTGGCAGGAGCACGGTGAGGCGGTGTCTGACGATCTTCGCCGGGTACTTGGGCGGCTGCGGAAGCTCGGTCGTCAGAGCGTGACGGATGGCGTCGGGGTGCGCGCCCCGCTCCAGCCAGGCAGCCGCACCGGGCACCAGCTCCTCGACATCGTCCTCGGAGAGCACGAGCTCCGGCGCGTGACGCCGAAGGTCGGCGAGGAGCGCGGAGGCGGCCCGGTGCAGCTCCTGGGTGAGCTCGCGGGGCTGCGGGAGCGGCCGGCGCGGCGGCTTGGGCGCGATGCGCGATGGTACGCGGACCGGCGGGGGCGCTTCCTCCGGTACGGGGGTGGGCTCGGGCGCGGGCAGGGGCACAGGCGCAGGCGCAGGCGCGGGCAAGGGTGCGGGCACCACGGGCGTCACCACCGGCACCGGCGCCACCGCTACCGGCACCGCCACCGCTACCGGCACCACTGCCCCGCCCATCAGCAACGCCCCCGGCTGGTTGCAGAACACCGTCCGGGTGATCATCCGGCCGTTCGGCAGCCTTTCGCGGGTCCGGTGCAGATAGCCGTGGGTCTCCAGCTCGCGCAGGGCGGCGGCGATCGTCGTCTCGCCCTCGGCGAAGCGGGCCGCGAGCGCCTTGATGCTGACCTGGGACCCGGCGGGCAGTGACTGGATGTGTACGGCGATCCCGATCGCGGTGAGGGAGAGCTCGGCGTGCTGCGCGAGGTGGTTGCCGACGACCGTGAAGCGGATCGTGTGCGGGATCGTGACGTGGATGACGCCGGAGAGCGGCAGTGGTCCGGGAACCTCTGCCAGGGCGCGGGTGAGAGCGATATCGTGCTGGGTATCCATCGGGAAGATTCGCCTTCCTTGGTGGTCAGGTCCTCGCTCGGGATTGCCGTCCCGGCGGGGGCCGTCTCATGTCTGGGGTTGTGTGTCAGCGCGAGCATATGCCTGCCAACCCGTCCGAAATCCAGCCCAGTTGGCGCATCTCACCCATGTGGGTGACCGGACCGTCCCGCAGTTGACCACCGGGATCAGGTGGGGTGGGGTTGGGTATTTTCTCTTGGTTCTTTAGGTAGTTGACGTCGTGGCCCACCGGGTCGCGGTGGGCCACGACCCGGTCGGCCTCCACCGGATCGTGGCGCGCCACGACCCGGTGTGAGCAGCGATTTCGGGTGGATCTCCGGGGATCCGTCACTCGGCCCGGGTAGCCGCCGCCCCCAGCGCCGTCCACGTCCCGTGACTCCAAGGGCCTCGCCGGGCCGCAGCTCGGCTTCACCTCCGCCGCCTGGGCCGACTTCGTCCCGTACGCCTCCGGTTCGGAATCCGGCAGCTGAAGCACACCCACCACCCCGCACGCTCCGAGCGCGCTCGGCCCCCACGGGCGGTCGGGCGCGCTCGTCGGCGTCGGCGCCAACTCCGGTCGACGGGGACCCTTTGCGGCGGAAACCCTGACACCGACACCCCCCTTCGGCACACTGAGTACATGAACGCTCACCCGGAGAAATCGCCGGACCACCTCACGATCAACGTCACCCGTCACGACGACCCGGTCTCCGAGGTCACCGAGGCGGACGCGTTCGCCTCGGTCCGCAAGTACCCGAACATCGTGGTCCGGGGGCCCCTGTTCGGGCTTGCCGAGCAGCGGCGCGGCGACCGGCCGCGCTGGCGGCTGCTGGGTGAACTGGACTGCGGCTTCCCGCAGATGGCCCGGGACGAGCTCAACTCGCTGCTGTGGTTCAGGGCGAGGGACGACACCGAGGACCCGGCGGTGCGGAGGTCCCTGCTGGACGCCGTGGCGCGGCTGGAGGTCGAGGCGACCGACGAGGTGTCGGCGGACGGCATCCGCTACCGGGTCGTGCGCGCCGACGAGTTCGCCCGGATCGGTGGCGACCGTCTGGAGCCGCCCCGGGCTACCGACCCGGACGACGACAGCTGGGACCTGGACGCACCCGACCCCTGCCGCACCGAGGGCTTCGTGGTCGACCACGCGGCCGCCGTCGGGCTGACCGAGGGGATCGACCGGGCCGGGCTGCTGGGGCTCTCCTACACCGCCGCCCGCTTCCCCGATGACGTACGGGCCGACTCCCGGCGGGCGTTGACCACCCACCCCGGGGTCGTGCTCCTCCCGACGACGTTCCGGGTGGTGGAGCGGAAGGAGTTGACCTGGTCGATGGTGACCGGACAGTACTCGACCCCGCAGGGCGCCCGCCGCGCCCTCGTCCACCACCTCACCCGGCCCGTTCCCCAACTGCCGGACCTTCCGGACATGCCGGAGCTGCCCGCCTGGATGAAGGTGGACGAGAAGGAGGCGGCCGTAAACGAACGGGCCGCGAAGAAGTTCATGGCGCGTCGCAGGGCCAACGAACTCATCGTGCGGGGAAAGCGGTTCGAGGTCGTCCGGGTCGAGCGCATGATGCGGATCGGTCCGGACGGGCCGGAGAAGTCGCGCCCGTCCGACGTGGACGACTACGGCCCCTCCCAGATCCACCCCCTCATGGACGAGAAGGGGAACATCACCTACGGCACGTAGCGACCCCGGCAGACGGAAGGGCGCCGGGCAACAGCCCGGCGCCCCTCAACGGCTCTGTTCGCGGCCTCAGTTGCCCTTGACCGTGACCTTCTCGTCGTTGTTCAGCTGCTCCACCAGCTGCTTCACCTTGGCCTTGTCCCAGACCAGGTTGCCGTTGGTGCTGCCCGAGATCGGGATGTTCATCGACGTGCCCTCGCCGCCGGTGACGCCCTTCATCGCGAAGAACATGTTGCCCAGCGCCCAGAGCGACATGTCCTTGTCCACGATCAGCGTGTCCAGGCCCGCGCCCATCGTCGGGTACAGCTTGAACGGGTTGATGATCGTGGACGGGGTCGCCGTCTGGCTCGCCAGCGCCGCGAGGAACTTCTGCTGGTTCTTCGTACGGTCCAGGTCGCTGCCCGCGAACGCGTACCGCGTACGGACGAAGGCCAGGGACTGCTCGCCGTTCAGCGTCTGCTTGCCGGCCTGGAAGTCGGCGCCGGACTTCTTGTCCTTGAAGGCCTTCGGAATGTCCAGCTCGACCCCGCCGATCGCGTCCACGATCTTCGCGAAGCCGCCGAAGCCGATCTCGACGTAGTGGTCGATGTGCAGCCCGGTGTTGAACTCGACCGTACGGACGAGGAGTTCGGGGCCGTCCTCGGCGTAGGCGGCGTTCAGCTTCACCTGCCGGCCGGTGCCCTGGAACTTCTTCCCGGACTCGGACCCCACGAAGGACGGGATCTCGACGTTGGAGTCGCGCGGCAGCGAGATCAGCGTCGGGCCGTTGGAGCCGTCGTGCAGGATCATCATCGAGTCGGTCCGCTTGCCCTCCGCGGAACCGGTGCGCAGCCGCTTCTTCTCCTCGGCCGACATGCCCTCACGGCTGTCCGACCCGACGATCAGGTAGTTCGTGCCGTCGCCGGACTCCGGGCGCTCGATGACCTTGGCGAGGTCGACCTCGCGCTTCAGCTTCGAGTCGGCCCAGAAGTACGTCGAGATCGAGACCGCGAGCACCACGACCACCAGGGTCAGCGCGCCGAGCTTGATCCGGCGGCGCCAGTCCGGGGCCGGGCGGCCGTGGACGTAACCCCCGTCACCGCCGCCGCGGCGACCGCCTCCGCCGCCCCGGCCGTCGGATCCGCCGCCACCCGAGCCGTAGACCTGGCCCGTGTTGTAGCCGCTGTCGTACCCGGGGTCGGGGCTGTTGCCGTAGCCGCCGTCCTGGTAGCGGTCGTCGTATCCCTGACCCTGCTGCGGCACCTGGGGCCTCTGCGGCGGCGCCGACGGCCCCTGCGGGGCGGGGCGGCGCTGGATGTGCGGCATAGCCCGCGCACTCTCGGGCTGGGGGTTGGCACTGCCCCGCCCGTAGCGCTCGCTGCGGTCGCCGGTCCGTCGATCGGGCCAATCGTTCATCCGAACAGTGTGCCGTCCCGGCCCACAGCTATTACAGGGTGTAAGGGAAATCGCACCAGGGCTGTTGCGAACCTGATGCATTCTGCGGGACGCGGGCCCCCGCATAAGGTGGACTGTATGACAGATCAGGCCACCCGCCCGGAGGGCGAGATTCCGGGCAAGCCGACCGCGGCGTCCCGGACCACCCTCAGCCACATCATGACCGGCAGCGACACCAACCTCCTCGGCACGGTGCACGGTGGCGTGATCATGAAACTGGTCGACGACGCCGCCGGCGCGGTGGCCGGCCGGCACTCCGGCGGACCCGCGGTGACCGCATCGATGGACGAGATGGTCTTCCTGGAGCCGGTCAGGGTCGGTGACCTCGTTCACGTACGCGCACAGGTCAACTGGACCGGCCGCTCCTCGATGGAGGTCGGCGTCCGGGTGATGGCCGAACGCTGGAACGAGTCGACCCCCGCCCAGCAGGTCGGCAGCGCCTATCTGGTCTTCGCCGCCGTGGACGGGGACGGCAAGCCGCGCAGCGTACCCCCGGTGATCCCCGAGACCGAGCGCGACAACCGGCGCTACCAGGAGGCGCAGATCCGGCGCACCCACCGGCTCGCCCGCCGCCGCGCGATCAAGGAGCTCCGCGAGAAGCGCGCCGCCGACGGCATCGACGACTGAGCACCCGTACGGTCACCGGCGACGTCCGAGCCACCCGGCCCGGTACGGTCACCGGCGACGTCCGAGCCACCCGGCCCGGTACGGTCACCGGCGACGACCGAGCCACCCCGTACGGCTTCCGAGCCACGGCCACCGAGTCGCGGCCTCCGATTCGCGGCCACCGGGCTACGGGCAGACCACCTCGTCGCCCGTCACCGTGGAGAACTCGCCCGCCTCCCGGTTCTCCGCCTTCACCCGCTGCACCTTCGTGAAGTCCGAGCCCACCGTCACCTTCAGCTGCGGGCCCTGGCCCTTCACCGCCTTCAGCTCACTCCCGGGCAGCGCCGTGGCCAGGGACTTCGCCGACCGGTCCCAGCGCGGGTCGTACTCCACGACCGTCCGCTTCAGCTCCCGCACCTCCCCGTTGAGCGGAGCCTCGGTGGTGGTGAAGCCGGTCGCGCGCAGCGCCTCGTCCACCGTCCGGCCGAGACCGGCCTTCGGGGTCCCGTTGTAGACCTGCACCCGGATCTCCTTCGGCGCCACGTCCACGAGCGTGGCCGGAGGCTTCTTCGGACCGGCCGCGGGCTCCGGCTTCGACGGGGCCAGCGGCTTGTCGTCGCGCAGGGCCTGGAACAGCTTCTTCGCCTTCTTCGCGTCCCACTGCACCGTCGAGCCGATGCCCTCGACCGGGAAACTGGGATTGCCGATGGGCACGGAGGCGAACTCCGACGAGGCCGGCCCGAAGTCCTTCATCGCCTTGCCGAGCGCCAGCATCTGCTCCGTACCGAAGCCCTCGTCGGCCCGGACCGAACCGAGCGCCGAGGCGGAGACCTGCTGGAACTTCACCGGGTTCAGCAGCACCCCGCTGCTCGTCGCCTGCTTGATCAGCGCCGCCAAGAACTTCTGCTGGCGTTCCATCCGGCCGAGGTCGGAGGCCACGTCCACGTGGCGTGAGCGCACGTACTGGAGCGCCTGGCCGCCGTCCAGCTCATGGGTGCCCGCGCGGAGGTCCAGCCCGGTGTACGAGTCCTTCATCGGCCGCGCCGTACAGATCTTCACCCCGCCCACCGCGTCGACCGTCTTCATGAAGCTGGTGAAGTCGACCTCCAGATAGTGGTCGATCTTGACCTTGGTCATGTTCTCGACCGTCCGCACGGTCAGCGTGGGCCCGCCCTCCGCGTACGCGGCGTTCAGCTTCACCGGGTGGCTCTCGTGGCGCTTGCCCGTGGTGCGGTCGGTGTGGGCGGGCATCTCGGCGTAACTGTCCCGGGGGAGGCTCACGACGCTCGCCCGCTGCCGGTCGGCCGAAAGATGGACCAGCATGATCGTGTCGGTGCAGTGGCAGGGCGCACCGCCGAGCTTGTACTTCTTCTTCTCGGCCTTGGTGATCGTGTCCCGGCCGTCGGTGCCGACGAGCAGCAGATTCGTGCCGTGGCCCCCCTGGGGGCGGTTCTTCATGTCCTTGAACGGATCGACCCGGCCGATCCCGCTCTCCAGGCTGCTCACCACGGCGTGCCCGATCCCGCCGGCCCCCAGCACCAGCACCGACAGGCCCGTGGCCACCCGCATGCCCCAGCGCGGCCGCTCGTCCTGCTTGCGGCGGCGAACCGGCTGGGTGCCCTGGGGCGGGCGGCGGCGCGGGGGAGTGGTGCGGGGGTGCGGCGGTCGCTGCGGTGCGGGCACGGGGGAGACACCTCCGGGGCGCAAGGGAGACACCTCTGCGGTGCAAGGGGACCATCGCACGGTAGGCCCATACGATCTCCGCCCCGGCCCGTGACCCGGCGGCGCGCACCGGTATCCCCCATTCGCGGTAACGTGGCGGCCGAATAACGCCACCTCCCGGGGCGCCCGCCTCCCGCGGCGCGGCACCCCCGGCGCCCCCGAGGACCACCCGAGGACCACATGTCTGCCGCGCAGTACCCCGCCGTCTCCGTGATCATGCCGGTGCTCAACGAGGAACGTCATCTCAGGAACTCGGTCCGGCACATCCTGGAGCAGGAGTACCCCGGTGAGATGGAGATCGTGATCGCGCTCGGCCCCTCCGCCGACCGTACGGACGAGATCGCCGCCGAGCTGGTCGCCGAGGACCCCCGGGTCCACACCGTGCCCAACCCCACCGGCCGCACCCCCGCCGCCCTCAACGCGGCGATCAAGGCCTCCCGCCACCCCGTCGTCGTACGGGTCGACGGCCACGGCATGCTCTCGCCGAACTACATCGCGACCGCCGTCCGCCTCCTGGAGGAGACGGGCGCGCAGAACGTCGGCGGCATCATGCACGCCGAGGGCGAGAACGCCTGGGAGGACGCCGTCGCCGCCGCGATGACCTCCAAGATCGGCGTCGGCAACGCCGCCTTCCACACCGGTGGCCAGGCGGGCCCGGCCGAGACCGTCTACCTGGGCGTCTTCCGCCGCGAGGCCCTGGAGCGGGCCGACGGCTACAACGTCGAGTTCATCCGCGCCCAGGACTGGGAGCTGAACTTCCGCATCCGCGAGGCCGGCGGGCTCATCTGGTTCTCGCCCGAGCTGAAGGTCCAGTACCGCCCGCGCCCCACGGTGAAGGCGCTCGCCAAGCAGTACAAGGACTACGGCCGCTGGCGTCACGTCGTCGCCCGCTATCACTCCGGCTCGATCAACCTCCGCTACCTGGCTCCGCCGACCGCCGTCGTCGCCATCGCGGCGGGTCTGGTCCTGGGCGCGGCCGTCACCCCATGGGCCCTGATCGTCCCCGGCGGTTACGTGGCCGCGATCGTCGCCGGGTCGCTGCCCGCGGGCAAGGGACTCCCGCTGAAGGCCCGCGCACAGATCCCGGTGGCGCTGGCGACGATGCACATGTGCTGGGGCTTCGGCTTCCTCACCAGCCCCCGGTCCCTGGCCAAGCGGGTCATCGCGAGCCGCCGCCCGGCGATGAACGGCAGCAGCGAGACCGTCTGACACCGGTAGCCCGACGCGTACGAAGGGCCCCACCGCTCGGCGGTTTCTAGGGGCCCTTCGCGTACACGTGTCGTTACGGCGTCACCAGGTGTAGTTCGGGTTCACCTTCATGCAGGCCTTGTCGTCGTCGCCGTTGAGGGCGCCCGCCGACTCCGGGGTCTTCTCCTTGCCCTTCGACACCGGGTAGGCCCCGTCCTCGCGCCAGTCCGCGCCCACGGCGAGCGAGATCCCCGAGACGTCCGTGGACTTCTTCACCTGCGACAGCGGAACCCCGAGCGCCTTGGCGACCGCCTGCGCGTCGCCCTCCAGATCCGCGCTCGGATACAGGATCGCCGTCCGTGCCGCCCCGGTCACGTTGCCCGGGTCGACGGTGGCCTTCACGAAGCCCGCGTCCTTCAGCTGCTCCATCACGTCACCGGCGCGCCCCGAGGCGGGCCCGAGCGCGTCCGTGGCGGTCCCGTTCCGCACGGCGACCGCGATCTCGCCGACCGGCGCCGACGGGTCCTTCGCGGCCTCAGGCTTCTTCCGCTTGGAGGCCTTGCCGTCCAGCGGGACGTCGTCGCGGACCATCCGGAACAGCTGCTCCGCGTCGCCCGCCTTCGGGTAGACCCGGCCGTTGTTCGTGCCGGTGCCGTACACGTTGGGCATGGTCGACATCGTGATGCGCTTCGTGGGGACCTTCTTGAACTCCTCGGCCAGGTCGTAGAGCTTCTTGACCGTGTCGAGGCCCTTGTCGACCGTCAGCGCCTCGGTGGCCGCCTCGGCGAGGTTCATCAGCTTCGCCGGGTCGGTGAGTTTGGTGCCCTTGCGCAGTTGGCGGACCATCGCGTTCATGTACTGGTGCTGGGCCTTCGCCCGCCCCAGGTCGGTGTTGTCCTCGAAGCCGTACCGGGTGCGCAGCCACTGGAGGGCCTGCTCGCCCTTGACGTAGGTGGTGCCCTTCTCCAGCTTCAGCCCGGAGCCCTTGCCGTCTTGGCCACGGGAGTTGATGTTGGCGTCGACGCAGACCGGGACGCCGCCGATCGCGTCGGCCATCGAGACCACACCGGCGAAGTCGATCATCATGAAGTGGTCGATCCTGATGCCGGTCAGCTCGTACCAGGTGGCCACCGTGCACCCCGGACCACCGCGGCCCAGGCTCTGGTTGGTCTGTACGTCCGTGGTGCTGGCGGGGAAGACCTCGCCGTCCGGGGCCGTGCACTTGGGCATCTTCAGCATGGTGTCGCGCGGCATGCTGATCACGGAGAGGTTGCTGCGGTCCGCGGAGATGTGGAGCAGCATCTGCACATCGGCCAGCGGCGGTGCGCCGAAGGTCTCCTTCGCCCCGCCCAGCTTCTGGTTGGCCTTGGAGTCCCGGGCGTCGGAACCGATGAGCAGGATGTTGAGCGGGGTCTGCCCGGCGGCGTTGGCCTTGTGATCGGCCATCTGCTTGTCGCCGAGGGTCAGATCCTCTTTCTTGATGTTGCCGTTGAGGTGCTCGTAGTAGAGATAACCGGCGCCGCCGGTGCCGAGTATCAGCACGGCGAGCACGGAGGCGCTCCAGCGCAGCACACGCCGCTTGGCGCTCTTGGGCGCACGTCGGCTGCTGCGCGCCCGGGCGCCGCCGCCGTTTCCGTCCCGGGCTCTGGCCGCCCGACGGCCGCCCTCCGGCGCCCCACGGCCACCTGGCTCTTCCCGGCCCCCCGGCCCGTCGCCGTCGCCCTGCCCTTCGCCCCCGTGCGGGCTCCCGTCCCAGCCGAGTTGATCGGCGCGGCGGACGCGTGACCGCGTCCTCTCCCCGGGCGTGCTGCTCCGTCCCACCGGACCCCCCATGCTGTTCAGATTTCCGCTCTGGCGCGGTGACCCGGTGTCACTGGGCGCATACCGCCTTGTCGGCGCTTGCCTTCTCGATGTCCTTCGGCGGCTTCGTCGGTCCGGTGATGAGCTGGCCCGCGCCCTTGAAGTCCGCCCCCAGCGTGAGCACCATCGCCTCAAGTCCCTCGGCGTCGGTGGTGCCCTGCTTCATGGCCGTTGCGGGAAGCCCCATCATCTCGGCGAGCGCCCGGGCCTGATCGGCCTGGTTGGGCGCGTACTCCAGTGTCGTCTTCTTGATCTTCTCGGGTGCGTTGGCCTTGTTGGTGGACTTCAGCACCCCCTGCTCGTTCTGGAGCCAGGTGACGGTCGAGCCCGCCGCGCCGGGGATCTCACCGCCGTTGAGGACGTCCACGCGTACGTCGGCGGCCTCGGCCTTCGGACCCTTGAGCAGGGCCGCCTGCTTGCCCTTGGCGGCCTTCTCCTTCTGCTTCACCTCGGTCAGCGAGGTGTCGGAGCGCATCATCGCGAAGAGCTGCTCGCCCTTGACCGGGTCCACGACCACGGTGACGGGCTTCGGCTCGGCCGGGTTGTCTATGACCGGCATCGTGAGGAAGCTGATGTTCTTCGTGTCGACCTTGCCGATCTCCTCGGCCAGCGTCATCAGCTTCTGCGCGTTGCCGATGCCCGTGTCGACCGTCAGCGCCTTGGTGGCGGCGTCGGCCAGCGAGTACAGCTTCTTCGGGTTGGTCAGGGTGTCGCTCGACTTCATCTCGCGGATCATGGAGCCGAGGAACTGCTGCTGCACCTTGATCCGGTCGAGGTCGCTCCGGTTGCCGAAGCTGTCCCGGGTGCGCAGCAGGGCCAGCGCCTGCTCGCCCTGCACCTTCGACTCGCCCTCGGGCAGCTTCAGATGCGACTTCGGGTCGTCGATCGGCTTCGCCATGCAGACCTTGACGCCGCCGACCGCCGCCGTCAGGTCCTTGACCGCGTTGAAGTCGACCATCATGAAGTGGTGGGGCTTGACCCCGGTGATGTTCTCGACCGTCTTCATGGTGCAGCCGGGGTTACGGCCGTTCTGGCCGAGGCTGGTGTTGAAGCGTTCGTTCGGGGTGCCGGGGATGACCGTCGAGTTGCCGTCCGCGTCCTTCGACTCGCACTCGGGGATCTCGGTCACCAGGTCGCGCGGGATGCTCATCGCCGTCGCGTTGGTCCGGTCCTCGGAGACGTGGAACAGGATGGTGGTGTCGGCGTGGCCCTCGCTGCCCTTGTCGCCGTACCCCTCGTTGCCCTTGCCGGTGCGCTTGTCGGTGCCGATGATCAGGATGTTCATCGGGCCGTCGGTGACGACGTTCTTGCTGCCGGCGTCGCCCACGTCGATGGCGTCGATGTTCCCGTTGAGCTTCTGGTACAGGGCGTACGCTCCGGCCGAGCCGGCGACCACGACGAACGCCATGACCCCGCCCGTCCACAGCAGCGCCTTCTTCTTGCGCGACTTCTGGGGCTTGCGCTTCCGGCGGCCGGGTGCGGGCGGTTCGGCGGCCCCGCGTCCCCCCTGGGAGCTGCGGCGGCTGCGCTGGCCGGGCACCTCGCGGCGCGGCCCGTCCGGGGCGCCCTCGCGCTCACGCGAACCGGCACCGCGGCGTCCCGAACCCTCGCGCCCCTCGCGGGACGAACCGGTCCGGGAGTCGCCCCGGCGACCGGTTCCCTCGGCCGTAGCCGTACGCGAAGGGCTGCTCGACTCCCCAGTGGAGTGATCCAGTCGCAATTCGTAATTGCCGGTGTGCGGGTTGAGTACCCACTGGTCGGCGGGGTCGATATCGTCCGCCCGTCCACGACTGTGCGCGTCCACGGTTGCCTGCGTCCTCCGTCGGTGCCACGCGAGGCGCCCTCCCCCGGCAAGGCGCTCGTTCCTTCGCTCCAGCAGTGCACGACCTGACGGCCGGAAGCACCGGATCGCGTCACACTATCCGGCCGATTCCGCGTCGAGCGACGTGCGTGACACATTCCACGCCCCTTACAACCGGGCATTCTTCCCATTAGGCGTCGATTGCGTTCTATGTCTTGGCAATTGCTTTACTGCTTGCACAGGTCGTCCGCCGCACTCGAACCCGAATAGGTGGGTGTGGGCGTCGGGCTCCCGGATCCCGTGTCGTCCGGTTTCCCGTCCTGCTTCCCCTCCTGGTCCTGCCGTGCTTCCTTGAGTTCGTCGGCCGGGACCACGGCGACGGGCCGGTCCTCGCGGAGTTGCTTGAACAGGTCACCCGCGTCCGGTTCGACGAGTTCGTCCCGGTTCGCGTTGTTGCGGTACGGCTGCCGGGGCACGGTCAGGAACTGCACTTGGTCGGTCGGCACGTTGCGCATCCCGCGCACCAGGTCGTACAGGTCGCGCAGCGAGTCAAGACCCGGGTCCGTGGTCAGCGACTTGGTCGCCGCGTCCAGCACCGGGTAGAGCCGCGTCGGGTTGAGCAGGACGCCGTTGCTCTGCATCTTGTTCACCAAGGCGCCCAGGAACTGCTGCTGGCGCTCCATGCGTTCGGTGTCGCTGCCGTCGCCGAGGGTCTTGCGCGCCCGTACGTAGCCCAGGGCCTCCTCGCCGTTCAGCGTCTGCCGGCCGGCCGGGAGCTCCAGGAGCGCGTCCTTGTCGTTGATCGGCTCCTTGAGGCAGATCTCGACCCCGTCCACGGCGTCGACCATGTCCTTGAAGCCGTTGAAGTCGACGACCATGTGGTGATCGATGCGGATGCCGGTCATCCGTTCCACGGTGCGGATCGTGCAGGCGGTGCCGCCGAGCTCGAACGCCGTGTTGAACTGGGTGAACTGCTCCCGCGTCTCCTTGTCGTCCGAGGTGCGGCAGCCGGGGATCTTCACCATCAGGTCACGGGGGAGGGACACGGCGGTCGCGCTCTTCCGGTCCGCCGCCAGGTGCAGCAGGATCGTGGTGTCGGAGCGCTGGCTGCCGCCGTCGTCCCGGCCGTACTCACGGTTGTCCCCGGCCCGGCTGTCGGACCCGATGAGCAGGATGTTCTGGGCGTCCATGACGACCGGGGTCGGCCGCTCCTTCTCGTACGCCTTGAGCTCGGCGGCGGCGCTCGTGTCGGTGGTGATGTTCCCGTCGAGCTTCTGGTACATCCACCAGCCCACGCCCGCGGCGACCAGCACGAGGAACGAGGCGGCGAGCGCGGTCCAGCGCAGCCAGTGGCCCTTGCGGGCGGCGACGCCGCCGTCCTTGGACCGGCCGGCCCAGGTCTGCACGCCGGCGCCGCCTCCGGCCTCGGGCACGCCGTCACCTTCCCCGGCACTCCCGCCGCTCCCGGCCTTGGCGGGCTCAGGATCGGGATCGGGCTCTGGCTTGGGCTCGGGTTTGGCACCCGCCCCGGGCTCGGGCTCGGGTTTAGCACCCGTCTCGGGCTCGGGCTCCGCGGCGGCCGGGGTCTCCTCCCCGGCCGCCGGGTCCTCCGAGGCCTGAGGGGTTTCCGCGGGCTCCTGGGCGCCCCCGGCCGCCGGTGTCCCGCCCTCGGGTGTGCCGCCCTCGGGGTTCACGCCCTCGGGTCCGGGCTCCTCCTGCGACCTGCCCTGCGGCTTGTCCCCGGCCGAGTGGTCCGGGTCGGACGGCGGGCCAGCACTGTCGGTCACGTCTGCGTCCATCCTTCACGTTCGGCGGCGCGAGGGGCCGCCGGTCGCAGGAGTAGACGGCTGAAACTCACGCTTGGTTGTGCACGGCCAGGAGAGTGGTCTGTACCGCCCGATCATCTACCCGCTCCGGAGCCGATTACCGAGGACTCGGCCCGCTGTGGGCCGGACGAGTGCACCTCAGAGCGCTTGTCATACCGCGGTGTTGGTGACCCGCTCGCTCTCGGTCCGCTTGGCCAGCCCCTCCGCGTCGAGCTGCCCGAGATGGCGGCAGAGCACCACGGACCCGCCGGCCGCCAGTGGCGCGAAGAGTCCGGCGCTCAGCCCTTCCCAGGTGTCGTACGTACGCCCGGTGAGCAGCCGGGGCCCCGGTACGAGTCCGAGGGCGCCGGCGTCCTCGCGGGCCCGGGCGACGAGCTGCGCACCCGTCAGCTCGACCCCGCCGACGGCCAGCGCGGGCGCGTCCGGGTCCACCGGGGCGAAGGGTGCGAAGCGGTCGCCCTGGCTCGGCACCTCCACCGCGTAGTCCGCGAACCCCTCGGGCGCCTGCGGGAACCGGCCACCCAGCGGACGGAGGGCGAGGGCGACGCGCTCGCCCCGGCAGGCCCGCGCCCGCTCCAGGCTGTCCGGGCCGGTCACGACGAGATCGGCGGCGGCCGGGTCGCCCTGGACGTCGGCGACGACTCCGACGGAGGAGCAGGCGAGCAGCCAGACCGCGGACTGCCAGTGCGCGGGGAGCAGCAGGGCGAGCCGGTCGCCCGGCTCCGCCGCGAGGTCGCCCTGGAGCAGATTGGCCGTCTTGGCCACCCAATTGGCGAAGGTGGCCACTGACAGTTCGACGCGTTCTCCGGTGGCGTCGTCGTAGAAGGTGACCAGGGGGCGGGCCGGGTCCGCGGCGAGGGCGGATCGCAGCAGGTCGGCAGGGGTGCGGTCGCTGGAGTTCATCCGCGCAAGCGTACGCGGGGCCGCTGTGCGGGGCGGGCTGAACGGGTGTCACGTACACCGGTTCGGCCGACGGGGTGTCACGCCGGGACCGATGCCCGGGTCGACGGACTCATGGCTGTATGGCCAGGATTGTACGTATGCGTGCACTATTGGTCACCTCAGTCGGCGTCACCTGCGCGGCAGCCCTCACCCTGCCGCTCGCCGCCCCCGCCCTGTCCGCTCCGGCCGCGCACTTCGCCACGGCCCGGCCTCCTTCCCTGTCTCCCGAATCGCCCGGGTCCGGCCCGCCGTCGGCCCGGACCGAAGCCGCCCCCCACAAAGCAGACGAAGCGAACGAAGCGAACCAGGGGAACGAAGCGAACGAAGGGGACGCCCTCGAAGCCCCCGAAGCCCCCGAAGCCGCCCCGCCGCGCGCCGGCGAGACCCGTGCGGCCGCGCTCGCGGGCTCGACGCAGTCCCTGCCCCTGGAACCCCTCGCCGCACCGTCCGACCGGTCCATGGGCCCGGCGACGGCCGGCCAGGGGCTGGACCGGCGGACGGCCCGCCCGTTCTCTCTGGTCGGCGTGGTCTGGGACGACGCCGAAGCCGAACTCCACGGCACGGTCCAGGTCCGCACCCGGGCTACCGGCTCCACGAGCTGGTCGGACTGGCAGGACGTCGAGACCCACAACGCCGAGCACGCCGCCGACCTCGGCAGCGCCGAACGGGAGTCCGGCGCCGTGCGCGGAGCGACCGCCCCGCTCTGGGTAGGCGACTCGGACGGCGTGGAGGTACGCGTACGCCCGGAAGCGGCCGATCCGCAGCACCGGTCCGCCGCCGTGCCGCTCCCCGCGGGGCTGCGCCTCGAACTCGTCGACCCCGGTGAGGACCCCGCGCCCGAGCCCGCCCCCGACGCCCCCGCCGGCCGGACCGTCACCAGGGCGATGTTCGCCGGCAATCCGGTGCCGCCGACGACGACGGGGGCCGTGCCCGAGGCGCTCACCGCCGAATCCGCCGCGACCTCGGCCGTCAACGCGGACCTCGCGCCGCTCGGCGCGGCCGTCATCCCCGCGCTGACCAAGGCGGCGACCGTGGAGGAGGCGGCGATCGTCGCGGCCGGGGCGAAGCCGTACATCGGACCCCGCCCGAAGATCGTCACCCGCAAGGGCTGGGGCGCGGACGAGAAGCTCCGCGAGCGCAACTTCGCGTACACCAAGTCCGTCAAGGCGGCCTTCGTGCACCACAGCGCGACCGGGAACAACTACACCTGCAAGCAGGCTCCTTCGGTGCTCCGCAGCATCTACCGCTACCACGTCAAGAGCAGCGGCTGGCGCGACTTCGGCTACAACTTCGCCGTCGACAAGTGCGGAAACATCTACGAGGGCCGGGCCGGAGGCGTCTCCAAGGCCGTCCTGGGCGCCCACACCCTGGGCTTCAACACCAACACCATGGGGATCGCCGTGCTCGGCACGTACTCCTCCACCAACCCGCCCGCCGCCGCGGTGACCGCCGTCTCCAAGCTCACCGCCTGGAAGCTCGGACTGTTCGGGGCCAACCCCAAGGGCAAGGTCACCCTCGTCTCCGGCGGAAGCGGCAAGTACGCGAAGGGCAAGAAGGTCAAGATGAACGTCATCTCGGGCCATCGGAACGCCTTCGCAACCGAATGCCCCGGAGCGCGTCTCTACAAGAAGCTCGGCAAGGCCCGGACCAGCTCCGCCAAACTGCAGGGCCGCTGACCGGGGCGTTTCCGACCGGTCTGCTTAGACTGGCCAGCCACAACCAGGCCAGGCCCCAGCAGGAAGCAGAGACGGTGCTGTGACAGAGGCAAAAGAAGCGATCCTCCTGGTCGGTGGCAAAGGCACCCGGCTGCGCCCGCTCACGGTGCACACCCCGAAGCCGATGATTCCGGCGGCGGGGGTCCCCTTCCTCACCCACCAACTGGCGCGGGCCAGGGCGGCCGGGGTGGAGCACATCGTGCTCGCCACGTCCTACCTGGCGGAGGTCTTCGAACCGTACTTCGGCGACGGTTCCTCGCTCGGCCTGCACATCGAGTACGTCACCGAGCAGGAACCGCTCGGCACCGGCGGAGCCATCCGCAACGTCGCGCCGAAGCTGTCCTCGGGGCCGGACGAACCGGTCCTGATCTTCAACGGCGACATCCTCACCGGGCTCGACATCCGGGCCCTGGTCACCTCGCACACCGTCTCCGGGGCGGATGTCTCCCTCCACCTGACCCGGGTCGAGGACCCGCGCGCCTTCGGCCTCGTGCCGACCGACGCGACGGGCCGGGTCACGGCGTTCCTGGAGAAGCCGCAGACGCCGGAAGAGATCGTCACCGACCAGATCAACGCCGGGGCGTACATCTTCCGGCGCTCGGTCATCGACTCCATCCCGGCCGGTCGTCCCGTCTCCGTAGAACGCGAGACCTTCCCCGGACTGCTCGCCTCCGGCGCCCACCTCCAGGGCATGGTCGACTCGACGTACTGGTTGGACCTCGGCACCCCGGGCGCCTTCGTCCGCGGCTCCGCCGACCTCGTCCTCGGCCGCGCCCCGTCCCCGGCGGTCCCCGGCCGCTGCGGCGACCGCCTGGTCCTGCCGACCGCCTCCGTGGCCGCGGACGCCAAGCTCACCGGCGGCACGGTGGTCGGCGCCGGCGCGGTGATCGGCGCGGGCGCGAGAATAGACGGCTCGACGATCCTGGCCGACGCGGTCGTGGAAGCGGGCGCGGTCATCACGGACTCCCTGGTCGGGGCCGGCGCCAGGATCGGCGACCGTACGGTGCTCGCGGGCGCGGTGATCGGCGACGGGGCGCGGGTGGGCGCGGACAACGAACTGCGTGACGGGATCAGGATCTGGTGCGGCGCGGTCCTGCCGGACGCCTCGGTCCGCTTCTCCTCGGACCAGTAGCCCCGTACCCATACCCGTACCCTCAAAAGGACGCCCCCTCCGCACCGAGAACACCGAGGCCACCCGTGGCAGGACGATTCGCCCCCCGCACCGCGCGAGCGGCGCTGCCGCACCAGGCTGCCGCCCCGGCGCGTCGGACGACTCCGCCATCGCACGACGGCCCGCCGCTGACCCGGGAGTGGACCCCACCCGGACGGCTGGACCTCCGCCTCGTCCTCGGCCCCCTGCGCCGGGGCCCGGCGGACCCCACGTTCCGGATGGTCGCGGACGGCACGTTCTGGCGGGCCACCCGCACGCCCGAGGGCCCCGGCACCCTGCGCCTCGCGGCGCGCGGCGACCGCATCGAGGCGGCGGCCTGGGGCCCCGGCGCGGACTGGCTGCTGGCGGGGCTCCCCGCACTCCTGGGCGCGGACGACGACCCGGACGTCTTCGTCCCCCGCCACCGCCTGCTGGCCCTGACCCGCCACCGCCGCCCGGGCCTGCGACTCCTCCGCACGGGCCTGGTCATGGAATCGCTGATCCCGTCGATCCTGGAGCAGAAGGTCACCACGGACGAGGCGTACCGCGCCTGGCGCCACCTGGTCCGCCGCTTCGGCACCCCCGCCCCCGGCCCCACCGCGGAGCTGGGCCTGCACGTCATGCCGGACCCGCGAGGCTGGGCGATGATCCCGTCCTGGGAATGGCACAGGGCGAACGTCGACGCCAAGCGGTCGTCGACGATCCTGCGCGCGGTCCGCGTGGCCCGCCGACTGGAGGAGGCGGCGACGATGAACCTCCCCGAGGCACTGACCCGCCTGGAACTGATCCCCGGCATCGGCCCCTGGACCTCGGCCGAGACCCTCCAGCGCTCGAACGGCGCACCGGACGCGGTCACGGTCGGCGACCTGCACCTCCCGGGCATCGTGGGCCACGTCCTGGCGGACAACCGCGACGCGGACGACGAGGAGATGCTGTCCCTGCTGACCCCGTACGAGGGCCAGCGCCACCGAGCGACCCGCCTGATCCTGCTCTCGGGCCACACCCCGAAACGCCGGTCCCCGAGGATGACCCCGGGCAACATCACCCACCTGTAGCCGTTTCCGGAGCGGGCGTTCCCAGCCCCGCCGGAACCTTCCGGCTCTCCGAGGCGCGGCGTTTCCAGCCTCCGCCGGGACCTTTCGGCTTTCCGGAGCGTGGCATTTCCACAGGCTCCGCCGGGACCTCTCGGCTCTTCGGGGTTGGCGTTTCCAGCTTCCTCCGGGACATGGCATTTCCAGCCCCTCCGGCGTTTGAGGAGCGGGGCCCGGGGCGGAGCCCCGAATCCAGCCCGTCCGGCGCTTGAGGACAACCAGCACCGGCACCCACCACCACCCCCGCCCCCACCTCACCGCACGGTGAGAAACGCCTCCGCGTCCCGAACGCCCCGCTCCCGAGGCACCCCCGCCGCATGCCCCACAGCCACCGCCCCCAACGGATCCCATGACGACGGCAGCGACAACACCTCCCGCACCACGGACCGGCAGAACATCGTCGAGGACACCCACGCCGACCCCAGCCGCTCACCCGCCAGCGCCACCAGGAAGTTCTGCACGCCCGCGCCCGCCGCGACGACGAACATCTCGCGTTCCGCGGCGTCGCGCCGCTCGTCCCCGTACGTGTGCGAGCCGTCCATCACCAGGCACGGCACCGCCAGGTACGGCGCGTTGCGCAGCACATCCCCGCGCCGCACCCGCTTGGCGATCGACTCCTCGCTCTTGCCGTCGCGCCGCAGGTCCTCGATCCACGCGTCCCGCATCGCGTCGAGCAACCGGGTCCGCGACTCGGCGGACTCCAGCAGCACGAACCGCCACGGCGTCGTGTGATGAGGGG
The DNA here is from genome assembly GCF_044768525.1 of Streptomyces sp. NPDC091287. Lineage (NCBI taxonomy): Bacteria > Bacillati > Actinomycetota > Actinomycetes > Kitasatosporales > Streptomycetaceae > Streptomyces > Streptomyces sp. NPDC091287. The sequence continues at coordinate 364,126 of NZ_JBIVUV010000008.1, forward strand.
CCGGTGCGGTCACCGCCGCGGCCACCGCCCGCCGCACGGCCCCCGGATCCACCGGCTCGTCGGTGAACTCACGCACGGTACGCCGCAGCGTCACCGCTTCCCGCACGGCCTCGGACGTCCCGAGCCGGAACATGTCGTCGGCGGCGGTCCGCACCAACGCACGGGCACCGGGCTCGTCGCCGGACGCCACCACATGCGGCAGCCCCCGCACCACGGCGACCGGCAGCCCCTCCGCCTTGCCCTTGACCAGGTCCCCGGCCGCGGCCAGCTCGTCCGCCGTGGCCACGACCGTGGCGCTGAGCGGATTGCCGTACGCGTCCGTCCCGCCGCGCAGATCGTCCAGCACCCGCACTCCGGCGGCCCCGATCGCGACATCGGTCAGCCCGTTGCGCCAGGGCCGCCCGAAGGTGTCCGTGACGACGACGCCGACCTCCACGCCGAGGGCGTCCCGCAGCCCGTCCCGGATGGCCCGGGCGGAGACGTCGGGGTCCTCGGGCAGCAGCAGTACGGTCCCGGCCGGCGTGTTCGAGGCGTCGACCCCGGCGGCGGCCATGACCAGACCCTGCCGGTTCTCCACGATCCGCAGCGCCCCGCGCCGGGCCACGACCCGTACGGTCTCGGCGTCTATGGCGGCCTCGCGGTCGGCGGCCCGGACGATCCGGCCCTCGGCCTTGGAAACGATCTTCGAGGTGACGAGCAGGATGTCCCCGTCGACCAGTCCGGGCCCGGCCGCGGCGATCAGCTTCGCGAGATCGTCGCCGGCCCGGACCTCGGGAATCCCGCCCAACGCCCAGACCCGAAAAGAGGGCGCACCCGAAGCCGCGTCACCACCACCGCCACCACCGCCACCGGCGCCACCAGGAACCCCGCTCACGCCCGAACCTCCTCGGCCAGCTTCAGCGCCTGCCGGGCCATCGCCGCGGTCGCGTCCACGTCCGTCATCATCAGCGGCACCGCCCGGCAGCGGATCCCCGCCGCCTCGACCTCCCCGACCGCACCCGCGTCCACCGTGTCCACCAGCCAGCCGTCCAGCAGCCCCGACCCGTAGTGCTGGGCCACCGCGGCGGCGGTCGACTCGACGCCCACCGCGGCGAGCACCTTGTCCGCCATCCCGCGCACGGGCGCGTCCCCGACGATGGGGGAGAGGCCGACGACCGGCACACCGGCCTCGGCGATGGCCTCCCGGATCCCGGGCACGGCGAGGATCGTGCCGATGGACACCACCGGATTCGACGGCGGGAAGACGATGACATCGGCCGAACCGATGGCCTCCAGCACCCCCGGGGCCGGCTTGGCCTGCTCCGCGCCGACCGGCACGATCGCCTGCGCCTCGACGGAGGCGCGCAGCTTCACCCAGTACTCCTGGAAGTGGATCGCCTTGCTCTCGCCGTCCGTCTCGACGGCGACATGCGTCTCGACCCGGTCGTCGGACATGGGGAGCAGCCGCACGCCCGGCTGCCACCGGGCGCAGAGCGCCTCGGTGACCGCGCTCAGCGGATAGCCCGCGCCCAGCATCTGCGTACGGACGATATGGGTCGCGAAGTCGCGGTCGCCGAGCCCGAACCACCCGGGGCCCACGCCGTACGCCGCGAGCTCCTCCTTGACCTGGAAGGTCTCGTCGGTCCGCCCCCAGCCCTGTTCCTCGTTGATGCCACCGCCGAGGGTGTACATCACGGTGTCGAGGTCGGGACAGACCTTCAGCCCGAACAGATGGATGTCATCACCCGTGTTGCCGATCACCGTGATGTCCGCGTCGGGCGCGGCCTGCTTGAGGCCGCGAAGGAAGCGGGCACCGCCGATGCCACCGGCCAGAACAACAATGCGCATGCGGAGCAGTTTGTCAGGCGGGTACGGCGCGCACGGCCGTCGGGGCGCTTTGCGTGGCGTGCATCGGCATCTCGGTCAGGCCCGGGTAGTAGATGTGCAGACTCACGGCCGGTTCGAGCGAGTCGTTGACCACTTCGTGGACGTACCCCGGGGCGAAGGCACGCTGCGCGCCCGCGCCGAGAGCCCGCCTCCCGCGCTCGGTGTGCTCGGTCAACTCGCCTTCCAGAACCGTCAGTACGCCGGCGGAGAGGCCGTGGTCGTGACGCCCGCTGCCCTGCCCGGGCACCCAGCTGAGCAGCCACACCTCGTAGCCGGGGCCCTGGCGCAGGCGGTGGTACCAGCGGGAGGCGGAGTCGTACTGGACGATTCCGGCCCACTGCGCGCGGTCGGCCGCGATGGAGCGTGCGAGGCCGACGAACTCGGAGACGGTGGAGGGGTGCTCGCGGGCGGGGCGCAGGAGGTGCTGGACCTCAAGGATGTCGCCGGCGATCTGAAGGTCGCTGTCACTGTTCATGGCTGCGGTGGTTCCTCGGCATGGGGGGTGCACGTGCGGGGGAGTCGCGGTGAGCGTCGGCAGCTCGGAAGGAGCCGAGTGAAGTGCGAAATGCGGGGGAGGAGCGGGAGGAGACGAAAAAAGACGCTCGACCGGAGAGGCTGGATCAGAGCTGGAGCGCTAGGGCATCAACAGCTGTGACAGCTGGAACAGCAACAGCGGGCCTGGACAGCACTACGGAACCCACGGATGTGGGTGACGTGCATGGCTGTGGTCGCTGGCATGGCACCAAGGAGACCGGCTCGGCCGTCCGCTGTCAACCCAATGCCCGAAATCGGGGCAATGTTTCACCCCTTCCGGTTGTCGGGTTTGGAGAAAGGTTTATGCACGCCTGGGTGGGGACATGTGGCGCATCATCCGCGCCCTCAAACGCGACTGACGCTCCGTGACCTGACTGTGATCTTGATCGCTTCGGTGATCGAATCGCAACACAAGGGCACCTTCGCTCGTCTCTCACGGGAGAGGGAGTGGAGCCATGGAGCCAGTGGCATATGTCAGGTTTTTGCTGATTTCAACACTTTCTGCATACGCTTGGTTCCGCAGAGTGAATCCCTGGGCCAATAGCAGATCCTCGCTTGACTGGCCCGGAGCTACACACTTGTAATTTCACTCGTGTCGTTCAGCCGCAAACGGCTGCATCACGGGACGCAAGAGACAGACGAGGGGCGCACATGACCGAGCTGTTCCAGCAACTGCTGGTCGAGGACGCGGACGAGGAACTCGGCTGGCAGGAGCGCGCACTGTGCGCCCAGACCGATCCCGAGTCCTTCTTTCCCGAAAAGGGCGGATCCACCCGCGAGGCCAAGAAGGTCTGCCTCGCCTGTGAGGTGCGTTCGGAATGCCTTGAGTACGCCCTTTCCAACGACGAACGCTTCGGAATCTGGGGTGGGCTCTCCGAGCGGGAGCGACGGCGCCTCAAGAAGGCCGCCATCTGACGTCCGCCCCCGGTCGGCCCCGCCACAGGACGCATCGGCCACCGACCACCGCACCCGGACCAGCCCCCGGGCGCACCCCGAACCACCGCACCCGGACCAGCCCCCGGGCGCACCCCGAACCGCCGCACCCGGACCAGCCCCGGGCGCACCCCGAACCACCCGGACCGGCCCCGGCCCCCGGGCGCACCCGCACCAGGCCGGGCGCACCTCGAACACCCCACCAGGCCCCCGGCGTACCCCGGCGTACCCCCGGCGTACCCCGGACCACTACCCGGCCGCCGCCGCCCTCTCGCGAGCCGCAGAGCGACCCGCACCCCACCGCACGCCCCCGTACACCCACTCCCCATCCCCCACTCCCCACCCCCACGCCTCCTCCCCATCCCCCGATCCCCCGATCCCCGCGCTTCCGGCCGAGGCCGCCTCTTCTTATCCGGCAGGCTCTCCGGACCCGCTTTCCCACCCCCGACGGCCCGTCCGCCGACCCCTTCCCCGGGGCTCGGCAGGCGGGCCGTCGGCACGTCCACGCCCGGCCCCTTCACCCGCTCCGACCCCCGCCACCTGTCCGTACCGTTAGTGTGGGGCCCCGTCCGAGACGCGCCAACGCCCCGACGGCGCGCGCGTGTACACCGATGCAGCCCCCGGGGACGCCCCCGGGACCCGGCCGGAGGGCCCGTACCTCGATGTCCGTGCACAGCCACTCGGCGGCGCCGAACGCGGCCGCCGCCGCCCCAGAGTTCCCCCGGCACGTCGTCACCGCCGTGCTCGTCTCCCACGACGGCGCCCGCTGGCTGCCCGACGTGCTGGCCGGGCTGCTCGGGCAGGAACGCCCCGTACAGAACGTCGTCGCCGCCGACACCGGCAGCGCCGACGACTCGGCCCGGCTGGTCACCGAGGCGCTCGGCGACGAACGCGTCCTGCACCTCGCACGCCGTACGAGCTTCGGCACCGCCGTCGACGAGGCGGCCCGCACGGCAGGAATCCTGACCCCGGACGACCTGCCGTACCTCAAGCGCCCCAGCGGCTGGGACCCGGCCGGCCGGACCTGGGTCGACGAGAACTACGACCTTCCCGAACTGCCGCACGGCGAACCGGTCCAGTGGCTCTGGCTGCTGCACGACGACTGCGCGCCCGAGCCGGACGCGCTCGCCGAGATGTTGCGCGTCGTCGACACCGACAAGCACGCCACGATCGTCGGACCCAAACTGCGCGGCTGGTACGACCGCAAGCAGCTCCTGGAAGTCGGCGTCTCCATCGCCAACAGCGGACGCCGCTGGACGGGCCTGGACCGCCGTGAGCAGGACCAGGGCCAGCACGACCAGGTCCGTACCGTCCTGTCCGTCTCCTCCGCCGGCATGCTCATCCGCCGCGACGTCTACGAGGAGCTCGGCGGCTTCGACCGCAGGCTCCCCCTGATGCGCGACGACGTCGACCTGTGCTGGCGCGCCCACCTGGCAGGCCACCGGGTCCTCGTCGCCCCGGACGCCGTCCTGCGGCACGCCGAGGCCTCCGCCCGCGAACGCCGCCCCATCGACTGCGCCGGCCGCTCGGTCGCCAGCCCGCACCGCGTCGACAAGGCGGGCGCGGTCTACACGATGCTCGTCAACGCCCGCGGCAAGGCCCTGCCCTGGGTCCTGCTCCGGCTCGTCGTCGGCACCCTGCTCCGTACCCTCGCCTACCTCGTCGGCAAGGTGCCCGGCCAGGCCCTCGACGAGGTCACAGGACTGCTCGGCACCCTGCTGCGCCCCGGCCGCATCCTCGCCGCCCGCCGCGACCGCGGCAAGGGCGTCGTCGACGCCGCCGAGCTGCGCGCACTGTTCCCGCCGCCGGGCGCGACCGTCCGGGCCACCGTCGACCAGGTCGCGGGCAACTTCGGCGGCCGTACGGACGCCGACTCGGGCGGTTCACGGCACGGAGCCGTCGAATCCGGTCCCGGCGGCGACGACGCCGACTTCCTGGAGATCGACCAGTTCGCCCGCCTCAAGCGCATCGGCCGCAAACCGGGACCCATCCTCTTCGCGCTGCTCCTGATCGTCTCCCTCATCGCCGGCCGCAACCTCCTCAGCGGCGGCGCACTGGCGGGCGGCGTCCTGCTGCCCGCCCCGGCCGAGGTCGGCACGCTCTGGGGGCAGTACGCGGACGCCTGGCACACCGTCGGCACCGGCGGCACCCAGACCGCCCCGCCCTACCTCGCGCTGCTCGCCGCCCTGTCGGCCCTCTTCCTCGGCTCGACCGGCCTCGCCATCAGCGTGCTGCTGGTCTGCTCGATCCCGCTGGCCGGGCTCACCGCCTACTTCGCCTCCCGCCCGCTGCTCCCCTCGCGGCTGCTGCGGGCCTGGGCGAGCGTCGCGTACGCCTTCCTGCCCGCCGCGACCGGTGCCCTGGCCACCGGCCGCCTCGGCACCGCCGTCCTCCTCGCCCTGCTCCCGCTGACCGCCCGCGCGGGCGTCGCCGCCCACGGGCTGCGCGTGGACAGCGCGGCGGGGGAGCGCGGCAGCTGGCGCGCCACCTGGGCGTACACGCTGCTGCTGACCGTCATGATGGCGTTCACCCCGATCGTCTGGCCGCTCGCGGTGGTCCTCGGCATCGGCGTCCTCGTACTGCGGCGCGGCGACATCACGGCGTACGGACTCCGCTTCGTCGCCGCCGTCGGCACCCCGGTACTGGTCCTCGCCCCCTGGTCGCTCACCCTCCTGACGAACCCGTCCGCGCTCCTGACCGAAGCGGGCCTGGACATCGGTACGGGAACGGCTTCGGGCCTCGACCTGCTCGGCATCAGCCCCGGCGGCCCCGGGGCGACGGGCGGCATCCTGCTCCTCGGCATCGTGCTGGCGGCGCTCGCCGCCCTGCTGCGCGGGGAGCGCCAGTTCGCCGTCCGCACCGCCTGGGCGGTCGCGCTCATCGGCTTCCTCTTCGCCGCCGTCGCCAACGGATCCACCTGGGCCGGACCCGCCACCCTCGTCTACGGCGCCGCCCTGATCGCCGCCGCCCTGGTGGGCGCGGACGGGGCCCGCATCCGGGTCGCCGAACAGAGCTTCGGCTGGCGCCAGCCCGTCGCCGCACTGATCGCGCTGGCCGCCGGACTGGCCCCGGTCCTGGCCGCGTTCGGCTGGATGATCGGCGGCGCGGACGGGCCGCTGGAGCGGCGAGACCCCGTCCAGGTGCCCGCCTTCGTGGCGGAGGAGAGCACCACCCGCGACCAGCCCCGCACCCTCGTCCTCGGCGGCAGCTCGCCCGGCTCCGTGGAGTACAGCCTGGTCCGCGGCTTGGGCGCCCGCCTCGGCGACGGCGAACTCACCGAGGCGGGGGGCAGCAACAGCCACCTCGACAAGGTCGTCGCCAACCTCGTCGCCGGCTCCGGCGCGGACCAGGGCGGCCAGCTCAGCGGCTTCGCGATCCGCTACGTCCTCGTCCGGGACGGAGCGCCGCGCGAGATGAGCCGGGTCCTCGACTCGACGCCCGGGCTCAGCCGCCTCAGCCAGCTCGACGGCAGCGCCCTGTGGCGGGTGGACCGCCAGGTCGCCCGCGTCATGATCACCCCGGCGTCCGGCGAGGGCGAGCACCTTCCGGTCGGCTCGGCCGCCGTCGAGGCCCACTCAGAGATCCCGTCCGGCGAAGCGGGCCGCGTGCTGCGGATCGCGGATGCCGCCGACCCGGGCTGGACGGCGACCCTGGACGGCAAGCCGCTGCCCCGCAAGACCGTCGACGGCTGGGCCCAGGGCTTCGAACTGCCCGCGGAGGGCGGCCGTCTGGACCTCACCCACGACGCGCCGATCACGCACACCGCGTGGATCTGGGCGCAGGCCGGACTGCTCCTGGTCCTGGTGGTCATGGCCCTGCCGGGCCGCCGCCGGGAGATCGACGACGACCTGCCCGAAGAGGCGGCGCCCGCCGTCGCCGCCGAGCCGGTCGACGGAGAGGGCCGCCGCGCCCGCAGGCTGCGCGCCGCGGCCCAGGCCGAGGCGACGGCCGCGGCAGAGGAGACCGGGATCCCCGGGGACCCCGGGGACGACGTCCACCCCGACGACCGCGATCCGTCGCGAGCCCCGGGCCCGGCCGCGGACCCGGGGGAGTACATCCCCGCGCAGCAGTCCGCCGACCCGTACGCCGGCCATCCCCCGGCACACGACCCGCAGGAAGCCACCGGCGGCTACGCGGCGGTCCCGCAGCAGCAGCAGTACGGCGAGTACGCGCAGTGGGACGGGCAGCAGCAGCCGGGCGGCGCCGACTACTACACGACGTACCAGCCGGACCCGTACGCCCAGCAACAGCAACAGCAACAGCAACAGGGCGCCGGCTACCAGGGCTACGACGCCCAGGACCCCTACACACAGCAGTACAACGAGCAGGGCACGTACAACGAGCAGGGCACGTACGGCGGGCAGGCCGCGTACAACGACCAAGGCGCGTACAACGACCAGGCCGCGTACAACGACCAGGCCGCGTACGACGACCAGGCCGCGTACGACGAGTACGGCCAGTACGTCGGCGGGCAGTACCAGCAGCAGCCCTACACCGACCCCGCCCAGCAGCCCCAGCCCGACCGGCACCCCGCCGAGAACGGCGAACAGACCGACCCCCCGGCCCCGGGCCAGGCCCCGTGGCAGACCGGTAACGCATCGCGAGGCGATTCCGAGTGAAGTCCACCCACCTGTCCCTGATCGCGGGCGCCGCTGTCCTGGCCGCCATCACCGGATTCGCCACGATCACCGCGCCCGGAGCCCCGGCGGGCACCGGGACGAAGTCCGCCGCGCTGCTGCCGGTCGAGCGCTCCAGCCTGGTCTGCCCGGCGCCCAGCGACTCCGACCTCGCGGAGACGCAGTACACCGCGTTCACCCCGGCGGGCGAGGGCGGCGACGTCAAGGGCACCGCCGAGCTGAAGCCGGCCCTGCCGGTCGTGGACGACGAGGACGAGACCGACCCGAAGAAGGTCAAAAAGGCCGAGGAGGCGGCGAAGAAGGCGAAGGAGCAGGCCGACAAGCCGGTCCTCGCCGTGAAGGAGCCCGGAAAGCCGGTCGTCGCCGAGGCGGACGGCTCCGACGCCCCGGCCCTCGTCGGCACGGCCACCGGCAAGCTGGCCCCCGGCTGGGCCGCCCAGCAGACCACCGAGGTCACCGTGGGCGGCGCCCGCGGGCTTCTCGGGGTCACCTGCAGCGCTCCCGACACGGACTTCTGGTTCCCGGGCGCCAGCACCGGGAAGTCCCGCCAGGACTACCTCCACCTCACCAACCCCGAGGACTCCGCCGCCGTCGCCGACATCGAGCTGTACGGCCCCGAGGGCGCGCTCAAGTCCGAGGTCGGCGACGGCATCACCGTGCCGGCCCGCTCCAGCGTCGCTGTTCTGCTGTCCACCCTCACCGCCGAGGCCGTCGACCACCTGACCGCCCACGTCACCACCCGCTCGGGCCGGGTCGGCGCGGTAGTCCTGAGCGCCGACGACAAGGCGGGCAGCGACTGGATCACCGCGTCCGACGACCCCACCGGCACGCTCGTGCTGCCGGGCATCCCGGCCGACGCCACCTCCGTACAGCTGGTGGCGTTCGCACCCGGCGAAGACGATGCCGACGTGAAGGTCCAGCTTTTGGGGAAGAACGCGGCGTTCTCCCCGGCCGGGAACGCCACCCTGCACATCAAGTCCTCGATGACGGCGGCCGTCGACCTCAAGGACGTCACCCGGGGCGAGCCGGGCTCCCTGCGGCTGAGCCCCGTCCAGAAGGACCGGGCGACCCCGATCGTGGCCGCACTGCGCGTGGTCCGCGGCAAGGGCGACAAACAGGAGGTCGCCTACATCCCGGCCACCGGACCGGTCGGCGCACGGGCGAGCGTCCCGGACAACCGGGCCAAGGGCTCGACGCTGTCCCTGACCGCGCCGGGCGCCACGGCCGAGGTGAAGGTCACCGCGTCGGCGGGCAGCGACGGAGGCGAACCGGCCGTGGAGACGTACACGGTCAAGGCCGGCACGACCCTCGCCGTCACCCCGAAGGCCCCGGAAGGCCTCAAGGGCGCCTACGCGCTGACCGTCGAGACGACGTCGGGCGGCCCGGTCCACGCGTCGCGCACCCTGGCGCGCACCGAGGGCGGCGTCCAGATGTTCACCGTGCAGACGCTCCCCGACGACGGGGGCACGGTCGAGGTCCCGTCGGCCCGCCAGGACCTCTCGGTCCTGGACGACTGAGGGCGAGCGAACCTCCGACAGCCGAGCCGGCCCCCTGACTTAAGCCCCCCGGGGGATTACCCCAGGGGACCGGGGACCGGGGGCCGGGGGCCGGGGGGCTAGTCCTGCCCGTACCGGGGGTCGACCGACTCGGGCGCCAGCCCCAGCAGCTCGGCGACCTGCTCGACGACGACCTCGTGGACGAGCAGGGCGCGCTCGTCGCGGCTCTTGGTGCGGATCTCGACGGGTCGCCGGTAGACGACGATCTGCGCGGGCCGCCCCTTGCCCGCGGAGACCGCGCTGCCGAGCGGAACGATCTCCTCCGGGGTGCCGGGCACATCGAGGACGACGACGTCGACCTCGGCCAGCTGGGGCCAGCGCCGCTCCAACCGCTCCACCGAGTCCTGGACCAGATCACGGAAGGTCTCGCCCCGGCTGGCCGACAGCGGCACCTGCGGTGGCGCGACCGGCCCGCGCATACCGCGGCCATGCCGGTCACGGCGCCGGGGCCGCGGCTCGAACGGGTGGGGAGGTACGGAGCTGTCCATCACCGACGCAGCGTAACGCCCCGGGGGCCGGGGTGATCGGCGAGCCGATGCGGCCGACCGGGCCTTTCGGAGAGGGGCTCGTCCCGTTTCCGGATGTCCGCAGTTGAACATTTCGGCCAAGGCTGAGCTCTTTTCAGGCCCATGTCCGATCATCGGCCCTACGTCCGACGCCGCGATCCACCCCCGCCCGCGACCGGCACGACCACCGTGCCTGCTCCGGTCCCCCGCCCCGGCGCAGGTCAGGGTAGCCGCCCGGAACGCCGCCATGCCGCAGGTCACAGGGCGACACGGTGGGGTGACCCGAGGGGGAGTCGTCGCAGCCCGCTCAAGAGTGCGGTACCGTCCAACATCGTGAGCCCTGTACGTCGCTGTTCGCGCACCGCGTGCGGCCGCCCTGCCGTCGCGACACTGACGTACGTCTATGCCGATTCGACTGCGGTCCTCGGCCCGCTCGCCACCTACGCCGAGCCCCACTGTTACGACCTCTGCGCCGAACACAGTGAGCGGCTTACCGCGCCACGGGGCTGGGAAGTGGTGCGGCTCTCCGACGGCTCCGCACCGGCGCACCCCAGCGGCGACGACCTCGAAGCACTGGCCAACGCGGTCCGCGAAGCGGCACGCCCGCACGACCGGGGTCCGGACGCCGGAGGCCGGGGACCACGCGCCGCCGACCCGGTGGAGGTGGCCCGCCGAGGCCACCTGAGAGTGCTGCGCTCACCGGACTCCTGAGGCCGATTCCTGAGGCTCTGTCCGGCCGGGTAGTTTGGGCGGTCCGCAAAGATCCCAGGAGGACCGGCCGTGGTTGCTGATCTGTCGCAGCTCGTCAAGGCGTACGACGTGCGCGGAGTGGTGCCCGACCAGTGGGACGAATCGCTGGCCGAACTCTTCGGATCCGCGTTCGTCCAGGTCACGGCCGCCGACGCGATCGTGATCGGCCACGACATGCGCCCCACGTCACCGGGGCTCGCCGGCGCGTTCGCCCGGGGCGCGGCGGCCCGGGGCGCGGACGTCACACTCATCGGCCTCTGCTCGACGGACCAGCTGTACTACGCCTCGGGGGTCCTCGGCCTCCCCGGGGCGATGTTCACGGCCTCGCACAACCCGGCGCGGTACAACGGCATCAAGATGTGCCGGGCGGGCGCCGCCCCGGTCGGCCAGGACACCGGCCTCGCCGAGATCCGCACCCTGGTCGAGCAGTGGTCGGAAGGTGCCCCCCAGCCGGCGGCCGCCACCGCCCCCGGCACGATCACCGAGCGGGACACCCTCACCGACTACGCCGCCCACCTCCTCGGCCTGGTCGACCTCAAGGCGATCCGCCCCCTCAAGGTCGTGGTCGACGCGGGCAACGGCATGGGCGGCCACACGGTCCCCACGGTCTTCGGAGGCCTCCCGCTCGACCTCGTACCCCTGTACTTCGAGCTGGACGGGACCTTCCCCAACCACGAGGCCAACCCCCTCGACCCCAAGAACATCGTCGACCTCCAGGCCCGCGTCCTCGCCGAGGGTGCCGACCTCGGCCTCGCCTTCGACGGCGACGCGGACCGCTGCTTCGTGGTCGACGAGCGGGGCGCGGGCGTCTCCCCCTCCGCGATCACGGCCCTGGTCGCCGCCCGTGAGCTGGCCCGCAACGGCGGCGAGGGCATCGTCATCCACAACCTGATCACCTCCTGGTCCGTCCCCGAGGTGGTCCGCGAGAGCGGCGGCACCCCGGTCCGCACCCGCGTCGGCCACTCCTTCATCAAGACGGAGATGGCGCGGCACGGCGCGATCTTCGGCGGTGAGCACTCGGCGCACTACTACTTCCGCGACTTCTGGAACGCCGATACGGGCATGCTCGCCGCCCTCCACGTACTCGCCGCACTCGGCGGCCAGCAGAAGCCGCTCTCCGAACTGGTCGCGGAGTACGACCGGTACAGCGGCTCCGGCGAGATCAACTCCACCGTCGCCGACCAGGCCGCCAGCCTGGCCGCGGTCAGGAAGGTCTACGGCGCCCGCGACGGCATCACCTTCGACGACCTGGACGGCCTCACGGTCACGGCCGCCGGCTGGTGGTTCAACCTCCGCGCCTCGAACACGGAACCGCTGCTGCGCCTGAACGTCGAGGCGAGGGACGAGAAGGCGATGGCGGCGGTACGCGACGAGGTCCTCGGCCTGATCCGCAAAGCCTGAACCAGCCGGCGGCCTCTACGGCCCCGCTCGGCACCTTCGAAGTTCGCACCCCCCACCCCACCCCATTCCCTCTTGGGCCCTGCTCCTTTCAGCCCCTCCGGCGTTTGAGGAGCGGGGTCCGGGGCGGAGCCCCGGTTACGGGAAGGGGCGGGGCGGGGAGAAGCACGCCGCAGGCGCCCACCCGCCACACGCACCCGCGCCCCCCACCCGCCACACGCACCCGCGCCCCCCATCCGCCCCACGCACCCGCGCCCCCCATCCGCACTGCAACCCCCACCCCCATCCCCCGTTTCATCCCCCCGGCCAGGCCGCGCCCCCTCCACCCCGGCGGTAGGCTGACGACGCCTGATCCACGCGGATCGGAACTCGCATGTTCGAAGGGACTCACCCCATGGCGCTCGAAGCCGGCCTCCTGGAGATCCTGGCCTGCCCGGCCTGCCACTCCCCGCTCGACGACCGTTCGGCGGCCGACAGCCCCGAGCTGGTCTGCACGGGCGACGACTGCGGCCTGGCCTACCCGGTCCGGGACGGCATCCCGGTTCTTCTCGTCGACGAGGCGCGCCGCCCCGCCTGACCGCGAGCGACACGCGTACCGGCAGGGCGACGCAGGACGGCCCCGGCAGCGCACGGCAGCCGGGCCCGACCACAGGCCGGGGCCACCGTTCGGCACCGCGCCCGCCCCGGAGGCCACGTCACCGCGCCCGTACCCGTACCCGCAGCCCGCACCCCGCCCGGTGATCGGAGGCCCACCGCCATGCTCGACGAGTCCTTGCTCGACGCCCCGGAAGCCCTGGCCCGAGCCGACCGCCGCGATCTGCTGCGCGGCGCCGCCGAGGCAGGCGCCCGGGTCCGTACCGCCGCCCGGCACGCCGCCGAGGCCGGTATCGGTGGCCTGAACCCGGAGGGCCGGCCGCGGGCCGTCCTCGTGGCGGGCCCCGGCACCGCCGCCTCCGGGGTCGCCGACCTGATCGGTGCACTGGCGGGCGCGGCCGCCCCCGTCGTACGCATCCACCCCACGGGTGTGGCCCCCGCCCCCGGCGCCCTCCGCTGGGCGCTGCCCGGCTGGGCCGGATCCGTGGACCTGCTCCTCATCGCGACCGCCGACGGTTCCGAACCGGGCCTCGCCCTGCTCGCCGAGCAGGCCTACCGCCGCGGCTGTACCGTCGTCGCCGTCGCCCCCACCCGCTCACCGCTGCGCGAGGCGGTCGACGGGGTGCACGGCCTGGTCGTCCCGATGGCCGCCGCCCCGCACGGCGAGTACGACGCGGAGACCTCCGCCGCCGGCCCCGGCACACTGTGGGCCCTGCTCACGCCCCTGCTTGCGCTCCTGGACCGGGTCGGCCTGGTGACCGCGCCTCCCGAGGACCTGCAGAAGGTGGCGGACCGCCTGGACCGCACCGCGGAACGCTGCGGCCCGGCCATCGCCACGTACAGCAACCCGGCCAAGACACTCGCCGCCGAGCTCGCCGACAGCCTGCCGCTGCTGTGGACGGAGGGCGACGCCGCGGGCCCGGTGGGACGCCGCTTCGCCGCCGTACTGTCGGAGCTGGCCGGCCGCCCCGCCTTGGCCGCGGAACTGCCCGAGGCACTGCCCTCGCACGGCACGCTCCTCACCGGGGACTTCGCGGCGGGCGCGGACCCCGACGACTTCTTCCGCGACCGGGTCGACGAGGGCGAGACGCTGAGGGCCCGGGTCGTCCTGCTCCGCGACCGCCCGACGGGAGGCCTCAGCGCCTACCCGGCGGCCCGGGAGCTGGCAATCGGCCACGACACTCCCGTGAGCGAGCTGGAGCCGGAGGAGGGCAGCGCGCTGGAGGCCGTGGCCGAACTGCTCGCGATCACCGACTTCGCAGCGGTCTACCTGTCCCTGGCCTCGGCCCCCCAGCCCTGACAGGAACACCCGGACAGGAACACCCGGACACCGGAACACCACGAACAAGGACCGCGGCCCCCAGAGCCCCAGGGAACCCTCCTGGGGAGCCCGGGGAGCCCACGGGAATTTAGGGAGGGCAGGGAGGCCAGGGAACCCAGTGAGGCCAGGGAACCCCCTCAGCCCTCCGGGACCGTGTCACCCCCCGGCCACCCCCACGACTCCAGGACCTCACGTAACACTGATACCCCTGGTGCCACACCTGCCCACTCCGCCCCACCCGAGGACGACTCCATGGACCGGCTGTCCAACACCGTGCGCCCCTACGCCTGGGGGTCCACCACGGCCATTCCCGCCCTGCTCGGCATCGCGCCCACCGGCGAACCGCAGGCCGAGATGTGGATGGGAGCCCACCCCGGAGCACCCTCGCGCATCACCCGTACCACCGCGTCCGGTGAGACGGAGCTGGCCCTCACCGAGGCCATCGACGCCGACCCGGAGGGTGAGCTCGGCGCGCCGACGGTCGTCCGGTTCGGCCCCCGCCTCCCCTTCCTCCTGAAGCTCCTCGCCGCCGGCGCCCCCCTCTCCGTCCAGGTCCACCCGAACCTGGAACAGGCCCGCGAGGGCTACGCCGAGGAGGAGGCCCGGGGCGTCCCGATCGACGCCCCGCACCGCACGTACAAGGACGCGAACCACAAGCCCGAACTCATCTGCGCCCTCACCCCCTTCGACGGGCTGTGCGGTTTCCGCAGCCCCACCGAGGCGGCGGAAGCGATGGAGGCGCTGGGAGTCGACTCCCTCAAGCCGTACGTGGACCTCCTCCGGGCCCACCCCGAGGAAGCGGCCCTCCGCGAGGTGCTCACGGCGATCCTTGGCGCGGAACCTGCGGAGATGGCCGAGACCGTCGCGGAGGCGGCGGCCGCCGCCGAGCGCCTCGGCGGCGCCCACGCCCCCTACGCCCGCATCGCCCACCACTTCCCCGGCGACCCCGGGGTCCTGGCCGCGATGCTGCTGAACTACGTGCAACTCCAGCCCGGAGAAGCCCTGTTCCTCGGCGCGGGCGTACCGCACGCCTATCTCGACGGCCTCGGCGTCGAGATCATGGCCAACTCGGACAACGTGCTGCGCTGCGGCCTGACCCCCAAGCACATCGACGTCCCCGAACTCCTGCGGATCGTCCGGTTCGAGGCCACCGAGCCCGGCGTGCTGCGCCCGGAGGCGGCCCCGTCGGGCGAGGAGCTCTACGAGACCCCCGCCGACGAGTTCGCCCTGTCCCGCTACACCCTCGCCCCAGGGGCGGCCCCCACCGAACTGACCGCACCCACACCCCAGATCCTGCTCTGCACGGCGGGTTCGGTCACCGTCGGTGAACTCGCTCTGGGACCGGGGGAGTCCGCGTACGTTCCGGCCGGCGAGGCCGTCGAGGCAGCGGGACCGGGAACACTCTTCCGGGCCACCGTGGCGGCCTGACCCACGGACCGTCCCGACGGCTGCAACAATGTGCCGCCTCACCGCGACGGCAACTGCCGCGCACCGACGAAGGGACACCACGCACTCATGAGCGCGTCAGGCGGAACCAAGGCGATCGTGGCGGCACTCGTCGCCAACCTCTCGATCGCCGTGGCCAAATTCGTAGCGTTCCTCTTCAGTGGTTCGTCGTCGATGCTCGCGGAGAGCGTTCACTCGCTCGCCGACTCGGGCAACCAGGGACTCCTGCTGCTCGGTGGCAAGAAGGCGAAGCGCGAAGCCACCCCTCAGCACCCCTTCGGCTACGGGCGCGAGCGCTACATCTACGCGTTCCTCGTCTCCATCGTCCTCTTCTCGGTCGGTGGCATGTTCGCGGTCTACGAGGGCTACGAGAAGATCAAGCACCCGCACGAGATCGAGGCCTGGTACTGGCCGGTCGGGGTCCTGATCTTCGCGATCATCGCGGAGATCTTCTCCTTCCGTACGGCGATCCGTGAGTCCAACCAGACGCGCGGCGACCGCTCCTGGACCGAATTCGTCCGCCACTCCAAGGCGCCCGAGCTCCCGGTCGTTCTCCTGGAGGACCTCGGCGCGCTCGTCGGCCTGATCCTGGCGCTCGCGGGCGTCGGCCTCGCCCTCGGCACCGGCAACGGCGTCTGGGACGGCATCGGCACCCTCTGCATCGGCATCCTGCTGATCCTCATCGCGATCGTCCTGGCCGTCGAGACGAAGTCCCTCCTGCTCGGCGAGTCCGCCGGCATCGAGGACGTCGAGAAGATCAAGGCGGCCGTGGTGGACGGCGAGACCGTCACCGGCATCATCCACATGCGCACCCTCCACCTCGGCCCCGAGGAACTGCTGGTCGCCGCCAAGATCGCGGTCCGGCACGACGAGACCGCGACCGAGGTCGCCGACGCCATCAACGCCGCCGAGAACCGCATCCGGGCGGCGTGCCCGATCGCCCGGGTCATCTACCTGGAGCCGGACATCTACAACGCGCAGGCCGCGGCGACCGGAACCAACCCGGGCAAGGTCGCCGAGGCCCCGGAAACGGGACCCGAGACAGGCGAGGGCCCAGCCTCGAAGGATTCCGGCCACTGACCCACCGCGCATCAGCCCCGATCGGCCCGGTGACCCCTCACACACGCCCCTCTCCACGAACGGGCTGGGGCTCACTGGGCCGTTCGGTGTAGATTCGGATACGGATAACAGACGTCGCTGCTGATGGCGGTCGACCGGCTGGCGGGAGCGAGCCGGGCGAGGGACAGAGGGCCTCCGACGGACTGCACTGCGAACCCCCGGGCATTCGTGTGCCCGCCGCACCGCAGAGTCAGCCCAGAAAGCCCACCCTCGACCCATCACGAGGAGCAGCCCGTTATGACGACGGCCACCAACCGCCAGGACTTCAAGGTCGCCGACCTCTCCCTCGCCCCCTTCGGGCGCAAGGAGATCACGCTCGCCGAGCACGAGATGCCCGGCCTGATGTCGATCCGCAAGGAGTTCGCCGCCGCGCAGCCGCTGGCCGGCGCCCGGATCACCGGTTCGCTGCACATGACCGTGCAGACCGCCGTGCTCATCGAGACCCTCGTCGCCCTGGGCGCCGAGGTCCGCTGGGCCTCCTGCAACATCTTCTCCACCCAGGACCACGCCGCAGCGGCCATCGCCGTCGGTCCGAACGGCACTCCGGAAGCCCCCGCGGGCGTCCCGGTCTTCGCCTGGAAGGGCGAGACGCTGGCGGAGTACTGGTGGTGCACGGAGCAGGCGCTGACCTGGCCGAACACCCCCACCGGCGGCCCGAACATGATCCTGGACGACGGTGGCGACGCCACCCTCCTCGTCCACAAGGGCGTCGAGTTCGAGAAGGCCGGCGCCGCCCCGGACCCGTCGACCGCGGACAGCGAGGAGTACGCCCAAATCCTCACCCTGCTGAACCGCACCCTCGGTGAGGCCCCGCAGAAGTGGACCCAGCTCGCGTCCGAGATCCGCGGTGTCACCGAGGAGACGACGACGGGTGTGCACCGCCTGTACGAGATGCACCGTGACGGCTCCCTCCTTTTCCCCGCGATCAACGTGAACGACGCGGTGACCAAGTCGAAGTTCGACAACAAGTACGGCTGCCGCCACTCCCTCATCGACGGCATCAACCGCGCCACCGACGTCCTGATCGGCGGCAAGACCGCCGTCGTCTTCGGCTACGGCGACGTGGGCAAGGGCTGCGCGGAGTCCCTGCGCGGCCAGGGCGCCCGGGTGATCATCACGGAGATCGACCCGATCTGCGCGCTGCAGGCGGCCATGGACGGCTACCAGGTCGCCACGCTGGACGACGTCGTGGAGCAGGCGGACATCTTCGTCACCACGACGGGCAACAAGGACATCATCATGGCCAAGGACATGGCCCGGATGAAGCACCAGGCGATCGTCGGGAACATCGGCCACTTCGACAACGAGATCGACATGGCCGGCCTCGCGAAGATCGA
Organism: Streptomyces sp. NPDC091287; assembly: GCF_044768525.1. Classification (NCBI taxonomy): domain Bacteria; kingdom Bacillati; phylum Actinomycetota; class Actinomycetes; order Kitasatosporales; family Streptomycetaceae; genus Streptomyces; species Streptomyces sp. NPDC091287. The sequence continues at coordinate 382,123 of NZ_JBIVUV010000008.1, forward strand.
CGGCATCGTCAAGGACGAGGTCAAGCCCCAGGTCCACACCTGGACGTTCCCCGACGGCAAGGTCCTCATCGTCCTGTCCGAGGGCCGCCTCCTCAACCTGGGCAACGCGACCGGGCACCCGTCCTTCGTGATGTCCAACAGCTTCGCGGACCAGACCCTCGCGCAGATCGAGCTGTTCACGAAGCCCGAGGAGTACCCGACCGACGTGTACGTGCTGCCCAAGCACCTGGACGAGAAGGTCGCCCGACTCCACCTCGACGCCCTGGGCGTCAGGCTCACGACGCTGCGCCCCGAGCAGGCGGCGTACATCGGTGTTCAGGTAGAGGGCCCGTACAAGTCCGACCACTACCGCTACTGATCCCTCCGCGGTCGCTGATCCACCCTCGGCGTTCGGAAGGCCGGCCTCCCGAACGCCGAGCGGCGTCACAGCCCGCAGCAGCAGATCCGAGCGCAGGCCCCCGCACCCCCGTGCCGGGGGCCTGCTCCCGTTACCGCCCCCGCACGACCCGAGGAACCCGAAGGACCCCATGCCCCGCGGCAGGTATTCGCTCCACGACCTTCACGATCACACCCCCCTCGGCGAAGAACACTTCCACTGCGCCCCCGGCCCCTCCGGCTGGCGCTACGTCTCCCAGACCACATCCCCCACCGGAGACCACCTCGGCTCCGTCGACCTCGCCCTGGACGAGCTGGGCCGGCCCATCCGCCTCGAACTCCATGCCGCGAGCTGGCAGGTGCGAGGAGCAGCCCTGGAAGGGGTCACCTGGGTCCGGACCGACCCGACCGGCAGCCACGCCACCGAAGGCAATGTCCGCGCCCACACCTTCGCCGGCACGTCCCCCGCGTTCCTCATCGCCATGACCCGTCTCCTGCGCCTCACCCCCGCTTCCCCCACGACCCGCGTCCGCGTGGTCACCTTCACGGACCCGGTGCTCGCACCCAGGACCGTCGACCAGTCCTGGGCCCTGGTGAACAGTGAAGCGCACACCACTGACAACGGCCCCCTGATCGTGGACGAATACCAGGTCAGCGCCCTGGACACCGGGGAGCAGCACACCATCCACATCGCCGGTGACGTGGTCGTCGCGGCACCCGGCATCGAGCTCGAACACCTGGAGACGCCCCCGTCCCCCCGCGCCTCCGGCACCCCGGCCGACCAGGACCCGCTTGCCGGATCCGGGCCGGACACCGCCTAGCCGGGCGGGGCGAACCCGCCCGAGGGAGCACTCCCGCGTCGCTGCTCGTGACCACCGGTGGCACCGCCCCCCGCCCCGGAACCGGCCCCGCCAGACACGGGCCCCCCGAAACTCCCGCCAGCCCCGCCAGGCGCACCCGACCCAACAGACCTGGCGGGCCCGGACGGTACGGGCCCGGACGGGACGGGCCCGGACGGGACGGGCCCCTCGGCGCGAGGCCCGGCGAACACGCGCCGCGCATCCCGTGACTGCCGCTCATGGACCACCGCGGCCAGGAACGCGGCCGCGGGAACACCTTGGGGCGCGGCGGCTCCCGTCAGGGCGACCAGTTCACCGGCCAGCCGTTCCGCGATCGAACGCCCCACACCGGGATCCAGCTGCCGCATCCGCGTCAGGTACTGCCGTATCCCGAGCCAGAGTTCGTCGGGTACGGCCGACAGATCCAGCTGCGCGAACCGGCCGACCAGCCAGGGCGGGGGAGGCGGCACGGAGACGGACCGGCCCGTGGCCGCGACCCGTTCCCGGATCACCAGCGTCCCGGCGAACACGTCACCGATCCGGCGACCCCGCGCCGACACGAGGGACGCGATCGAGGCCAGGGCGCCGAAGGTCATGAGGATCTCGACGAGCCCCATGGCCCCCCGTACGAGCGCGTGCCGGAACCGGATCGGCCCGCCGTCGTCCCGCACCACCCGCAGCCCGCAGGCGAGCTTCCCCAGGGACCGACCATGACTCAGCGTCTCCACCGCGACCGGCCCGCCGATCAGGACCAGCAGGAAAGAGGCGACCCCGATCGCCGCGACCGCTGCCTCGTCCAACGAGGCGGAAGCGATGCCCAGTACGACCGATATCAGGATGAAGGCGACGAACGTCACCGCCAGATCGATCGCCGAGGCGAGCGCCCGGCTCGGCAGTCGTGCGGGCCTCAACCCCAGAACGACCGCGTCCCCGGTAACCAGCTCACTCATCGGGCCCCACCCTTCGCCGACCTTCTCTGCCCCAGCCGGGCACAGTCTGCCAAGCTGACCGCCAGCGCGCCGCAGTAGTACGAACCCGTACGCCCCCATGCCTGGAGCAACAGACGCCCATGGACCTCGACGTCTTCGTCACCGCCCACCGCACGGAGTGGGACCGCCTCGAACACCTCCTGCGCCGGGGGCGCCGCCTCACCGGCGCGGAAGCGGACGAACTCGTCGTCCTCTACCAGCGCACGGCGACCCACCTCTCGCTGGTCCAGTCGAGCAGCGCCGACCCCCTCCTCACCGGACGTCTCACGCAGCTCGTGGCCCGCGCCCGGTCGACGGTGACCGGCACCCGCAAGGCGTCCTGGCGGGACGCGGCCCGGTTCCTCACCGCGGGATTCCCCGCCGCGGTCTACCGCTCGCGCCACTGGTGGATTCCCACAGCGGTGCTCTCGACAGTGGTGGCGGCATTGCTGGGCTGGTGGATAGGCACCCACCCCGAGGTTCAGGCCGCGATCGCCGCACCGGATGACCTCCGTGCGATGACCCGACCGGGCGGGGAGTACGAGACCTACTACTCCAGCCATCCGGCGGCGTCGTTCGCGGCCCAGGTATGGACGAACAACGCGCAGGCCGCGGCCCTGTGCCTGATCCTGGGGGCGTTCCTCGGCATACCGGTGATCTGGATCCTCTTCCTCAACATGCTCAACCTCGGCGTCGGCATAGGCCTCATGTCCTCCGCGGGCCGTCTCGACGTCTTCCTCGGCCTGGTGCTTCCCCACGGTCTGCTCGAACTGACCGCGGTGTTCGTCGCCGCCGGCACAGGGCTGCGCCTCGGCTGGGCCGTGATCGACCCAGGTCCCCTGTCACGCCGGACCGCCCTGGCTCAGCAGGGCCGCGCCGCCCTGGGCATGGCAATCGGTCTGGCCCTGGTCCTGTTCGTCTCCGGACTCATCGAGGGCTTCGTGACCCCGTCCGGCCTCCCGACCTGGGCTCGGATCACCATCGGCATCGCGGCTGAGCTGGCCTTTCTCGCGTACGTCTACATCCTTGGTGGCCGCGCGGCCCGCGCCGGCGACACAGGCGACCTCACAGCGGTCGAACGCAGCGCCGAACTTCCCACCGCAGCCTGACAGCCGATGTGCTTTCACCCCTGCTGACCTGCTAGTGTCCTCCTCGCCCACAAAAACCGTTGACACGGCAGATGTGGGGAGGTAGATTTGAACGGTTGCCTCGAACTAGACAAGTTCGAGTTGAGCGCGTAGTATCTATCTCGCTCGTGCAGGAGCGCTTGTTAGCTCCGCCGGGCCAAATGATTCTCCCTTATCAAACTCATCGGGTCGTTCGTTTAGCCCCGTGAGTTTCTGATAAAGTCGGGTCAGCCGAAAGGCAAGGCCGCTCCGCAGGCCATCAGAAATCGAATTCGGACCGGAAACGGAACGAAAGAGAGTCTGGTAAAGTCGGACTCGCCGGAAAGGGAAAACGCGAAAGCGAAGGACCTGGAAAGCGAGATGCGAGACCCGCTTCGACCGGGAATCGGACACGAAAGAGTCTGATACAGTCGGAAACGCAAGACAGCAGGACAAAGCAGTAACGAAGGGAAGCGCCCGGAGGGCCCCGGTGAAACGGGACCGAAGGAAGCGTCCGTTCCTTGAGAACTCAACAGCGTGCCAAAAGTCAACGCCAGATATGTTGATACCCCGGCCTGCTTCGGCAGGTTGGTGGTTCCTTTGAAAGTCCTGCCGGTTCAATTCGGTGACCGGTAGGCAATTACACAGCGAGGACGCTGTGAACAACGGGTCTTATTCCGACCGGTTGTTCCGCTCTCGTGATGTGTGCACCCGATTACGGGTAA